>DATAWX010000158.1:0-49243 GCA_036266995.1 Pseudonocardiaceae bacterium | reverse complement strand
CGCCCTCGATCAGGTACTCGGCGGTCGCGGCACCTCATCAACCACTCGACTCGGCCTGCCACCGGACACCACCCCCACTCACGCCCGCGCAGTCGCGCTCCACGCCATCCGGTACTGGCGCGGCCAGCTCAGCGACCCGCTACTGGACCAACCCACCACGCGCAGCTACCGAGCAGCAATCCGTAGCTGTGAAGCGATCATGGCGTGCGCCGCTTAGCGCGTCGCGCCACGATCTGGCGCAGCGAGTCGACCCTTCCAGGCGCCGCCGTGACCGGTCGCGTGGCGGCGCGCTGAGTCCACCGTCATGGCGGCGTAAAGGGTGGCGACCGCCGGCAGGATGAGCCCGCGCAGCGGCGAGAGACCGTATAGGCGCAGCACCGGCGCCTGGGTAGCGGCCATCGCGGCCCATGCACCGAACCCGGCCGCAGCGGGCATCGGCGAGCGCCTGGCCAGCCCGGCGAGTGCGGCGATCGGCGGGACGATGTAAAGCAGGCCCAGGCCGGCGAGCGTGCCGGCGAGAAGCACCGGTGACCGGCGCAGCTGGGTGTAGGCGCTGCGAGTCACCATGGTCCACAGGTCGGCGAGGTGGGGATAGGGCCGGACACTGCGGACCTCGGGTGGGTCGCCGGTGAAGCCCAGCCAGATCCTTGCCCCTGAGCGTTTGAGGAGCCGACCCAAAGCCACGTCGTCGATGAGCTCCCCGCGGATGCGGGTCAGGCCTCCAGCCCGCGCTAAAGCTGTTCGGTGGACCAGGACGCAGCCGCCAGCGGCCGCAGCGGTCCGGCCACCACGCCGGGAGACCCGGGGGAACGGGTAGAGCTGGGCGAAGTAGTAGACGAACGCCGGCACGAGGAGGCGCTCCCAACCGGTCTGCACACGAAGCAGCGCCATCAGCGACACAAGCTCTCGGCTGTCTGCCAGCGCGGTGGCGACCAGCCGGCGCACCGAGGATGGGTGGTGGGCGATGTCGGCGTCGGTGAGCAACAGGAACTCGACTCCGATGGCGCTGGCGAATTCCACGCCGTGCTGGACGGCGTTGAGCTTGCCGGTCCATCCCGGCGGCGGAGGCGGGGCCGTCAGGACGGTCAACGAGGTTCCCGCTTGGTCGGCGAGGCTGCGCGCGAGTGACGCGGTGGTGTCGGTGCTCCCGTCGTCGACCAGCCACACCGCAAGCTCACCCGGGTAATCTTGCGCGAGCAGCGTGGGCAACGTCTCGGGAAGCACCGCGGCCTCGTCACGCGCCGGGACGACGACTCCGACACTGGGCCAGTAGTCGGGCTCCGGCGGGCCGGCCGGCAGGCGGGGCGAGGCGAGCCAGAAGCCGCCATGCCCGACGACGAGGTAAGCCCACGCCACAGCAGACGCGGTCGCGAGCCGGCCGAGCAGCGGCATCCGCCGAGCATGCCACTCCCGCCAACGAACCGGCCAGCTGTTCGGCGCGGGAGGGAATCACCCTTCGCGCCAGAGCAGGCTTAGCTCTCGGGGGAGCCGTCCTGCTCGGCGAGGAACGCCTCGAACTCCGCGGCGATCTCGTCCCCGGTGGGCAGAGCCTCGGCATCGAGCGCGGCCAGGGGGCGCCGGTCAGAACCGCCCATGACGGAATCGAACTGATCTTCCAAGCTGGCCACCACTGACATGCTCTCCGGGGAGCGGGCAATCTGCTCGTTGACCTCGGCGAGAACCCGCTGCGCCGCGGAGCGAAGCGCATCCACGGGCAGGCTCAGTCCGCTGCTGCGGGCCAGGTGCTCCAGCAGGCCGCGAGCGGATTCTGGGTACTCCATGCGCGCCAAGTAGTGCGGCACGTGCACGACAAAACCCATCGCATCGTGCCCGGCCTCGCCCAGTCGCAACTCCACCAGCGCTCCGGCGTGACCCGGCATCTGCATCGTGTTGAACCACCGGTGATAACCGGGGATCAACTCGCGACGGGTGGCGTGTGCCGTGACCGCCGCTGGGCGGGTGTGCGGAACCGCCATCGGTACCGCGCCCAAACCGACCGTCAGGCCGACCGCGAAGCGCTCGACCAGCTCGCGAACCGCGTCGGAGAATCGTTCCCATAACAGATCGGGTTCTGGACCGGTCAGGAGCAAAAACCTGGTGCCCGCGCAGTCGTCCACTTCGTAGAGCACCAACTTGGGCTGCTCGTAACTCGCCCAACGGTCCTCATCAAAGATCATCACCGGCCTGCGAGAGCGGTAATCCAGCAGCTGGTCGACGTCGAATGTGGCGACTACCCGGTGCTCCAGACTCGCCAGCAAATGCGCGACCGCCAGTTGCCCAGCCTGGCCGGCGTCGACAAATCCGGTGAGGGCGTGCACAAGTACCGTGCCCGCCTCGGTCGAAGGCTCGGCCTCAATGTGGTATAGCTCAGCGTTCACAATCTCTATAACGCTGCCCGCTGGCAGATCCATTCCACCGCTGGCGGCGATGCCGCCTTCACAACAGGGCATTGCGGCGGGCAGGCTCGGCGCCATGCCGCTCTTACCGCCACACCTCGTCGTCTTCCTCGCTGCCGCGCTGCGCAGTCCGGCTACCGTGGGCGCAGTAGCGCCGAGTTCCCCGCAACTGGCGGCGCGGCTGGCCGCCGTAGTGCCTCGCATCGGGCAGCCGGTCGTCGTGGAGCTGGGGCCGGGCACCGGTTCGGTCACGGCGGCCATCGAATACCGGCTCGCCGGTCGGGGCCAGCATGTGGCGGTCGAGATCGACCCGAGACTGGCCCACTACCTGCGCACCAAGTATGCGGGCGTCGAGGTGCTGGTCGGCGACGCCGCCGACCTGACGAGGCTGTTCGCCGAGCACCAGGTACCTGCGGCTGATGCCGTGGTCAGCGGTCTGCCATGGTCACTGATCGATACGGACGCACAGCGGGCGATCGTCGCCGCGACGGCGCGCTCGCTGCGACCAGGGGGTTGCTTCACCACCTTCGCCTACGTGCACGCGTTGTCGATGACTCAGGCCCGCGAGTTCCGGGCGTTGCTCAGCGAGATCTTCTGTGAGGTTCTCACCACTCGCACGGTCTGGTGGAATCTGCCTCCGGCGGTGACATACGTCTGCCGAAGGCCGCGTGAAATTCACACACCAGCCGATGGGCGTGCCGGCGCGGCAGGATAACTACCCCCTCCGACATTCCGGCGGTACGAGACGGCCGTGGTGGGGGTAGTAGTCCACACTCATGCCGCAATCCACAGGCCACCGCGACGTGACTGTCCCCCGAGCTCCCATGGGAGCACGGTTCGACGTCATGAGCGCACCTACCGCCGGTCGTATCCAGCTATCCGACCCCTCCGAACTGATCGCCGCTGTCCCGCATCTACTGGGCTTCCACCCGCGCAACTCGGTGGTCTTGTTGGCCCTGCACGGTAAGAATCTTGGATTGACCATGCGGGCCGATTTGGTCGATAACGACCAAGCCACGGTGTTGGCCGAGCAACTGCTCCCACCGATCGCGCGGCAGCGACCCACCGGTGTCGCGCTGGTTGTGATTGGAGGTGCTTCCCCGCCGGATGGTGACCTTCCACACCGCGCGTTGGTGGACGCCCTCGACGGATTACTCACTGGTGCCGGTCTTCCTGTGGTGCACGCGGCGTGGGCTGCCGAGACAGCGCGCGGCGCGCCATGGAGCTGTTACGACGATCCGCTCTGCGCCGGAACTGTGGCCGATCCCACTACGAGCCCGCTGGCGGCCGCGACCGTCGCGGCTGGTGCGGTGACGTTCAGCAGCCGCGAGGAGATGGCCGAGCTGGTCACCCCAGACGATCCCGGCGCAGTGCAACGGCGGGCGGTCCTCCTGGCCGCGGCCGACGCCGAGCATCCGTTGAGCGCCCGGCTGGTGGCTCAGCGACGGGTCCGGTTGAAGGAGTTGCACCGAGCAGCAGCCGCGGGAGAGCTGGCCTTGACTGACGGCATCGTCGCCGAGGTCGCGTCCGCGTTGTGTGATCATCGGGTCCGGGATGCTTGCTTGCCCTGGTGCACGGGTTCCGGCGCGGACGCCGCAGAGCGGCTCTGGTTGGCCCTGGTTCGCGCGACTCCGGCACCGGAGCTGGCTGAGCCTGCGGCGCTGCTGGCGCTCACCGCATATCTTCGCGGGGACGGCGCGCTGGCTGGCGTCGCGTTGGACGCCGCGCTGCACGCCTGCCCGCAACATTCACTGTCCGGGTTGCTGCGGGCGGCACTGGATGGGGGACTGCCACCTGAGGTGTTGCGCAGCGTCGCCGTGGACGCCGCCCGCGCCCTGGTACGACCCGTGCGCAAATCCACCAAGCGACGATCTCGACGACAGCGGTGATCTCCCGCGCGGGCGGCGTTCAGGAGCCGTTGCGGGCGAACTCCCAGGCATCGGCGACGATCACGACGAGGTCATCCCGCTGCGGCTTCCAGCCCAACTCGCAGCGCGCTCGATCGCTGGCCGCGATGAGCACCGCCGGGTCCCCCGGCCGCCGAGGCGCGGACAGAACCGGGATGGGATGCCCGGTGACCTGCCGGCAGGTGTCTATCACCTGCTGCACCGAGAATCCGGTTCCGTTGCCCAGATTGTAGATCCGATGCTCGCCGGGCACGGCTTGCTCGAGTGCCCGCTCGTGAGCATCGGCGAGGTCCACCACGTGGATGTAGTCGCGGATGCAGGTGCCATCCGGAGTGGGCCAATCCTGCCCGAACACCATGAGCTTGTCTCGGAGACCGAGGGCGACCTGCAGCACCAACGGGATGAGGTGGGTCTCGACGGTGTGCCGCTCACCGTAGCGGCCGTAGGCGCCGGCGACATTGAAATATCGCAAGCTCACGGCGGCGATGCCGTGCGCGCTGGCATAGGAGCTGATGGCGTGATCGATCGCGAGTTTCGTCGCCCCATAGGGGTTGGTTGGCTGGCCGGCTGCCTCCTCGGTGATCGGCACCGACGCGGGTTCGCCGTAGGTGGCCGCGGTGGAGGAGAAGACCAGCCGGGGAGTCCGATGCTCGCGCATCGCCTCGAGCAGCCGCAGCGATGCCACTACGTTGCCCAGCCAGTATCGCTGCGGCAGCGCCATCGATTCAGCCACCAACGAGCGGGCCGCAAAATGCAGCACCCCGTCGAAGCCCTCGGCCAGTACCGCACCGGCATCCTCGACGGGTCCCTCGATGAACCGGCAGGCCGCCGGCACCGCGTCCCGGTGCCCGGTGGACAGGTCATCGAGGACCACGACGTCGTGGCCGGCCTCAACCAGTCGCGCGGCGCAGATGCTGCCGATGTAACCCGCCCCCCCGGTGACCAGCAGCCGCATCCGATCGGACCGGGTCGTCGCCGACAGTCCATTCACCGCCGCAGGCCCATGACCGCGTGCGCGAGTGAGCCGCTCACTTCCACTGTGGCGCCTCGGCCGGACAGCACTATCGGATGGTTCGCCCGGGCTTGGGCGGCCACCTCGACCATGTTGCCGGGCACCGCGTCGACCTTGTGCAGGTCCGCCATCAGGGTCGGGTCGAGCTGCACGTGCTCGGAGATCCGTCGCACCTCCACCGTGCCGCCGCCGCGTCGGGCCACTTCGTCGAGCCGGACCAGGTCGGGTTCGACCGGGCCAGCAGCCTCTCCGACCCCGAGCTCGTCCAACCCCGGGATCGGGTTGCCGTACGGAGACGTGGTGGGGTTGCCGAGCAGCGCGACCAGCTTTCGCTCCACCGCTTCGCTCATCACGTGCTCCCAGCGGCAGGCTTCAGTGTGTACCTGCTCCCACTCAAGCCCGATGACGTCGACGAGGAGAAGCTCGGCCAGCCGATGCTTGCGCATCACTGAAGTGGCTCGGCTGCGGCCCTCCGCGGTGAGCTCGAGATGCCGGTCGTCGGCCACCGTCAGAAGGCCGTCGCGCTCCATACGAGCCACCGTCTGGCTGACAGTGGGCCCACTTTGTCCCAGGCGCTCGGCGATCCGCGCCCGCAGCGGGACCACACCTTCCTCCTCGAGCTCGAAGATGGTGCGCAGGTACATCTCGGTGGTGTCGATGAGATCGTTCACACCAGTCTCCCTCGGTTGTGTTTATGGTAGTGGCCTGCTGGGCATATGGCGGAAACCCACTGGCAGTGACGGCAGGATGGGTGTATGGATCCGGTGATCACGCCCCACGAGCTGGCCGTGCTTCTCGCCGGCCCGGAGCCTGTTGTCGTCGCCGACGTACGGTGGTCGCTCACCGGGCCCGGCCGCGCCGACTACCAGGCCGGTCACCTGCCCGGCGCGGTCTTCCTCGACGTGGACAGCGACCTGGCCGGCGCGCCTGGCCCGGATGGACGCCACCCCCTCCCGGAACCGGCGGCGCTGCAGGCAACCCTGCGGGCAGCCGGTGTCAGCGCAATGACCCCGGTCGTTGCCTACGACGCGGCGGACAGCTCGGTGGCGGCACGGCTGTGGTGGCTGCTGCGCTGGGTGGGACACCCCGCGGTTGCGGTCCTCGACGGCGGGATCGCGGCGTGGCGAGCGGCAGGGCTGCCGGTGACTGACCACGTGCCCCGGCCGCAACCGGGCACGATTACGGTACGGCCCGGGGTCATGCCGGTGCTTGACGCGGCGCAAGCCGCAGCGCTGGCCCGCGACGGCGTGCTGCTCGACGCCCGAGCGACGCCCCGCTACCGAGGCGAGACCGAGCCGGTGGACCGGCGGGCTGGTCACATCCCCGGGGCAACCAACGCGCCGTTTCCCGAGCTGACCGATGCGCAGGGGCATTGGCTTGCGCCGGCCCGGTTGCGCGAGCGGGCGCAACGGTGGGGCGTCGACGGTGCCGAGGTCGGCGCCTATTGCGGTTCCGGGATCAATGCGTGTGCGGTGGTGCTCGGACTCGAGCGCGCCGGAGTCACCTCGCGACAGCGCCCGGCCGCGCTGTACGCCGGGTCATGGTCGCACTGGTGCACCGACCCTGCCCGCCCGGTGGCCACCGGTCTGCACCCCGGGTAATGGCCCGCGCACCGCCGCGGCCAGTAGCGTGCTGGACTGTGAGCTCTCCGCGCGCGGTCGTCGTCTGGGACGAGGCCCTGCTCGGCTACGACCTCGGTGGCCGACATCCACTGAATCCGATCCGGCTGGATCTCACCATCCGGCTGGCGCGTTCGCTGGGCGTGCTGGACGGAGTGCAGCCGTTGGCGCCGGTAGCGGCCACTGACGAAGAGCTGCGCACCGTGCACTCCCAGGACTACCTCGCCGCGGTCAAGCGAGCACCGCGGGGATACGTCGGGCATGGTCTGGGCACCCCGGATAATCCCATCTTCTCCCGCATGCACGAGGCCTCGGCGCTGGTTGCCGGTGGCTCGCTGGTCGCCGCGCAGGAGATCCTCACCGGCCGTGCGTCGCGGGCGGTGAACATCGCCGGTGGGCTGCACCACGCGATGCGTGACCACGCCTCGGGCTTTTGCATCTACAACGACTGCGCGCTGGCGATCCGCCGGCTGCTCGATGGTGGAGTGTCCCGGGTGGCCTACGTCGATATCGACGTTCATCACGGCGACGGTGTGCAGGACGCCTTCGCCGACGATCCCCGGGTGCTCACCATCTCGCTGCATCAGCATCCGGCGACGCTCTTTCCCGGCACCGGCAACTCTGCCGACATCGGCGCTCCCGGTGCCGAAGGTTCAGCGGTCAATCTGCCGCTTCCACCAGGTACGGGCGATGACAGCTGGTTGCGGGCCTTCGACGCCGTCGTGCCCGCGCTGCTGCGGGCGTTCCAGCCCGAGGTGTTGGTGACCCAACACGGCGCGGACACGCACGCCGAAGACCCGCTCGCCAACCTGGAGCTGTCGGTTGACGGTCAACGGGCCGCGCATCGTGCGCTGGCTGGCCTGGCCGACACCATGGCGGGCGGCCGCTGGCTCGCCCTGGGCGGTGGCGGGTACGCCCTGTTTCGGGTGGTCCCGCGCTCGTGGACACACCTGCTCGGAGTTCTCCTCAACCGCGAGGTAGACCCGAACACGGCGGTGCCGGCTGACTGGACGGCGTATGCCACCACTGTCGCGGGGGGCACACCGCTGCCGATCTCAATGAGCGACGGGGTGGCGCCCCGTTGGACGCCCTGGGACGGGACCGGTGAGACCGCAGTGGACCGGGCGATTCAGGAGACCCGGTACCTACCCGCTGCACGGCCTGGACCCCGAGGACCCTCGGGTGTGACAGTGCTCGGGTGTCACAGCGGGAGATAAGTCGGAAGGCCGGACCCCCGACGAGTCCGACCTTCCGCGGCGCGCGACAAGCCTGAGCTGACGTCGCGTTGTCTAGATGAACACGTGGCCCGCATCACATGTTGAGGTGACAGTGCCGGTCAAGCGGGGCTTCGTCAATGCCGCCATTCGAGCGGTAACTCGCTGAAGATCTGGGTGGGTCAGCTGGCGTACGCCCGTAGCCGGTCCGCGCGGTCGCCATGACGCAGCTTGGCCATCACCTCGCGCTCAATCTGACGCACCCGTTCGCGAGAGAGTCCGAAACGCCGACCGATCTGGTCCAGAGTGTGCGGCTGGCCGTCGTCGAGGCCGTAGCGCAGCCGGATGACCTTCTGCTCGCGCTCCTCGAGAGTGGCCAGCACCCGGCGTAGGTCATCCTGCAGCAACCCGGAGATCACGACGGACTCAGCGTCGGTGGCCTCGGCATCCTCAATGAAGTCACCCAGCGGTGCCTCCTCCTCGGAACCGACCGGCATGTCCAGGCTCACCGGATCCCGGGAGTAGTCCAGTAGGTCAGCCACCTTCTCCACGGGAATGCCGGATTCATCGGCCAGTTCTTGGTGAGTCGCCTCCCGGCCTCGCTGCTGGTGCAGGTCGCGCTTGATCCGGGCCAGCTTGTTCACCTGTTCCACCAAGTGGACCGGAAGCCGGATGGTGCGTCCCTGGTCGGCCATGCCACGAGTGATGGCTTGCCGGATCCACCAGGTGGCATAGGTGGAGAACTTGAAGCCTTTGGCGTAGTCGAACTTCTCCACCGCGCGGATCAGACCGAGGTTGCCCTCCTGGATCAGGTCCAGCAGCGGCATGCCGCGGCCGGTGTAGCGCTTGGCCAGCGACACCACCAGCCGCAG
Organism: Pseudonocardiaceae bacterium; assembly: GCA_036266995.1. Taxonomy (GTDB): domain Bacteria; phylum Actinomycetota; class Actinomycetes; order Mycobacteriales; family Pseudonocardiaceae. Next base: position 40,223 of record DATAWX010000158.1, on the reverse strand, counting down.
GTTGGCCTCCAGCAAGTGGTCCTTGGCTTTCTGACCGTCGCTCACCAGCCGGATGAGATCGGCGCGCCGGCTGGGCGACAGCCTTGTCGCGGTATCCAGGGTGTGACGGGCGAACACGCCGGCCTCGATGCGCTTGGCGAGCTCAACCTCCTGCTGGGCACTGAGCAGTGCCGTGCGCCCGATACCGTTGAGGTAGACCCGCACCAAGTCAGCCGCTGGGCTCTGGGCGTCAATGTCAGCCTCGAGAGCGGGGTCCGGTTCGACAATCTGCGCGGCGGTCATCAGATTCCTTCCTGCGGTGGATCCTCGTGCCGACTCCGGCGCGTGCGGTGAATCGGCGCGCAACGTTGCTCCGGTCTGGCCATCGGGTACCCGCGGCGATGAGCATTACAACGTCGGGAGCCCGGATTCCGTTCCCGGACCCTCGCGTGGCTCGACGAACGAGTAGCCGGTGAAGTGCCCGATCCGGCGGACGCTCAGACACTTCTCAGGGTTGGTCGCCGGTTAAGGGCGTTATCGCCCCGGTTGGTAGCTCTTGAAGGGCGTCACACGTCGATGAGGACGGTGAACGGGCCGTCGGCCACGCTGCGCACGACCATTGTCGCGCCGAAGCGGCCGGTGGCCACGGTGGCTCCGCGGGCCCTGAGTCGGGCGGCGACTTCCTCGACCAGCGGTTCGGCGTGTTCCGGGCGTGCGGCCGCGGTGAAGGAGGGTCGCCGACCCTTGCGCGTCGCTGCGTAAAGGGTGAACTGGCTGACCAGCAGCACCCCGGCGCCGGTGTCGGCGAGGGAGCGCTCGTCGCGCAGGATCCGCAACTCGTACAGTTTGCGCGCCATCGTCTCGGCCTGCGCGGGACCGTCGTCGTGTGTCACCGCGAGCAATACCAGCAGCCCGGGCCCGTCGAGCTCACCGACCAACTGGTCGTTTACGAGAACCGCTGCCTCGATTACCCGGCTCGCAACCGCTCGCACGGCGTTGGATCCTGCCAGGTGAACCGGTCGCCTATGGTGGCCGGAGGCACTGAGGTTGCCGAGGTGGAGGAGGTCGTCCGTGAACCCGTCGAACCCGTCGAACTCGTCGAAGCCGCCGACTGGAGATCCATTGGGTGAGCTACGCCAGGACGCCGCTGAGATCGCCTCGTCGATTCGGTCGCTGTTCGGTATCGACTCCGCGATGGCCGATCTGGACCCTGCCGGGTTCGGGCAGGCCTTGGGCAAGCTCGCGATGTCGATCGCCGGCAACCCGCCGGCGCTGGCTCGGTCGGCGATGGCGTACGGCATTCGCAGCGCGCAAGCCGCCGTGGCCGCGACGTTGCGCGGCATGGGGGTGAACCAGCAAGGTCCGGTTGAACCGACCCAGGATGCCCGGTTCGCCGATCCGGCCTGGACCAGCAACCCGCTGTTCTACCTGGTGCGCCAGCAACACGCGCTGCTGGAGGGCTTCCTGCAGGATCTGCTGGACGGCGCGGACCTCGACGAGGCCACCCGACACAAGGCTGAGTTCGCGCTGCGCCAGTTGGTCGACGCTGCGGCGCCGACCAACTGGCTGCCGACCAATCCAGCGGCATTGAAGAAAGCGTTCGATACCGGTGGCCTCAGCCTGGTGCGCGGAGCCGGCAACGCGCTACGTGACATCGCGACCAACAACGGGATGCCCCGCCAGGTCAACCCGGACCAGTTCCGTCCCGGCCACGAGCTGGCCGCCACGCCGGGTTCGGTGGTGTTCCGTAACCGGTTGATGGAACTGATCCAGTACGAACCGCAGACCAAGACCGTGCACGCGGTTCCACTGCTCTTCAGTCCGCCGTGGATCAACAAGTACTACATCATGGATCTCGCGCCCGGAAAGAGCCTGGTCGAGTGGGCGGTGCGCCACGGTCATACCTGCTTTATGATCAGCTACCGCAACCCCGATGAGACGCTCGCCGAACTGACGATGAGCGACTACCTGCGAGAGGGTCTGCTGGCCGCGCTGGAGGTCGTCGAGGAGATCACCGGAACCCAGCACACCAACCTGATCGGGCTGTGCCTTGGCGGCACCATGGCGGCGGGATTGCTCGCCTGGCTTACCGGTCGCGGCGAGGACCGGATCCGCTCGCTGACCCTGCTGAACACCCTGCTGGATTACACCGTGCCCGGCCAGCTCGGCGTGTTCACCGACGAAACCGCGGTCCAGCGGCTGGAGCAGGTGATGGACCGCAAGGGCTACCTGCCCGCGGACAGCATGGCCACCACGTTCAACCTGCTGCGGGGCCGGGACCTGGTGTGGAACTACGTGGTCAACGATTGGCTGCTGGGAAAAGACCCGGCGCCATTCGATATTCTCAGCTGGAATTCCGACTCCACCCGGATGCCCGCCGCCATGCACATCGAGTACCTCCGGTCCTTATACCTTGAGAACCGGCTGGCGAAAGGTGAGCTCGAATTGGCGGGGGAGAAGCTGGATCTCACTCGAATCAGTCAGGACAGCTATTTCGTGTCCGCCGAGCGGGATCACATCGCACTATGGAAAGCGGTCTACGCGGGGGCCCGTCTCATTGGCGGCACTGTGCGGTTCATGTTGTCCAACTCCGGGCATATCGCCGGCGTGGTCAACCCGCCGAATCCGAAGTCAAAACACTGGGTCGGTTCGGCGAAGACGTTACCGGCGGACCCGGACGCCTGGCGCCAGCAGGCCACCGAGGTCGCCAAGTCGTGGTGGGAGGACTGGACGCCGTGGATCGCAGGGCGCGCCGGACGGCGGCACGCACCACCGTCGATGGGCAGCACCATGCACCCGCCGCTGGAAGCCGCCCCAGGCAGTTACGTCCGCGAGAAGTGAGAGCTTGCGGCGCGGGGCTGCGCCGTAGCGGGATGATGTGAGTCATGGCGAACTCGCGTGGCGGTGGACCGGTGCCTGACCCGTGGCAGGCCCAGCTGGGGGCATTGGGAGCGTTCATCCGGGCGCAGCGGCAGCTGGCCGACCTGTCGCTGCGGGAGATGGCGGCCCTGACCCGGATCTCAAACGCCTACCTCAGCCAGGTTGAGCGCGGACTGCACCAGCCGTCGCTGACGGTGTTGCGGGCCATCGCGGATGCGCTCGGGTTGACCACCGACCAGTTGCTGGCGAAAGCAGGGTGGACGAAAGCCGTGGTTGACGACCCCCCCGCCGGTCCGGCCAGTGCCGCCGCGGCCGGCCCGGCCAGTACAGACCCGACCGGTCCCGCCAGTACCGAGGCCAGCATCCGTTGTGACCCGCGGCTGACCGAGGCCCAGCGCGAAGCTCTACTCGGTGTGTACCGCAGCTTCATCGAGGGTAGTAATGGTCCACGCGCCTCCCGAACCGACATTGCTTGACATACTTATCAGTTGTGCGTACTTTGGTGATCGTACCCCCCAACGAACTTAGGAGAGGGATGACGATGACCACGTCGCAGGAGACCATGACCGATGCCGTCCGTCGGAGCCAGGAAGCCATCAGCAACACGCTGCAGATCTGGGCAGACAACGTTGCGAGGTTCATGCCCGTTTCGGACCCCAAGATGACCGGAGCCGTCGAGGCCGTGGACAATCTGTTCGACTTCGCCGAGCAGATGCTGGGGACCCAGCGAGAGTTCACCAAGAGCGTGCTGGCCATCGCCACGTCGACTGCCACCAAAGGCGCTTCTGCTATGAAGGATGCCACCATGGACGTCAAGGGTGCCGCCAAGGACGTACAAGACGTCCAAGATGGCCCCAACGGCCAGCGGTCGGTGGGTAGGCGCTCGGCTCACGATGTGGACGCGGGCTCGAAGAAGAGCTGAACGACTCCGCAGGGGGAACCCGGAAGCGAACGAACCAGCCGACCCTGGCGACCCGACGAGGGCGCTTCAGAGTAGGTGAGTATGCCCAGCAGCCATTCGGGGGACTCGCTCCGCGATACCTCCGGCGCCCCTCGCCAGGTGCTGCCACCGGCTCCTACGATGACCTGACAACGGTGATCCCGCCGACCGAGTGGTCCACCGATCGGTGCGAACGCATCTGCAGGAGGGTCGATGTCGTCTATTGGGTTGTTGAGCGGGTCTGCCGACCGGGCACAACGGCTTTCTCAACTTCTCAAGGACGCGGGCGCCGACCCTGTGATCATCACCGATCCTGCGGCGCTACCAGGTGAGCCGGGCAGCGATGGCCTCGACTTCTACATCCAACTACCGATCACCATCCACCCCGACGGCGACACCGCCGTCGCGAGGGTCGGGTCGTTTCTGTCAGCGGGCCTGCTAGCTCGTTTCAGCGCGGTCGACCGGGTGCTCCCGGTGCTGGCGCCCGGGGCGACCGTGGTACTGGTGTCCGGCAACACCCCGGATGAGTTGTCGATGCCTGACGACCAGCAGTCCCGGTTGGCTCTGCTGCATCTGCTGGCGCACGCCACCCGGGCCGAGCTCGCCACAAAACACGTTGCGGTGAAGGTGGTCAGCAGCCGGCGCAGCGACCAGGAGATCGTGCATTACGCGCTGGGTGGCGACGACGACATGCAGACTCAGCGCAGCCCGCAAGAACGGACCGGCGGGTCCACCGCCTACCAGGACTGGCGAACCGAGGTGATGGGCCTGGTCGGCATCGACATCTGATCGATGCTCGCCGGGCAGCACAGCCCGCTCGAGTAGTAGTAGGCTCGCGATGCGTACTCATCGGTGCCGAGGAGGTCCTTGGTGAGCTTGATGTTGACCCAGGACGCACCGGCGGATTCGTTGCTGGAGCGGGATCCGCTGGCGTTGCTTCTGGCCATGCTTCTCGATCAGCAGGTTCCCATGGAACGGGCCTTTGCGGCGCCCTACGAACTGCAACAGCGCCTCGGGCACGATCTCGACGTTCACGAACTCGCTGAGTACGACCCCGACGCGCTGGCTGAATTGTTCGCCAAGCAGCCCGCCCTGCACCGGTACCCGAAGGCGATGGCTGGGCGGGTGCAGGACATCTGTCGGGCCTTGGTCGAGCACTACGACGGTGACGTGACGAGACTGTGGCGCGATGCCGCCGACGCGGCGGAGCTGTTCGATCGGCTCGTCGCGCTGCCCGGCTTCGGCACGTACAAGGCACAGATCTTCGTGGCTCTTCTCGGCAAGCAGTGCGACGTGCGACCCACCGGCTGGCGGGAGGTGGCCGGCCCGTTCGGGGATGAGGGTGTCTATCGGTCGGTCGCCGACGTGACCGATGCTGATTCGCTGGCCAAGGTCCGGGAGTACAAGCAACAGGTCAAGGCGGCCGCACGGGCGAAGAAGTAGGAGGTCAGGAGCATCAAATCGGGACGTGAGGACGCGCGGGGTCACCCTGAGCGCGGCCACCGGCGGGGCGATGCCGCGGTTCTCATCACGGCGGCGGAACCGTCCTACGCCGAGCAGTTCGCGGCCCGGCGACGCAAGTACGCGATCCTGATGTCCGCTCGCATCCCCTGCCTGATCCTCGCCGGCGTCTTCTACCAGATCTGGTGGCTCGCGCTGACCTTCGTCCTGCTCTCGGTGCCGCTGCCCTGGATGGCTGTGCTCATTGCCAATGATCGCGCGCCGCACAAGGCCGAGCAGGTCAACAGGGTTGGCCAGGGCTTGGAGCAGGGTGACCTTCGGGGCCGTGAGCTGGAGAGCGGCGACCACCCCGTAGTGGAGGGCTGAAACCCTCCTCGTGAGTGGCGTTGAGTGCTATAACACTGTTTCCCACTCACGAGTGGCATTATGAGGCGGTGAGCACGCCGACCCAAACGTTGCCAGATGTCGATACTCGCCCCGAGGAGACCGACGGCACCGGCCACGACACTCCCAAGATGTTCCACTACGTGCGCAAGAACAAGATCGCCGAGAGTGCGGTGATGGGCACGCAGGTGGTGGCCCTGTGTGGCGAGGTGTTCCCGGTGACCCGTGCCGCCAAGCCAGGTTCCCCGGTATGCCCGGAGTGCAAGGAGATCTTCGAGTCACTACCCAAGGGCGGCGACGCCGGCTGACCGACCACGTCACGCTGCGCCGAGGCGAGGTGCGTGCTAGTCGGTCCAGACCTGGCGGGGACCGTCATCGGCGGGGGGCCGGGTGGCCTCCCAGACGCGGCGCCACGGAGCCATATCGTTGTCCTGCGCGGGCTGGCCGGACGCGGTGGTGGGCAGCGCGCTGCGCGATCCGGTAGGCAGCGCCAGCGAGTCGTCGGCTGCCGCTCGCAGGGCGCCATACCAGCCGAGGTCGTCCTCGGCCCACAGAGTGGCCACGGCGCGCACCAGCCTGATGCGGAATTCGGGCACGGTCTCGCCGGCTTCGATGTGCAGTGGTCGGCCTATCCGGACGGTGACCCGCGGCCGGCCAGGCTGCGGCCAGCGCCGGCCGCGGGGCATCGCGGCGAACGTGCCACGCAGCGCGATCGGCACTGCCGGCACCCCCTTCATTGCGCACAGTTGCGTGGCACCGAGCTTGAACGCGGTGAGCCAGCCGTCCACCGTGCGGCTGCCCTCCGGGTAGAGCAGCAGGCTCCAGCCGCCGTCGACCAACTCGGCGGCCAGGCTGCGGCCCCGTCGCGCGCGCCGCTCCACGGGAAAGGCGTTGAACAGTAAGGTGGTGGCCGCGGCGACGGTTCGAGAGTCGAAGAAGTAGTCGGCGGCGGCCCCGACCGCGAGTTTTCTGGTGATCCGCGGTGGCAGTGCGCCCAGGATCAACGGGGTGTCCAGGTGGCTGGAGTGGTTGGCGACGAAGACCGCCGGACCGCGGACGCTGTCCAGATATTCGCGGCCGTGCACCACCGGCCTGGTCTGGCTCCAGATCACCGGCTTGAGCACCGCCTGCTGCAGGGCGCTGCGCACCGCCCCGGCCGTGGCGGTCCGGGCCCACGCGGTAGGGAAGTCGTCACCGTTGTCGGGCTGTTCCCCGCGCAGCGCCGACCGTGGCACCCGTGACCGGCCCCGCCAGTCCCGGCCGTGGCGCAGCAGCCGCAGTTCGTCGCGTAGGCCACTCATCGCACGTCTGCCAGCACCATCGGCGGGGCGTGCAGGTAGCTGATCTCCGGGTTGGCGCCGACGCTGTCCCGAGCCAACTCGAGCGCGTCAGCCAAACTGGATGCGGCCCGGAATCCCAGCCGCGCGGTGGTCGACCGGTCACCCCCGACGAAGATCACGTCGGTCAGGTGCTGCATCGCGTGCGCGCCCCAGTACCACATGTAGAACGGATGGACGCCGTGGTATGCGTAACTGGTTCGGTATAAATGGGTGTACCACGGATCGGTGGCGAACTGCTTCTCGTATTTGGTTTCCAGCATCACCGGGTCGGTGGTCTCGGCGAGCAGTTCGTAGAAATCGATATAACTGGGGTGGTGCACTGGATGGAACTCGTGCGGCATCGGGTGGTAGAAGATTGCCACTCCGCCCTGGCGCACGATCGGCTTACCCCGGTAGAGGTTGAAGAAGTAACCCAACCCGAGGGACATCACCAGGATCGGGTTCATAATCGAGTTCACGTTATACGGGCAGATGTAGGGTAAGCCGAAAATCGCCACGTCGGCTTGCCCTTGCACCTCGGTGAGCTGCTGGCGGTGCACTGCCGCCAGGGTGTGCGGGTGCACCTGGCTCGGTGCCCCGGCGTGCACCCCGGTGATGCCGTAAGGCGCCTGGGATGCTTGCCAGACCCGCCGCCGCAGCTTGCCGGTGGTCAGGTCGTTGCCTCGCTTGACCGCCAGATAGCCGGCCTGGTCGGTGAGGTTCCACTCCCACTCGCGACGGGTCAGGAAACGCAGCGCAGTCGGGAACGGTTCGTTGTTCAGCGTGGTCTCGATGGTGAATACCGGCACCTGCCCGCCGATGACGTCGGCCATCCGGTCGTAGGACTGATGCATCGCCGAATTGGGGGGATCATTGAACGAGCGAGAATGCCGCAGTGTGTGCACATTGTGGTGGTGGCGCAGGCTGGCGTAGCTGGCCAACCCGACCGCTACCGACTTCGAGCCGCCGTTCATCGCGGTGAGCGTGATGTTGACGTAAACGATCAGGTCGCTTTCGGCGGCCCGGCGGTTGATCTCCACGTCCTCGCCGTCCGCAGTGGTACCCAGGTGCAGGAGATTGTCCGGGTCCTCGGCGTCGTGGTTGCGCAGGTGGTCGGGATGAAAGGCGCGAAACACCCGCTCGCCGACGGTGCGCTTGAGCTCGGCCGGGGTCATCCGGCGGTGCAGCGAGTTGGCGGCGATGAGCTCGACGTCGTCCACACCGGCGGCGGCGGCCAGCTCCAGAACCTGTTCGATCACCCGCTGCCGGATGTCCGGCGTCCGCATCTGCGGCAGAGGAAGGGACAGATCGTCGAAGACGATCGTCATTCGCATCCCGCGCCGGAGCAGCTGCGGCAGCGGGTCACTGCCGTGTGGATGCAGGAGGGCATCGCGAATCGCACTCTCGAGGTCGACGATGGCCGACAGCGACTCCGGCGGATAGATCACCCGGCTGCCCAGCGGCAGACGCTCCAGCCGGAACCCCTCACCCTCGTGCATCAGCAGCGGGGGAGTCCGCTCGTCGACGTCGAGCACGAAACCTGGTCTGCCCACATTCTCACCTGCTCCTGTCCGCGGCGCTCAACGTCGACGCTCAACCTCGGCCGGGGGCGAAGACGACCTTGATGGTGCCCAGCCGGCCGGCCGCGGCAGCGTGATCAAGCGCGTCGCGCCACTGTTCCAGCGGATACTTCGTGTCAACGTAACCGTTCAGCGCCGCTGATGCCGCCAGTCCGATGGCCGCCGGGAAATCACCCTGACCCGGCTCTTCACCTGTCGCCGAGGCGTAAGCCCCGACCAGGGTCAGCTCCCGGTACCACAGCGGAGTGAGATCGACCCCACCCGCAGGCATTCCCGATGCCACCACCGTGCCCCCGGCGCGCAGCGACCGCAACGCGGCGTTCAAACCCGAGGTGCCCCCGGTGCACTCGAAGGCCAGGTCCATCCCGCCGAGCAGGTAGCCGTCGCCGAGTTCGGGCTCGACCAGTAGCGCGCCGGTACTGCGGCGCAGCGCCCGTGCGGTGCTGTCGGTGCCGATGACCTGGGTGGCACCCAGTTCGCGAGCCCGATCGGCTTGGTGGTGGTGCTTGGCGATCACATGAATTTCGCCGGCCGAGGTGAGCTTGCGCAGCGCAAGCAGCGTCAGGAGACCCACCGTGCCGGCACCGATCACCAGCACCGAGGCGCCCGGACTGACCGGCACCCGGCGCACCGCGTGTACCGCGCAGGCCAACGGCTCCACCAGGACGGCGATGTCGTCGGGCATCGGGTCCGGCACCGGGTGCAGTTGGCTGGCATGCGCGATCATCCGGCGGCTCCAGCCACCCCCGGTGTCGGCGCAGAAGCCGGTCTGCAGTCCAGCAGCCAGCCGCCCGCTGGTGATGTGGTCGCAGCGGCTGGTATCCCCGGCGATGCACGCCCGGCAGGGCGCCACACCCCGCGCCGCGCACCGCAGCACCGGGTCGATCACCACCCGGCTGCCCCGGGGTAACCCGGGCAGCTCGTCGAGGGTGCGTCCGAGCACCTCATGGCCGGGAACGAAGGGCATCGAGGTCAATGGCCCCAGATAGGGTGACGACCGACCGGTGAGCAGGCCGAGATCCGAGCCGCAGATACCGGACAGCACCGGCTCCACCCGGCTCCAGGACTCGTCGGCCGGCACCGGGTCGGCCTGCTCGACCAGCCGTAGCGGCGCCACGTTGCTGGCCAGCGCGCCCGCCAGCCGCCCGCCGGCGCGGGTGCCACTGACCGCCCGGGCGGCGAAGTATCGCCCTGCGGAGCGGTGATACTGCAGTGCGAGGCTCACCGTGGCGCTCCTTGGGGGTCGTGACCTGGCCGGACGTCGACCCTGATGCCCAGCGGCGCGTTCGCCCGGGCGTCGGCTCGGGTGACGTCAAGCAGCACCTCGAGCAACCCACCGGTGTGGGCGCCCCAGCGGTGCACGACCCAGCGACGCCGTCGGGCGTGCCGGAACAGCTGGGAGTCCGGGTTGACCACGTGCGGATGCCCGACGGCCTCGAGCAGCGGGCGGTCGGAGTAGCTGTCGGCGTAGGCATAGGACCGGTCCAGGTGCAGGCCGTTGGCCTGGGCATAGTGCCGCAGCCACGCCGCGCGCGCCTCGTCCACCAGCGGTGGGGTTTCGAGAAACCCGGTGAGTACGCCGTCTTTGGCGTGCATCCGGCTGGCCACAACCTCGTCGAAGAGTACTGACAGCGGCTCCACATGCACGTCTACGGCGCCGGTGATCAGGACGGTTCGGTGTCCGGCCGCCCGGTGGCGGCGAATCTGCCGGGTGGCTTCGGGCATCACCCGGTGCAGCAGCGCGTCGCCTAGCACCTCGGTGACCAGCGTTCGCAGCTCGTCGGCCCGCACGCCGGCGTATCGGCGCAGGAACGCGCGGAGCAGCTCGCCCCGGTCATGGCGCTCCGCGGAGAGGTACCGGGGGGCGCACCGGGCCAGGTCGGCCAACTCGCCTAACCAGCCGGAGCGGGGCATCGTCGTCAACCGGGCCCACAGGTAGGACTCGACGATGTTGGAGTTCACGATGGTGCCCTCCAGGTCGAACACCGCGGCGACGTCGGTGCGCTCGGGCAGAACCGGCTTGGTTGACGAGCCGCGACGGTCAGCGGTGGAGCGTCCCCGCCGCTGACCGGCCCGGCGGACCGTGGCCGTGATCGACGGGCAGTGCACGTCCAGCAGGTACGCGCGCCAGTCGATGACGGTGGGGTCGAAGCCGTGTTCGAGGGCCCGCTTCGCTGGCAACGCCGCATGCAGTGCCCGCAGCCGGCGGTCGTCGTAGATGACCTCAGCGCGGGCGTAGACGCCGTAGAGGTCGGCGTATTCGCGTAGCTGCACTAGTTCCTGCTGCTGGCGACCCAGGCTGGTGAGCCAATCCTGGGACCGCTTCGACGGTGGCAGCGCCAGCAGCAATCGTTCGGCCAACGCCGCGGCCCGTTCCCCGGCGCTCAGCGTCAGCTCCACCTGCTGGCTGCCGGGAAACCGCCAGGTGGGCGGCGCGATATGGCCGCGATCACCGTCGGGCATGGGGTTGTTGTCGAAGTACTCCCGGCACAGCGCGTACATGTTCTGGAAGGTCAGCGGGTTGCTGGCGCCGGAGCTGACGTGCAGGTACGCCGGCCCGGTGGCGGGTGGTCGGGCGGCGGTCGCGAGGATCGCGTTGACCACCAGATCGACCGGGATGACGTCGAGCACGGAGTCGGGCAGACCAGGGAATTCGCGCAGCACCCCCCTGCCGTAGGCGATGATCAGCGGGTCGGCCATCTTGAAGCCGTCGATCCAGCCCGGGTAGGGGTGCCGCAGCGCGCTTTCCACGATGGCGGGGCGGACCACCGACAGCGGCCGGCCCGCTTGTGCCCATAGCGCTTCGGCGACCCGCTCGCCCAGGGCCTTGGTCAGCGTGTAGACGTCCGGCCAGCCCAGGCTTCGGGCCCGGGTGCGGCCGTAGTCCACCAACCGGCGAGTGACCCACTCGGTGCGCAGCCGTTCGGCGTTGGCGGCCGTGGACTGCGGACCGGCTTTGGCGTGCTGGTCGCCTGCTTGGGCCAGCGCGTGGCGGAGCACCTCCGGTCGCCGGGATTCCCGCTCCACATCGAGGCGGGCGGCCAGTGCCATCTCCAGCTCGAGCTGCCAGTCCACCTCGTGGTCCAGTGCCACCTCCGCGACGACGCCCTTACGGGTGCCCGCGACGTAGGCGGTGGAGATGTGCACCACGTGTGGCGAGCCGGTGAGCGCCGCATAGAGGGTCGCCACGCCCGAGACGTTGGTGCGGAAGGCTTCGTCGACCGGGGGGTCGAAGGACACCGTGGAGGCACCGTGGATCACGACGTCGAGGCCGGTGGGCAGAGTGGCCGAGCCGAGGCCGCCCTCGATGACCGTGACCCGCTCGCGCACCAGCCGCGCCAGTTGCTCCGCGCCGAGGCGCTCACTCAACGGGCGGAAGACGCTCTTGCGGAGCAACGCGCTGAGCCGGTCGGTCGCGCCGCGCTCGCACCGGCGCCGGATGAGCACCGAGACGTGGGTGTCCGGGTAGCTGGACAGCAGCCGCTCCAAGGTCGCCTGCCCCAGAAACCCTGTCGCGCCGGTGAGCAGCACATGAGATCCGGCTAGCTCGTCAGTACTCATGGCGCTACCGCGCCAGCCGGATGATCACGGTGGTAGGCCGACAGGGCGGTCTCACATACCCGGCGCACTGGCCAACCGAGTAGCACCGCGACCCGCTCGGCATCGGCGAGCTCTGGCTTGGCAGTCTGCTGCCCTCCCGGTCCGGCGGCGACCTTGATGTTGATCTGCTGCTCGGCCCCGGGCGGCCCCACCTGCACCGGCACGGTGATCCGCGGCAGCGTGCTGCGCTGCCAGGACGTCCACCGTACTCCCAGCGTGGTGCTGTGTCGGAATACCGCATCGACCACCACCGGGCGGATCTGCTCGGTACACAGCGCGGTGAGGACCTGCCCGGGCCTGCCGTGTCGACCGACGGTGGCGGTGGTCCAGCAGTCCCACGCACCGGCGGCCCGGACGGCGCGCAGCACCCCTGGCCATAGCTCGGGGTCGAGATCGTCGACGGTGGTCTCCACCACTGCGACCGGCTCAGCGGGACCAGGAGCCGGACTAGCTTCGGTGCGGCTACCGATCACCAGCCGGGTGATGTTGGGTCGCTCCGGGGTGTCCTGGTGCCCGGCGCCGCTGCCCACCGCGTCGACCGTCATCGGTGGCAGCCGACCGGGTGTGGCCAGCGTCGCGACTAAGGCCGCCCCGGTGGGCGTGGTGCGCTCGCCGGCGAGGTTCCCGCCGGTCAGCGACAACCCACGGTCAGCCACGATCTGCAGGACGGCGGGTGCCGGGACCGGGATCGTGCCGTGCGCGCTGCGGGCGGTCCCGCTGCCGGCCGCCAGCGCCGAGCACCTCACCAGCGCACTGTCCCCGAGCAGGCCGAGCTGCTCGGCCGCGACGGCGGTGCCGACCACATCAGCCAGCGCGTCGGCACCCCCCACCTCATGGAAATGCACCAGCTCGGCGGGGATGCCGTGCACCGCGCCCTCCGCCTCGGCGAGTAGCCGGAACGTCTCAGCGGCCATCCGGGCGGCCGCTGCGCCCAATCGCGCTCCCTCCACGGCGGCCAGTACTTCGGCCAGACAACGGGTGGGTTGGTCGGCGGCCGGGTTGATGACCACAGCACGCACGCAGCGCAGCCCGCACCGTCGAGTCTGCTCGATCTCGACGTCCAGACCAGAAACTCCCAGCGAGGTCACCGCGGTGCGCACCGCGGTGAGTTCGGCACCGGCGTCGAGTAGCGCGCCGAGCAGCATGTCGCCGGCCACTCCGGCGGTGCAGTCTAGATACGCCGCCCTGGGCTCAGCCACCGTGCACCCTTCCGATGATCTTGATGGCGTGCGCCGCGGCGCCGAAGCCGTTGTCGATGTTGACTACCGACAACCCCGGTGTGCAGGACGCGAGCATGGTCGCCGCAGCGACGTGCCCGCCCGCACTCACCCCGTAGCCCACACTGGTGGGTACTCCGACCACGGGTGCTCTGATCAACCCGGTCACCACCCCGGGCAGGGTGCCCTCCATTCCGGCGATGGCGATCACGCAGTCGGCCTCGGACAGCTCGTCGAGGTGCCCGAGCAGCCGGTGCAACCCGGCGACCCCGACATCGGCGATCAACCGGTGGCCGGCGCCGAAGGCCCGCAGGGTGGCGATCGCCTCGTGGGCCACCGGAAGGTCGGAGGTTCCTCCGGTGAGCACTGCGACGAACCCGCGGGCCGGCGGCAGCGCACCGACGATCACGGTCCGGCCGATCGGGTCAGCCACGACCGGCTCAGCCGCAAACCAGTCCGGCGCCCGGTTCAGCACGCCGTCGGGGCACCGGGTGGCCAGCGCGGGGAACCCGGGTTCGGTGCTGCGTTGCGCGGCGAGCAGGCGCAGCGTCTGCTCCTCGGTCTTGCCCTCGGCGAAGATGACTTCGGGCACGGCGGTGCGTCGCCTTCGATCGGAATCCAGGCGGGCGATACCGCTGATGTCCCCGAATCGATTACTGAACCGATCGCCGGAGCCCTGCGGGGGGTGCGGTGCTGAGTCGACCACGGCGTCGACTATCTCACGCGCTCCGGTGCCGCCCTGGACGTGCGAGGATCGTCGACCATGCACACTGCGGATTCCGTCACCACTACCTCTGCCGCGGCGGCGTTGCTGGACCGCCTGGGACGCCTGGAGGGGCTGGTGGTGGCCTTCTCCGGCGGGGTCGACTCGGCCGTGGTGCTGGCCGCGGCCGTCCGCGCGCTCGGCGCCGATGCCGTACTGGCTGCCATCGCGGACTCGCCCAGCCTGGCCCGCGCCGAGCTCGCGGCCGCCCGCCGCGTCGCCGGACTGATCGGGGTGGAATTGGTGGTGTTGGCCACCGACGAGCACGTCGACCCGGGTTACCGGGCCAATGCGGGCGATCGCTGCTACTTCTGCAAGCGAACCGTGCTCGCCGCGGTGTGTGGTGTCGCGCAGCGCAGGGGGTTCACCCACGTCGCTACCGGCACGCACCTCGATGACCGTCGTGCCTCGCACCGCCCAGGCCTGCGGGCGGCGGCTGAGCTCGGGGTCTGCGAGCCGCTCGCCGAGGTGGGCGCCACCAAGGAGGTCGTGCGCAAGCTCGCGACGCACTGGAACCTGACGGTGCGCGATAAGCCGAGCACGCCGTGCCTGGCCTCCCGGATCGCCGTCGGGGTACCGGTGACCGTCGATCGGCTGGCCCTGGTCGAGCGGGCTGAGCTGGCCGGGCGCCAATACCTCGCCGAGCACCACGTTGCGGTCCGCGACCTGCGGGTCCGGCTGCTGGGTCGCGCCGGATTCCGGGTGGAGCTCGATCAGGACGCGCTGGACGGTGTTTCCGTCCCGGCGCGCGACGCGCTGTTGGCCCGGGTCGCGGCAGAGGGTCTCGGTGGGAAGGGCGATCTGGCGCGTTACCACTCTGGGTCACTCAGCGGCTGAGCGACGGCGAGCGCAGCAGCGACCACAGCAGAGAGCCGGCTCGCTGGACCGGGCTGGTGGCGCGGCCGGTGGCGTCGGGTCCCACCCCGTAGCCGGCGGCGGCGCGGCTGACCAGGTGCATGCCGGCCAAACCGGGCAGCCGGTCGATCTTCTCGTCGATCTGCCGGATCATCCGGGCGCCCTGAGCACCGCCCATCAGGTAGCGCAACAGAAACGTTGTCTCTGCGGCGGGCATGATCCCTGAGCCTACCGGCGTCCAGGCCATCCTCAGGATGAGCCGGGTCAGCAGCCGCGCGGCGCGCGACCGCGCCAGTCGTTGCCGTGCCTGGCTGGCGTAGAAGGCCACATGCCGGGTCTCCTGCCGCTGGATGCGCCCGACGAGCTTGGTCAGCTCGGGATGGTCGGTCTGGGCCAGCAACCGGCCATAGCCCGCGTAGGTGGACCACTCGTTGATCACGCCGAAGGTCATGTGCACAGCGATGAAGTCGTCACCGATCAGGTTGGCTGCCACCGCCTGGTAGATAGGGGACAACCGGTCGCCGCGGCCCTGGGCCAGCCGGATGCGGCGGATCCGATCGGGGCCCACGTTGCGACCGTGCGCGGCCAACACCTTGTCCAGCACTTCGCCGTGCCAGAACTCCTCATACACCCACATGGTGAGAAACGTTGTGACCTCCGGGTCCTGGTGCGACGGGGTGACCAGCAAGTCCCGCAGGTAGCAGATGGTGTGGCTCTCCACGTCGGACATGTACTGCAGCGCCCGCAGGGCGGCATCAGGCAGCGGTGTGCGTCGGAAGGCGGAGTAGTCGACGTCGTCGTCCACCACCCGGCGGGCAGTGGTGCTGTAGTTCACGATGTCGAAGGACACGGGCACTCCTACTCCGTTGTTCGCCCGGGGTGGCCCCGCTTGGCCGCGGATGCGCGCAACCCGCTCAGGAGGATTCGCGTGCCTGGGCCAAGCGGTTCGCCCAGTCGCTGGCGGCGACGTCGGAGTCGGGTCGGTCGTTGCCAGGCCGGGCGCGTGCCGCGATCCGAGCCATCGTCCGCCGCCGCCCACGCCGGCGATCGCGTCGGGTTGGGTGAGCCGGCCAGATCTCCTCGATAGCGCTGTTGAACTCTGCACCGAGCAGGATCGCCATCGCGATGAAGAACGAGAACAGCAGGTAAGCGATGGGAGTGGCAAGCGCTCCGTAGGTGTACCCGGTGCCAGACACCCACGCGATGTAGAGCCGCAGCCCGGTGCTGGTGACCAGGAATACCGCCATCGCCAGTAGGGCACCCGGAAGACCGCGGTGCCACGGCAGCTTGTTGGGTAGCACCACCTTGTAGAGCGTGGCCAGTCCGACCATCAACAGGACGCCGAGCCCGGGGTAATAGAAGATGCCGACCAGCAGGGCCACCGTGGGTCGCACCGCCGCCGGGAACAGATCGGGGACCAGGTCCGGGCCCAGCGCGGTCAGCGGCAGCACGAACACGGATCCGACCAGCGCCACCGCGTAGAGCAGCAGCGCGAAGATCCGTTGCCACACCGGGTGGCGCACGGTGTGCTGATGGTAAGCGGCGGTGATCGAGTCCACCAGAGACGCGAGCGCCGAGGAACCGGCCCACAGCGAGATGACGAACCCGACTGAAACGATCGAACTGTGGCCCTGGGTGAGGATGTCGGACACCGTCGGACGGATGATCTCGTTGACCACATCGGTGCTGAAGACCGTGGGGGCCAGTCGCACGATCTCCCGCTGCGCTGCCTGGACCGTGTCCGGGCCGAACCAGCTGGCCACAAACCCGAGGCTGCCCAGCAGTCCCAGCAGCAAGGGCGGCAGAGACAGCGTCATCCAGAATGCCGCCTGGGCCGACATCGAGATGAAACTGTCCTCCCAGGCTTTGGCTGCGGTCCGGGAGATGAGGCGCAGCGCGTGCCGGTCTCGCTCACCGGTGGCGGGCTCGGCGCCACTGCCGGGAGGTTCAGCGGCGCACTCGTCGGGAGCGTTCATGTCGCCTCCCAGGATGGTCCATTCGCCGGAGTGCGCACAGCATGACCCGCCGATACAGGTAGCGTGCGGCTGCCCCGCTCGTGAGTGGCAAACAGTGTTCGAACACTGTTTGCCACTCACGAGCACGCCCGAAGGGAGTGCATACCCCGCCGTGCCCCGCCCCGCCGAGACCGCCCTCGTCACCGAAGCGTCGCGCCGGCCGCTGCGCGCCTGGCAGCGCAGAGCGCTGGCCCGGTACCTGGCCACTGCGCCACAGGACTTCCTCGCGGTGGCCACGCCAGGCGCCGGCAAGACGACCTTCGCTTTGCGGGTGGCAGCCGAGCTGCTGGCCGACCGGACTGTGCGCACGGTGACCGTGGTCACCCCCACCGAGCACCTCAAGCATCAGTGGGCGGCAGCGGCCGCCGAGGTCGGACTGGCCCTGGACCCCGAGTTCCGCAACTCGGCAGGTGCCACCTCTCGCGACTATGACGGTGTCGCGGTCACCTATGCCCAGGTCGCGGCGCACCCGACACTGCATCGGGTGCGCACCGAGGGACACCGCACCCTGGTGGTGCTCGACGAGATCCACCACGGCGGGGATGCCAAGAGCTGGGGTGAGGGCGTGCGGGAGGCGTTCACCCCGGCGGTACGCCGGCTTGCCCTGACTGGAACCCCGTTCCGCAGCGACGACACTCCGATCCCGTTCATCAGCTATGAACCCGACAGCGCCGGCGCGCTGCGCTCGGCTGCGGATCACTTCTACGGGTACGCCGAGGCGCTGGCCGACGGGGTGGTGCGGCCGGTGATGTTCCTCGCCTACAGCGGCGAGGCGCGATGGCGGACCAGCGCGGGGGAGGAGTACTCGGCGCGCCTGGGTGAGCCGCTCACCGCCGAGCACACCGCCCGGGCCTGGCGCACCGCGTTGGATCCGGCGGGAGAGTGGATGCCGGCGGTGCTCGCCGCCGCGGACACCCGGCTGACCCAGCTACGCGCCGGCGCGTTGCCCGACGCGGCCGGACTGGTGATAGCCACCGACCACACCACTGCCCGGGCCTACGCCGGGATCCTGGGAACCATCACCGGTCGGGAACCGGTGCTGGTGCTATCCGACGACCCATCGGCTACCGGCCGGATCGCGGCTTTCGCTGATTCCGACGAGCGCTGGCTGGTCGCGGTCCGGATGGTGTCCGAGGGCGTCGATGTGCCCCGACTCGCCGTCGGCGTGTACGCGACCTCAGCAGCAACCCCGCTGTATTTTGCCCAGGCGGTGGGCCGGTTCGTCAGATGCAGGCGACCCGGCGAGACCGCGACGGTGTTCCTGCCCAGCGTGCCGGTGCTGTTGGGGCTGGCCAGCGAACTCGAGAAGCAGCGCGATCACGTGCTCGGTGCGCCGCACCGGGCCGATGAGGGTTGGGACGACGCCGCACTCGCGCAGGCCAACGCCCAGCGCGACGAACCCGGCGAGCAGGAGCGGGCGTTCACCGCGTTGGGTGCCGACGCCGAGCTGGATCAGGTGATCTACGACGGGGCGTCGTTCGGCACGACTGCCTTCTCTACCACTGAGGACGAGCAGGACTACCTCGGTCTGCCCGGGCTGCTGGAACCCGACCAGATGCGGGCGCTGCTGCGGCAGCGCCAGCAACAGCAGCTGGGTCGAGCGACGGAGCGTTCGGCTGGGCCGTCGGCACGGGTCCAGCCGCCGACAGTGCGCCAACGACTCACCGAACTGCGCCGGGAACTCAACACTCTCGTCGCGATGGCCCACCACCGCACCGACCGGCCACACGCGGCGATCCACCAAGAGGTCCGCACCGCGTGCGGTGGCCCTCCCACCGCGATGGCCACCGCTGAGGATCTCGAAAAACGCATCGCCTACCTGCGCTCCTGGTAGCGATGTAGCGGGCAGGCAACCTCGTCAGACCAGGTTGTGCCGGGCGGTTGCCGGAGCCCGAAAACCCAAGATCGCCTCGGTGAGGCGAACCGCCGATACGGCGGCACGGACGTCGTGCATCCGAACGATCCGGGCTCCCTGGACAATGCAGAAGACAGCCGCGGCGAGTGTTCCTTCGAGACGCTGGTTCTGCGCCAGGTTGAGTGTCTCGCCGATGAAGTCCTTGTTTGACACCGCAACCAGAGTGGGATAGCCGATTGCGGTAATTTCGTTCAGTCGGCGAGTCAGCTCGAGCGTGTGGTAGGTGTTCTTGTTCAGGTCATGACCCGGATCGATGATGATTCTTTCGGGTGGAACACCAATGTCTACAGCGAGCTCCACCCGCTGCCGTAGAAAGTCCGCAACCTCGGCAGTGACGTCATTGTAGGAGGGGCGCGGGAATGCCGTCCGGGGTGCCGCCAGACTGTGGACGATGGTGAGACTCGCAGCGCTGCCGGCAACGATCTCCGCCATCGCGAAGTCGCGAAGCCCGCTGGTGTCATTGATGACGCCGGCTCCCGCCGCGATGCTCCGACGTGCCACTTCGGGACGGTAGGTGTCGACCGAGATCACCATCTGGGGGTGGCGTCGGGTCGCCTCCTCGACGAGCGGGATCACCCGGTCGAGTTCCTCCTGCGCCGTAACCTCGGGGCCCGGCGCGAATGGCACGCCACCGATGTCGATCCAGTCGGCACCTTCGGCTGCGGCCTGGTCGACCGCATCGATTGCCGCGGTGAGACCGAAGGTCCTACCCCGATCGTGGAAGGAGTCCGGCGTCCGATTGACAATGGCCATGACCGCCACCTGGCGAGAGAAATCGAAGGTGCGACCACCGATTTTCCGTTGCGGGCTCCTAAGCTGGGGCAGGAATATGCCAATCCCGTGAGGGGCAGCGCCCATGATGATCTACTCTCGTCGGTCTAGACCGTTCGGGTGGTACGGCTCTGGGAGTTAACAGTGCACCAGCATGCGGCTTGCGATGGGGTCGCTCCTTATCGTGTCACGGCGGAGTTCTATGACCTGCTGCACGGCGCTGACTATCGACAGCGGGCCCGTCGCTTGTTGTCCTTCTACGCTGCCCAGGCGCGAGTCGCGATCCTCGAGGTGGGGGCTGGCAGTGGTCTGGGTACGACTGTGCTGGCGGAGGTGTCCACCGTGCCGGTGCACGCCGTCGAGCCGGCCCTGCCGATGCGCGCGCTGCTACTGAGCCGGCTGGCTGACTCCACCACACGGGTTCGGCAACGAGTGACGGTGCACGCGCAAACCGTGCAAAATGTGGGCCTGCACGAGATGGCCGATCTGGCGGTCTGCATCAATGTCGCGCCCTGTTGGGACCCTGCGCAGCGGCGTGCTGCGTGGCGGGCAATTGCCCGGGCGCTCATCGCCGATGGTGTGTTGGTCCTGGATTGGCCACTCGACAGCGTCGACGTGACCGGACGGGTAGAGGAGTCCGAGGCGGTCACCGTGGGTGGCGACGAGTACCGCGGTCGCATCACGATGGTGGGTCGCGGCGGTGGCCGGGCCCGCATGGACGTCATATACCAGGTACGGCGGAGCGGAGTCCTGCTGCGGGAGGCGTTCGAATCCTTCGATATGTGGTTGCTCGGACGGCGGCAGTTACTGGCTGAACTCGCCGCAGCGGGCCTGCGGTCGGAACCGGAGGGCGACGGCGATTCGCCGCTGCTCCGGGTCTACCGCTTTTCCTGAGAGCAGCTACTTCGAAGCGAAACCATCGATCTTGGCGGCCATGACGAAGTCGCTTTCGGTCAGCCCGCCCGCGTGGTGCGTGGTGAAGGTCACGGTCAGCTTGCCCCAGCTCACCTCCAGGTCGGGGTGGTGACCCTGAGACTCGGCCAGCAGGGCTACGTGGGTTGCCAACGCAAAGGACCCTTGGAAGTCCGGGAACGAAAAGACCCGGCGGATCAGTCGGTTGCCCTCGCGTTCCCAGGCAGCATCGAGCTGGCGCTGCAGCTCGTCTGCCTGGGATTCTTCAAGTGGTAGGGAGCCAGGGGCGCACTGTTTGCACGTCTGCGTAGCGAGATCTGGAGGGCTCACGGCTGTTAGGCCTCGCTAGCCTGGATGTCCGCCGCGATCTCCTTCAACTTTGACGAGTGCTCACGGGCATGGTGATTGCAGAACAGCAGTTCGCCACCTGAGGGCAGCACCGCTCGCACGCGGGCGGCGGCGCTGCACCGGTCGCAACGGTCGGAAGCAGTCAACTCAGGGCGGGTAAGCGTGCTGGTCATGGCTTCTCCCTCCGTCGTGCCTGGTCTTCGCGACCAGGCCGGTCACACCGGCTTCGGTACTCGCGGGAGCCACCCGTCAACCTTGACATCGGATCCCAAGGTCCCACTGTTGCAGACGAACGCGGCCCCCGTTGTGTTCCCGAGGTGACCATTGTGTGTCTGGAGCTAGTACCGCACCCCGGGCGCTTGTACGCAAGGGTGAGTCCGGATCGAGGGTCGCGCTAGCCTGGATACAAGCTAGATCGGGTGCGCAACGCGGCAGGAGGACGGGCATGGTCGATGCGCGGGCGTTGGCTGCGGACCTGGCGGCTAACGGTGTCGTCGGGGTGACCATCGCGTGGGCGGACAACAACGGGATACCGCGCTCCAGGACGGTGCCGATCGCGTCGCTGCCGCGGGTGGCTACCCGCGGCGTCGGGGTGAGCCCGCTGTTCGCGGTGTTCGACACCCACGACGCGATCACCTTCGCCCATCAGGGGCTGGCCACCCCGTCCGGCGACGTCCGGTTGGTGCCGGATCTGCGTGGGTTGACTCGGCTCGCCGGGCAGCCTGCGCTGGCCTGGGCTCCGGGGCGGCAGATCGCCGTGGACGGCTCGCCGTGGCCATACGACCAGCGCGGGGTGCTCGAGGCTCAGGTCGCGGCAGCCACCGCGGAGGGCCTGGAGATCAGAGCAGGCTACGAGCTGGAGTTCGTCCTGACTCAGGCCGGTGGTCTCGGCGATTCCGGCGGGGAGCCTCAGCTCGCGTACCAGGGCCCCGCCTACAGCCCGCACGCTCTGCTGGCGGTGGACGAGTTCGTGGCTGACCTGCTGGCCGACCTGGCGGACAACAGCGTGCCGGTCAATCAGCTGCACGCCGAGTACGGGCCGGGTCAGATGGAACTCAGCATCGTCGCATCCGACCCGATCACTGCCGCGGATCGGCAGCTGCTGGCCCGCCAGACGATCCACGCCGCAGCCAGATCACACGGTCTACGGGCCTGTTTCGCTCCGCTGTTCACCGCGGCAGGAGTAGGTAACGGGTGGCACCTGCACACCTCCGTGTGGCGCGGCGAACGCAATCTGCTGGCTAGTAGCGACGCTGCCCCCGACCGCCCCGGCCCCGACGGCGTCGGCTGGTTGGGCGGGTTGCTCCGGGACTTGCGCGCACTGGCCGCGATCACTGCGCCGAGCGTGCCCTCACTGGCCCGGCTACGCCCCGGATATTTCGCCAGCGCATACCAGTTTTGGGGAGCGGAGAATCGCGAGGCGCCGCTGCGCTACGTCCTCGGTTCGGAGCTGCTCGGCGCCGACCACGCTAACGTCGAGCTCAAGGTCTCCGATGCCTCAGCCAATCCATACCTCGCGCTGGCCGCGGTGATCGCGGCCGGGGTGGCAGGACTGCGTGACGGCGCCGACCCGGGCGAGCCGATTCAGACCGATCCGGGTGGGTGGACTGAGCAGGACCGCGCGGCCCGTGGCCTCGCCCGGTTGCCGACGACACCTGCCGAGCAGGAGGAGGCGCTCACCGGCTCCAAGCTGCTCACCGCCATGCTCGGAGAGCAGCTGCTCGGCGCGTTCCTCGCGGTGCGCCGGTCCGACGCCGCCTGGGCCGCGGACCGGCCACTCGACGATGTCGTGGCCGCGCACCGCTGGCGGTATTGAGCCGCCTCACACCAGTGGGTGGCCTGACCACACCTGCAGCAGCGCCTCGGGGATGCCCCACCAGCCCAGCGGGGTGAGCCGCTCATGGTCGTCGACAGCGCCGAGGACCCGCCACTGCTCCACGACGGTGATGAACCACCCGGCCAGGACGCGGACGTCGTCATCGTCGTCGGCATCCTCGAGAAACCGGGCGAGGTTCGTGGCGGAAGCCGGTGTCGCGGGTCCGCCACGGGCCAGTGCCTTCACCGCTGCAAGCCAGTCTTCGTGATCCAGAGCGATCCCGGGGATCTCGTCGGAGGCAGTGCCCTCAGATGGGCCATCTGATGGGCCATCAGATGGCTCGTACACCGGGTTGACCACACCCGCGGCCAACCGTAGCCACAGCCGCGCGTCGTCGGAGTCCAGCTTGTCCGCGTCCACCCCGCTGCCGGCGCGGAGGAGCTCGGCCGACCGCGCACCACTGCGCAACGCGGTGCGCAGGCCACGGCACGCAGCTTGTAGCTCCGGGTCCGGCCGAGGGCGTTCGCCTACCTCGGCAAGGACGCCTCGGAGCTCGTCGGCAGCGGCCTGCTCGGCAGCCTCCCACTCGGCGAGGACGTCGTCCTCCTCATCCTCCTCATCCTCCTCATCGAGCAGCTCGTGCATGGGTACCCGGCCGTCGGGTAACGGCGATGACATCCAGCGTTCCTGCAGGCCCAGGTACTCTTGCCGGGCTGCCGGATCGTCCGCGAGCAGCCGTTCGGGGTCGATGTCGCCAGCGCTGAGGCACCCCTCAAGGTGCGTGACGAGCAGGTCGTGCAATTCGCGGCCGAGCGGGGTGCGGTCGGACTCCACATCCCACACATAAAGCCCCATGATCGCGGTAGGTTCGGTCCCGGTCGCCTCAAGCCAGCCGTGTACCTCGCCGACTGTGGCTGCGCCTTGGGCGATCCGTCGCAGGAGGGACTCGGCGGATTCCCAGAAGCCGGCCGAGAACGGATTGCCTGCCGCGACTAACTTACGGCGCAAGGCCGGCATCGCAGCCAGTGTGTCCTTCGAGGGCACGCTGAGCATCAGGCGGGCCACGTCACGCCGGGTGAGCTCAGCAGGTCGGCGGTGTGCATGCGCCAGCAGCCGTGCTGCGTCGATTGCCACGCACCGATGCTAGGACGCCAGCGAGGGTAGCGTTGTCCGGGTGCTGAGCATGGTGGAACGGGCCCACACGATTGCGGAGGAAGTGCTGTTCCCGGCGGCCCTTGACGTCGACGCCCAAGGAGCCATCCCCAGTAGCCATTTCGACCTGCTCGCCGCGGAAGGCTTTTACGGCCTGGCCGGCGACCCTGAACAGACCGGGATGGAGATTGACTTCCCGACCTTGGTCAGAATCCTCGAGACGCTGTCGGGTGGCTGCCTCACCACCACCTTCACCTGGTTCCAGCACCACAGCGTGGTGCGTGGCCTCACCAGCACGGCGAACGCGGACCTGCGGGAAAAGTACCTCGACGCGGCGCTGCGGGGTGAGCTGCGCGGGGGAGTGGCCTTCGCCGGCGCGATCCCGCAGCCGCCGCGACTGTGGGCGACGGCCACCGACGGTGGTTGGCTGCTGAGCGGCGAGGCTCCGTTCGTCACCGGGTGGGGCATCATCGACGTGCTGCAGATCTCGGCGCGCAACACGGCGCTGCGGGCGGGGCAGCCCACCGGCACCATCGTCACCGGGCTGATCGACGCGCAGCCAGGCGCGGGCATCACCGTCGAGAAGCTGCAGATGGTCGCAGCCCAGGGCAGCAACACCGTCCAGCTCCGGTTTGCCGACTATGTCCTGCCTGATGAGAAGGTCACTGCTGAGATCTCGCACCGCGACTTCCTTGCCAACCAACACCTGAGTGTGCGGCGTAGCGGCTGCCTCGCGATGGGCATTGCCGGCCGGTGCATCCGGATGATCGGCGAGGTCGGACGACCCCAGGTCGCGGAGCTTCTGCGGGCTGGGCAGAGCGAGATCCGCAACCGGCTCGATGCCGGGCTCGGTGACTCGGAGACGTTGCCGGCGGCCCGCGCCGCCGCGTCTGAGCACGCCTACCGCTGCGCCGGAGCGCTCGTCGTAGCAGTGGGCAGCTCGGGGATCCTGGTGCACCAGCATGCCCAGCGGCTGGTCCGGGAGGCGACGTTCACCCTCGTCGCCGCCGGCCGACCGGAGATTAAGGACAACCTGCTGAACGGGTTAAGCCGCGGCCATGGGTAAGCTCACGCCGTGAACGGGTCCAGTTGCAGATAGTGATCACTACTGGGCGATCATTATTGGGTGGCAAGTACCGGGATAGGGGAGCTGGGATGAGACGTGCGCCTGCGCTGTCCGTGGGGCCGGTGCTCGCAGCGGTAGCGGCCTTAGCGCTGGGATGCTCAGCTGCGACCGGCACCACTGCGCAGCACGGTCCCGTCGGCGCGGTCCCCACGGGGTTGGAGCAGTTCTACGGTCAGAACCTGTCCTGGGGCGGCTGCTCGGCGTTCGCCACCACCCCCAGCGACAAGAAGGCCTACGCCGACCCAGGCCTGCAGTGCGCCTACCTCAACGTGCCGCTTGACTACGCCAACCCGAAGGGTCGCGTGATCAAGGTCGGGCTCCTGCGTCGACCCGCTTCGGACCCCGCGCACCGCATCGGTTCGTTGCTGATCAACCCTGGTGGGCCTGGCGGATCTGGCATGAGCACTGCGGCCAGCCTCGCCGACCAGATCACGAACAATGATGTGGGACGACGTTTTGACTTCGTGGGCTTCGACCCACGCGGTGTCGGCTCCAGCAAACCGCAGGTCGTCTGCCGGACTCCGGCGGAACGGGATGCCGAACGCCTGATGAACCTCAACGTCGATAGCTCGCCGGCCGGGGTAGCCCAGACGGAGAATCAGGAGAAGGCTGACGACGCCGGCTGCGTCAGCCGCACCGGACAGGAAGTACTGGCAAACGGTGGCACGCCCGAGACGGTGAGCGACACCGGAAAACAGGTCCTCCAAAACATCGGCACCCGCGATGTGGTCCGCGACATGGATGTCATGCGGTCGGCCCTCGGGGATGAGAAGCTGACCTACCTCGGTTACTCCTATGGTACCCGGATCGGGACCAGCTACGCCGAAGCGTTTCCCAAGAACGTCCGCGCGATGATCCTCGATGGCGCGCTCGATCCGGCGCAGGATCAGATCGCTGAGCTCATCGACCAGGGTCGAGGGTTTCAGACGGCCTTCGATGCATTCACGACGTGGTGCTCGGCTCGTCCTGATTGCGGTTTGGGGCAGGACAAGACCCAGGCCGTGAGCAAGTTCCAAGCCCTGGTTCGCCCGCTGATCAAGCAACCGATCGGTGTTCCCGACGGGCGCAAGCTTTCTTACAGCGACGCCACGATCGGCACCGTCCAAGCGTTGTATCTGTCCGATCTCTGGCCAACTCTGAACAGAGGTCTGGTCGAGCTCACTCAGGGCCAGGGGAACATCCTCATGCGCCTCGCTGACATCTACTATGGGCGTGCGCAAGACGGCACCTACTCTGCCGAGATGGATGTCTTCCAGGCGGTCCAATGCGTCGATAATCCGCCCATCAAAGACCCGAACGTGGCCCGCGACGTCGACGCCCAGTATCGGAAGGTTGCGCCATTCCTCGACACTGGGGAACCACCCTCTCCCGCCCTTGACAACTGCGCATTCTGGCCCGTGCCGCCCACCGGTGGACCGCACGCTCCGCATACTCCTGGGCTGCCGACAGTCATGGTAATCTCCACGACCCAGGACCCGGCCACGCCTTACCAGGCCGGAGTGAATCTTGCCCACGACCTCAACGCTCGCCTGCTGACCTACGAAGGCACCCAGCACACCGCCTTCCTGCAAGGCAACAGCTGTGTCGATCAGGCCGGGATCAGCTACCTCGCCGACCTCAAGCTGCCGACCGAGGGCGCCCGATGCAAGCCCGCAAGCTGAGGGCTCCCTGAGCCACCCTGTCTCCCACACACGCCAGTTCGATAGCCGGACGGCGTCGCGCCTGAGGTAGCGCGGCGCACCGGAATTCTCGGTTGCAGGCGGCGCATGCTTGCCCCCTACAATTACTTGTATGCCGCAACCAACAGCGCTGGCTCAGTCCGGGCATCGCAGCTCACCGGATCCCGCGCCCGGAAGCTTCACCCACCGGCAGATCGTGACGGTCATGCTCGGCCTGATGCTTGGGGTCCTGCTGGCCGCGCTGGACCAGACGATCGTGTCCACGGCCATCCGCACCATCGCAGATGATCTGCACGGGTTGAATCTGCAAGCCTGGGCAACCACCGCGTACTTGATCGCCGCGACGATTTCCACCCCGCTGTACGGCAAGCTTTCTGACCTGTACGGGCGCAAGCCGTTCTTCCTCACCGCGATCTCGATCTTCATCGTCGGGTCGGTGTTGTGCACCTTCTCTACGTCGATGTACCAGTTGGCGGCGTTCCGCGCCATCCAGGGGCTCGGTGCCGGTGGGTTGATGTCACTGGCTTTCGCGATCATCGGCGACATCGTCCCGCCGCGCGAACGGGCCCGCTACCAGGGTTACTTCCTCGCGGTGTTCGGCGCCGCGAGCGTCGTCGGTCCACTGGCCGGTGGTGCGTTCGCCGGGGCTGCGTCGATCCTGGGGTTCGCCGGCTGGCGGTGGGTGTTCCTGCTCAACGTCCCGATCGCTGCGGCCGCACTGATCGTCGTCTACAAGGTGCTCAACATCCCGCACACCCCCCGCGAGCACCGAATCGACTGGCCGGGCGCGCTGGCGCTGACTGTCGGGGTCATACCCGTTCTCGTGGTGGCCGAGCAGGGCCAGGGCTGGGGCTGGGGCTCGGCTCCAGCGATTCTGTGTTACCTGATAGCCGCGGCCGGCCTCATCGCATTCATCACGGCGGAGCGGCGGATCGGTGACGATGCGTTGTTACCGCTGCGACTGTTCCGCAACAGCGTGTTCAGCGTGACGTCGGCGTCGGGTCTGATCATCGGCACGGGAATGTTCGGTGGCCTCATCCTCATCCCGCAGTACCTGCAGATCGTCAAGGGAGTCTCACCCACCGAGGCAGGGCTGCGGTTGCTGCCGCTGATGGGTGGGATCATGGCCGCCTCCTTGGGGTCCGGGCAGCTGACCTCCCGCACCGGTCGGTACAAGATCTTGCCGGTGTTGGGTACGGCGTTGATGACCGTTGCGCTGCTGCTGCTCTACCTCCGTTTGGATGTCGACACCTCGCTGCTGGAGGTGGAGATATACATGGCGCTGTTCGGCCTCGGCCTGGGCGGTTGCCTGCAGACCCTGATCATGGCGGCGCAGAACGCGGTGCCGGCCCGGGACATGGGGGTGGCCACCGCCTCGTCGACCTTCTTCCGGCAGATGGGCGGCACCTTAGGTGTCGCGGTATTCCTGTCGATTCTGTTCTCCACGGCAGGCGGCCGGATTGCCGACGCGTTCCGCACCATCGTCCCCACGCCGGAATTCCAGTCCGCGCTCGCTGATCCTGCCGTCCGCAACAATCCCGCGAACGCCGCTGTGCTGCAGACGGTCCGATCCGGCGCGGTCAGTGGGGCCGGCAACGCCAGTGGGGTGCTGCAGGACTCCTCGTTCCTGCAACACATCGACCCACGCCTGGCCCGACCGTTCCTGGTGGGCTTCTCCAATGCTATGGATGAGGTATTTCTCGTCGCCGCCGGCGTCATGTTCATCGCCTTCGTGTTACTACTTTTTTTGGAGGAGGTCCCATTGCGGACCCAATCGGGCATCGAAGCGCTCGCGGCCGAACTCGCGGCTGAACTGAGCGGAGCGCCGACGGACTCGGCGCTGGAAGATCCAGAATGGATACCAGAGGAGGTGGTGCCCACTCCCGCAACATCGCCACCACCTGCCAAGGCGGCTTATCCGGCCACCGTAGATCGCCGCCCCGGGCCGGTGATCTATGGGCGGGTCACCGAGAGCGGACACACCCCACTTACGCAGGCCACCCTCACCCTCACCGATCTGTCCGGCCGGCAACTGGACCGCGACTTCTCCGACGCCGACGGGCATTATCGGCTCGGGCCACCCGGCGGCGGAAGCTATCTGGTGATCTGCGCCTCGTCGGCGCGCCAGCCGGGCATCGCGCTTGTCGCGGTGGCGGATGCGCCGGTGCGCCACGACTTCATGCTCGCTGGAGCCGGCGCAAGCCTGACTGGCACGGTGTGCGTTGCGGGGTCCGGGCAGGCGCAGCCCCTCGCTGGTGCTGTGGTCACCCTTCTCGACATCCGTGGCGACGTGGTGATCTCGACCACCACCGGGTCCGATGGTCGGTTCGGTTTCGTCGGCCTTCCGCAGGGCCTGTATACGCTCACCGTGGCGGCCACCGCTGTCCATCCAGTGGCGCACAGCGTGAACGTACCCGGCTTCGGGGAGGTCACTCATGACATCGAGGTGGTCGCCCGGGTTGCGCTGGTGGGCAGCGTGCGCACCGCAAGGGCCGGCACGCCGGTGCCCGAGGCGCTGGCCACCCTGCTTGACGCTGATGGCCACGTGATCGGCTCGGCCATCACCGGCACCAGCGGCGAGTTCGTGTTCGATGACTTGCAGGCCGGGGCTTACACGGTCATCGCCAGCGGCTACCCGCCGGTGGCCACCGACGTGCAGGTCGAGCTGGGAATCCCCACCGAGGCTGTGATCACGCTCGGTCATCCCGCGCCGGCCGACGCTGCGACAAGCAACGGCGCCGTTGGCAGCAACATCCATCGGAAGGCTGACCAGCATGGCCGCAGCTGAGCTCAGCGGTGGCGCACTGACCGGCACGGTGGTCACCCGCGACGGCTGGCCGGTGTCACACGCGGTGGTCACTGTCATCGACAGCACGGGTGCGCAGTCCGCCCGCACTACCGTGCGCCACGACGGCCAGTTCACCGTGGCCGGGCTGGGTCCCGGGACCTACACGGTGATCACTGCGGCCGCCGGGCATGATCCGCAAGCCCACACCGGTCTGGTCAACGGAGCCGGCCCTGTCGACCTGGGTCGGCTGGTGCTGACCCAGGTCGGCGCGACCGTAGCTCCCGCCCCGGGGATCTGGCAGATCGATCCCATCCATTCCACGGTGGCGGCAACCGCGGTCCATCTCGGCTTCGCCAAGGTCCATGGCCGGTTTCGCCGGTTCAGCGGCACCCTGACCGTGGCCGACCCCCTGGAAGACAGCGCGGTCGACGTGATCATCGACGCCGCCAGTATCGACACCGACAACTCCGACCGCGACGCCCACCTGCGCTCCGCGGACTTCCTGGACGTCGACAGCTTTCCGCAGATCCGCTACACCGGCCACCGGCTGACCGCGTTACGCCCGGACTCCTGGCAACTCGATGGCCGGCTTACTCTGAAGTCAGTCACCCAACCGGTCAGGCTGGACATCGACTATCTGGGTAGCGGCGCCGGTTCGCTGGGCGACGTCCGCGCCGGATTCCATGCCAGCACCCAGCTCGACCGCGATCAGTTCGGCATGATCTGGAACCAGTCACTGCTCGCTGGGGTGTTCGCCGTGGGTCGCACCCTGCGCGTTACCATCGACGTTGAAGCCGCCCACCGGCAGTGACTACAATTCAGACCAAGACGGTTCTCCGCTGGCCGAGGTCAAGGCTCACCTCGCTGCGCTGGTGTCCGAGGTTGGGTCGCAGCATGGCCAGATCACTGTCACCCGCAACGGACCACCAGCCAATCAGGAGTTCCTCAAGATCCACCGCTAGATTGGGTCCATCAGCCTGAGGTCTGATCACGATCGGTCAAAAGTCGGGGATCCTGTTCCCTGCGGCTGTGTCGCGGGAAACACGAGCTGCTTGGTCATTGCGTTGTAGGTCGGCGCTCCGGGGAATGGTTGGATCTGACCAACGGCCCGGTAACCCCATGATAGGTACGCATGCTGGGGTGCTGACGCCTCCGGGCGGACTAGGAGCGCAATCCGTTCCTCGGATAGCCCGGCGATCAAGTGAGTATGCAACTGGCGTCCGACACCTTGTCGCCGGTAAGGGCGCCGCACTGCCATTTCAATGATCGCGAATGTTCGTCCGGTGTACTCGGTGGTGATATCGTCGGGAAGTGACGAAAGAGCACCGGTCCACCATTTTGTCCGCGCTCGAAGCTGGACGCCGAAGGCAAACCCGATGGGCTCGTCTGCTCGTCGTGCGATAACAAGTCGAAAGTTGCGCTGATCGATTGTTCGGTGCCAACCGAAAGCGAAATCGTCCGCCTCGTCTGGTCCCTCATTATAGGGTGGCTCTGCGTATATCTCGGCGTAGAGATCACGAACTGTACTGCGCTGGTTGAGGCTGGTGTCTGTGCCGTAGATAGTTAACGTGAGCCGATCCACCCCAACCCGAGCAGAGCCGCTCATGTTACGCAGGGAGTAGGCGGCGGGCGGCGGTCGCGAAGGTTTTCGCCGGGGTGTACTTCTGTTGTCCGAGCTGGTCAACAACGTGGCGCAGGTTGGAGACAGCCAGACCAGATCCTCGGACCGCGTGCGCTCCTTGGACGGCCTGACTCGTGACGTTGATGGCCTCGTCGAGTTGGCCACGCTGGGTTAAGATCGAACCCAGGCCCGCGGCGTAGAGAGTGTGGTTGCGCGGAAATGACGTCGCGTCGACGCTGGCCAGGGCAGTGCGGGCGGCGACCTCGGCGGCTTGACCCTGCTTGGTGGCTAAAGCGACTCGCGTTTCGTGCCAGGCGAGATCGGCTAAACCCCAGAAATCCAGCCAAAAGGGCTCGTCTCCTCGTCGCCCGTGGTCGAGCCACTGGCGGCTTTGGGCTAAATCGGAGATAGCAGTGCTGCGGTCGCCGGTCTGAGCGTGTCCGATCGCTTGGCGTGCCGCGAGCAAGGACAGCAACAGGGGATTCCCGTCTTGATCGCGGGTCGCCGCTTTTCTGGCGGCTTGGATAAGGTCAACAGTCTCCCGCCCATCGCCGGCATTGCTGGCTTGCAGGGCCATCGCGGCCAGAGCGGACACGCGGACGTCGGGTACGTCGGCCATGTCGGCAAAGTGACAGGTTTCGAGCCACCATCGACGCGCCTTGTCCTGCCAACCCGCGTCATAGGCAAGCCACCCGGCCTGATCCATGGCGGCGGCCGTAATGCTCTGCAACTCGCGTCCGACCGTGGGCAGGTAGCTACCCCGACGAAGGGCGTCCTGGAGTCGGCGCGCCATCCCCTCCGCCATCTGGCAGACGACCGTTCCGCCTTGGCGGGCATCTAGCTCTTCAATGCGGCGTAACGCCGTCCAGCACTGGGTTGCCTCGGCGGCATTGATGCGCCCAGGGGTGGCCACGCTCTGGGGCAGCAGCGCCGTCACGGCGAGACCTGCGGCCCCACCGAGGAACTCCCGGCGGTCCACGTCATCGAGGATAGGACGCTGGTCTGGGTCCCCGACGAGGCCCAGGGCAGCACAAGGAACTCTGAGGGCACCTGCAAGGTCGGTCAGGACGACTGTATCCCGCGTCACGCGGCTCACCGCGCGTTCCAAACGAGAGATGGTGGCCTGGGAGTAGCCCGATCGGTCGGCGAGATCCTGCTGGCTCCAGCCGTGGGCTTGGCGGATCAGCCGAATGACTGTCCCCGCCGCGCCCGCGGCAACGGCAGCGCGACCGTGCGATGAGATGAGGACCGCCGCGACCTCGCTGGGGTCCATAACCATTAACACCGCTTCCCGTAACCTGTAGGTCGATCGTTGCTCGGCGTCGTGCACTGTACCGGGCATTCACACCCGCTACGGCCTATGCAGACCTGCATCAGACCCAGCGCAGGAGCGCACTGCAAGGCCACAGTCGGACAAGTGTTATCGACGACCGAGGCCACGACGTCAGCGCCGAGCGCGCATCAGACCAGCTACGGCTGGCTGCGTGAGGTGCTGCGCGGCGGCGCGCGGGCTGAAGTGGCGTCCGGGCCTACCCCTGCTTCCTCGCCGGAGGCTCCCCAGGCCGGGGCGGCCGGAACCGGATCACGGCGGGGTCGGGGAGCGTCCGATCGCCCTCGATCCCGTCGTGTCCCACCCCGACGCGGCGTCACGGCCCTGCCTCGCTCGGGTAGGTCGCTGCCGCTCGTCGGAGGCGTGACATGACAGATCGGACGGTGGCCGGTGAACAACAGCGCAATGACCGGGTAGCGGAGGTGACAGGTCGCAGTAGGCCGCTGGCTGTGTTGGGCCTGGTGTGGCCTGCCCGGCCCGTGCCCCGAACCGGGCCGGGCAGCGCTTCACGCGACAGAGAAGAGCACGCGATGAGCATCGAACCGCCAAGGCGCCACGGGGACTCCGAGCGAGGTCGGATGGTGGCCCCGGGCCACCGTAGTGACGATGGCACCATGTGCACGCTGCTGGTGGTGTACGAAAACGACGGCACATGGTCATTCCACGGACTGGGTGCCCCCGGCGTGAAAGTCTCCGGATCTGACGCAACGGCATTGGCGCAAGGCATCCTGAAGGTGTCCAAGTGAGCGCTGCCGCACTACGGAAACAAACTGTCGCGGATCAGCGTCTAAGTGGGTTGGTTAGTGGTGCGCGGTGGGGGTCAAGAATGGCGGGTGGTCGGAACTCGACGAGGTTTCCGCGGATGGTGATGTCCCATCCGGTGGCGTGTACCCAGCGGTGGTGGGTGGGGCATAGCAACAAGCAGTTTTCCACTTTGGTGTGGCCGTGGTGATGCCATTCCATCACGTGGTGGGCCTGGCACAATGCGGGGGCCCGATCGCAGCCGGGAAATCGACATCCACGGTCGCGGGCGACCAGGGCGCGGCGAATACCCAGCGGTACCGTGCGCCGGGCGCGGCCGACGTCCAGGGGCTCCCCGTCGCCGCCCAGCACCACTGGGATGATCTTGCAGTCGCAGGCGGCGAGCCTGGTTTGAGTTGCGGAGAGTTGTTGGCCGTAGTCAAGGGTGGCGCCGGCCAGTTCGTTGATCAGGGTTTGGTAATCCAGGATGACGGTGACGTGGGGTGGTTCGCCGCCTGCGCTGGATGTCTGGTCGTTGTCGCGGGCCAGATCGCAGAGTTCGATCAGGGCGTCGGCGTTGCGTTGGGGCGCGGTGCGTGGGTCGGGGAT
This sequence comes from Pseudonocardiaceae bacterium, assembly GCA_036266995.1. Classification (GTDB taxonomy): domain Bacteria; phylum Actinomycetota; class Actinomycetes; order Mycobacteriales; family Pseudonocardiaceae. The sequence goes on along the minus strand of DATAWX010000158.1, from coordinate 6,422 downwards.
GTTCTCGCTCAGCGGGCGTGGGGCGGCGAGTTGTTCGATCAGCGCGCGCAGCGTGGTGCCGTGCCGTGCGTCGAGCCAGCCGTCGAGGCTGATACCGCCGTCGCGGCGATCGCGGATGTGCAGCTCACCTGCGGCGGGGCAGGGGTCTTCGGGCTCAGTGGGCTGGGGTCCGTCGGGGTGGAGTTTGTCCAGGACACGGCGGGCGATCACGGCGAGGCGCCGGGGGTCGAAGTTCTGGGCGTGTTCGGCCAGTGTCGCCTCGGCCCAGTCCCGGTCGTGCTGGCTGATCGTGGCGGGGAGCGCGGCCATCGTCTGGGTGATCACCGTGAGCTGCCCGGTGCCGATGGCGCCGGCGGCCAGCGCGACGGCGGTGGCGGGGAGCTGGGGTGCGAGTGGCTCGCCGGTCAGGGCGCGGCGGGTGCCGAGCTGTTCGGCGGCTCGGGTACGGGCTCGGGCTTGGCCCGCGCTGAGGTCCAGCATCGCGGCGAGCAGTTTCCCGGTAGTACCGAATCCCTGCTCGCCGGCGACGCGCGAAGCATCCAGGCCGGCGACGAGTTCCAGCATCGTCGCGTGCGTTTTACGGGCGAGTACTTCGATACCGCAGATCGCGTCGAGCAATTCCTCTGGACGCAGTGCGGGAACTGAGTCACGGAGTACGTCGACGCAGTCGAAGGCCGACTGCAGATCGTCGCAACTGGCCGGTCTCATGCCACTATTCTCTCGGGCTACCCTGACAATCAAGCCGCCTACAGGAACCGCGAAGAAAGAGATGCGACGAACGGTCGAAAGGAAGCGATAAACGGCTAACGGAAGGCGAGCTCGGCCGCCGCGGAATGTACCTCATGCTCGGATGCGCCATTGGCCACCAACCGGCGGTAGCGGTTGAGCAGCCGGGGTGCGTGAAAGGCCAGCACGGCGACGAGAGCGCCGTCGGCGAAATAGCCCGCCACCGTGCCCTTGATCACGCCGGGGTCATGCAGTACCTCGACAGACGTCGCCAGATCGCAGCGCCCGATCAGCTGCAGCGTCAGCCCGTACTGGTCGGACCAGAAGTACGGCACGGCATCGGCCGCCCGAGTGACCTCCGCACCGGCGATGTGCTGCGCGACGACGGCGGCTTGCTCGGTGGCGGAGGTCCAGTGCTCGATGCGTGGCCGATCTCCGAACGTGGGGTGCCGCCAGGCCGCGATGTCACCGACCCCGTAGACGTTGCCGGTACCCTCCACCAGACCGGTCGCATCGCAGAGCAGCCCGCCTTCGGTCGGTAACCCGAGCCCGGTGAGCCACCCCGCGTCGATTACGGTGCCCACTCCGACGACGCCGCAGTCGGCCCGCACGACGTTCCCGTCGGCTAACTGGGCGGCGATCCCGCCGTCACCGTTGAGAAGAAAGCCATCAAGCCGCACCCCGCAGCGGACCGTAACCCCGTTGTCGCCCTGCAACCGGGCACAGAGCTGACCCATCTGGTCGCCGAGAACTCGGGCGAATGGCACCGGTAACGCCTCCAGCATGGTCACCTCGAGGCCGGCCATCCGGGCGGTAGCGGCGACCTCCGCACCGATGAAGCCGGCCCCGACCACCAGCAGCGACCGCGCCCGGGAGATCGAACCCCGCAGCGCGCGGCAGTCCTCCAGCGTGCGCAGCACATGCAGCTCCGGGTGATCGGGCTGGCCGGGCAGTCGCCGAGCCCGCACCCCGGTTGCCACCACGAGAGTGTCGTAGCGCAGCCGGGCGCCGTCGTCGAGCTCCACCGACTCGTCGTCGAGGCCGATCGCGGATCTGCCCAGGTACAACGAGGCACCGAGGTCGGCCAGCTCACCGCGGTGCAGGGTGGCCCGTTCCTCGGGCCAGGTGCCGGCGAGGATCTGCTTGGACAGTGGGGGCCGGTCGTAGGGCTCATGCACCTCGTCGCCGACGAGGCTGATCCGGCCGGAGAAGCCCGATGCGCGAAGGGACTCGACGGTGCGCAGGCCGCCCAACCCAGCGCCGACGACCACCACGTGACTCATGTGCCCTCCGATGTCAGGGGCACATGGTGTCACGGATCGTCAGCTCACCAGCAGCTCGCGCTGGCTGGTCCAGAGTTCTCGGCGTTCCTCTTCGGTCAAACCTCCCCAGACGCCGTACGGCTCCCGGGCGGACAGCGCGTGACGGCGGCACTGCTCAAGAACTGGGCAACGATGGCAAATCGCCTTGGCCTGATCCGCCCGGCGGGATCGCGCTGAACCTCGTTCGCCGTCTGGATGAAAAAAGACGCTGCTGTTCAGGCCCTGGCAGGAGCCCTGGAGTTGCCAGTCCCATTCATTAGCGACCGGCTTCGGAAGTCGTCGGGTGTCCGTCATCTACCAACACCGTCCTTGCTGGTCGATCGGTCCTGGGTTGCTCGATTGATACCCCTGTGGCGGTGACGGCAAACCTGATCTGACTTCCCACCCCCGTATGTCGGGTCTTCTGCACGGTATGTCGACCCCTGGCGCACCAAGCGCCGATCGTCGGGCATAATGGACCTTGCGATGCTGCCACCGACGTTCGGTGCAGCCGAGGTCGACTGTGAGCGCCTTCGCGGCGCAGGAGCTTCTCCGCCGGACTGCGGGGTGGCCACGCATCATCGGCCACCAGCTCTCCAGGAGAGGATCACCCCCGCGTGCCTTCGAACCACCCTGCCCCCGGGCAACCATGCAGTTTTCGCGAGCTCGGAGTGCGAGCGGAACTGCTCACCGTGCTTACCCGCCAAGGTCTCACCACAGCATTTCCGATTCAGGCGGCAACGCTGCCGGACGCGCTCGCCGGCCGCGACGTGCTCGGCCGTGGCCGAACCGGCAGTGGCAAGACACTCGCCTTCGCGATTCCGACGATCACCGCGCTGGCCCGTTCCGGCCTGCGCCGTACCGCAGGGCACCCGCGCGCTCTGGTGCTGGTGCCCACTCGGGAACTGGCCAACCAGGTTGCCGACACCTTCGCTCCGCTGGCCGCCGGGCTCGGGCAGCGGATCACCACCGTCTACGGCGGCGTCGGCCAGGGCCGGCAGGTATCCGCACTGCGCGGCGGAATCGACGTCCTCATCGCTTGTCCCGGCCGCTTGGAAGACCTGCTCGGCCAGGGCCACGTGCGGCTCGGCGAGGTCGAGGTCACCGTGCTCGACGAGGCTGACCACATGGCCGACCTCGGTTTCCTCCCCGCCGTCCGCAGGTTGCTGGACCTGACTCCGGCCGGCACCCAGCGGCTGCTGTTCTCGGCCACCCTGGACAACGCCGTGGACGTGCTGGTGCGCCGCTACCTGACCAATCCGGTGGTGCACTCGGTTGACCCCGTGGTGGCGGCGGAATCGAAAATGGCGCACCACGTGTTCACGGTGGATCACGCCGACAAGCCGTCGGTGATCCGCGAGCTCGCCTCCGGCCAGCGCCGCAGCCTGCTGTTCACCCGCACCAAGCACGCGGCGAAGAAGCTCGCCAAGCAGCTGACCATCGCCGGACTTCCTGCCGTGGAGCTGCACGGGAACCTTTCGCAGCATGCTCGGGCGCGCAATCTCGCAGCGTTCAGCGAGGGCAGCGCGCGGGTGCTGGTGGCGACTGACATCGCCGCGCGCGGCATTCACGTCGACGAGATCGGTTTGGTGGTGCATGTGGATCCGCCGGCGGAGTGCAAGGCGTACCTGCATCGCTCCGGGCGTACCGCCAGGGCTGGTGCCGAGGGGGTCGTCGTCACCCTGTCGACCCCTGACCAGATCAGGGATGTGCGGGCACTGACGCGGTTGGCCGGCATCAAGCCGGTGATGGCGCAAGTGCGTCCCGGCGCTGAGCAGATCGCCGCGCTCACCGGCCCGCCGGCCCCACTGGTCCTGCCACCCGCGGGCGCTCCCGCTGCTGCCCCAGCTCTCAAACCGGCGCAGTCGCGGCGCCGTCAGGGCGGCGTTGTTGAGGCCTCCCGGCGCGGACCACGGCGGCCCACCCGCCGCCGCTCCGCCCACCGCGCTGCTTAACTGGGGGATAATGGTCGCCACATCCACGCGGACCCCACCGAGTCAGCCGGGCCCCCCACGTCCTCGGTGGCGGCGGTTGCTCCTGGTCATGCTGGTGGCAGTGGTGTTCTTCGGATCGGTAGTGGGCGTTTCGGTGGCGGGCGCGTTGCGAGCGCCCGGCACCGACAGCGTGGCGGCCCGGCTGGCTGAGTGGGGCCGTGACCACGGCTTCGACGGGCTGATCACCTGGTTAGAGAAACAGCAGTACGAGCACAATCGGCCGCCGACCGGCGGCGTGCCGGTGGGCGGTATCCCGCGGGCCGGGGCGGTGCCGGTGGCACCGCCTGATCCGCTCGTCAGTGCTGGCGCGGCCCATCTGTCCGCGCCGCCGCCGCTGCACCCGCCGGCGGGTATTGCGCCGCTACCCGGCGAAGGTCAGTGGGAGACCGTGACGACGGTGCACGGCCAGCCCGCGGTGCGGGTGGCCCACGTGCGTCCGGATCGCGAGCACACGTCCTTCCTGGCCGGTGTGATGTGGCTTGATCCCACCCTGGTACGTGGTCAGCTACACCCGGGCTTCCAGGACCCCGGCGGAAGCTGGCAGGCCGCGACAGCACTGACACCCGCTGAGGCGCGCACCGTGGTCGCCGTGTTCAACGGTGGGTTCCGCCTCAACGGTGCCAGTCACGGCGGCTACTACAGCCAGGGCCGCACCGTGCGGCCACTGGTCGACGGCGCCGCCAGTCTGGTGCTGCGTACCGACGGCACGGCCGCCGTCGGCGCCTGGAGTCGCGAGGTCCGGATGGCTCCGGACGTGGCCAGCGTCCGGCAGAACCTCGTCCCACTGGTCGACGACGGGCAGGTCAATCCGAGCTGCCGCAGCGGCGGCACCGCCCAGTGGGGGAGCACGGTGGGCCAGGTCGCGTTCATTCACCGCTCCGGCTTCGGGGTCACCGCGGCTGGTGGGGAAGTCTACGTCGGCGGACCCGCGTTGTCGGTGTGCAGCCTGGGGCAGATCCTGCAAGCCAGCGGCGTGGTGCGGGGCATGGAGTTGGACATCAACCCGAACTGGGTCAGCGGAGCCTACTTCCACCCCACGCCCCGCGGCGCACCCGAAGCGTTCCAGCTCTTCCCCGGCGAGAAAGTCGCCGCCGAGCACTACTTCAGCCCGTCCAGCCGGGACTGGTACGCCTACTACGCCCGACTCTGACCCGATTCCTCGAGCGGTTCTCAGGTGACCGACGGATTCGATCGGGGCCGCATCGGCAGCTGCGGCGGCACGGCGATCTGGAGGGCTGCTTCGACGAGGTGATGATCAGGCGACAGCTGGCACACCGGATCCGCTCGGGAAGCGTCGCCGGTGAACTGGAACGCCTGGCAGCGGCAGCCGCCGAAGTCGATGTCCTTGCGGGGGCAGCTGCGGCACGGCTCGGACATCCAGTCGTATCCGCGAAATCGGGTAAACCCAGGGGAGTGGTGCCAGATCGCGCTCAGCGAGCGCTCGCGCACAGTGTCGATGTCGAGCCCGACGATCTGCGCCGCCGCCGGGCAGGGCAGCACCCGCCCATCAGGGGCGATGACGATGTGCCTGCGCCCCCAGCCGTGCATGCACGGCTTCGGGTACGACTCGTGATAATCCGCCACGACATAGAGGATTTCGAGGGTGCCGCCGTGGGTCGCTCGCGCATGCGCGACGGCGTGCTCCGCGGCGACGACCTGATCACGAGTCGGCAGCAGTGCGGAGCGGTTGAGCAATCCCCAGCCGTAGTACTGCGTATGGGCGAGCTCGAGCCGGTCGGCGCCCAGGGCAGCGGCGAGATCAGCGATCGGCCCGATCCGGCCGATGTTGCCGCGATGCAGGACAACGTTGACCGTCAGCGGTAGGTGCACTGCCGTCACGGCTCGAGCAGCAGCCAGCTTGCGGTCGAAGACGCGGGCACCGGAGACCTCGTCGGCCGCCACGCGGTCGGCGTCTTGCATGCTGAGTTGGACGTGGTCGAGTCCGGCCTGGGCGAGCTCGGTGGCCCGTCGCTCGTCGAGACCCACCCCGCTGGTGACCAGATTGACGTAGAAACCCAGGTCGCGGGCCCGGGCAACGAGAGGGGTGAGGTCTGGTCGGGCCAGCGGTTCACCTCCGGTGAGGTGAGCTTGCAGCACGCCCAGCTGCCGGGCTTCGGCCAGCACGCGGCACCACTCGTGCAGCGTCAGCTCCGCTGTCTGCGGGACAGCCACCGGATTGGAACAGTACGGGCAGTGCAGCGGGCACTTGTAGGTCAGCTCCGCGAGCAGGCCAAGCGGCCTATCCACGGTTGGTCACCAGCAGCTTCTGCGCTATCAAGTCCCGCAGCAGCGACATGACGTCCTCGACCGCGACGTCGTCGTACACCTCACCGACCGCCCGCACCACCTCGGCCACGCTGAGACATCCGTCGCACTGCCGGACGACGGCGGCCGCCGTCTC
>DATAWX010000157.1:0-2866 GCA_036266995.1 Pseudonocardiaceae bacterium | reverse complement strand
ACGTCCAGTAGCGCCGTGAAGTGGGCGAGCGGGACGGCGAGTGGTTCCCCGCCGTGCCAGTTCACGGTGACGGGGGCCGGCAGGCCGTCGAGGCTGGCGGCCAGCGCGGCGGCTGTGTCCAGGCTCATGAGGTTGCGGGTTTTGCGGGCTGGGAGGTAGCAGTAGGCGCAATCGAGGTTGCACAGGGTGCCTGGCTGGACGACGACCAGCCCGGTCTGTGTGCCGATGTGCGCACGAACGGCTTCGTCAACTGCCGTCACTGGTTTCCCCTCACGCCGCTGGTGCCGGTGTGCCTGCCGTGCGGGGAGGTCCCAGCGCTGGGGTTGGTTCGCATCTGTGCCGCTCCTTTCGGTGTCAGCCGATGGTGGTGGAGCCCGGCCCGCGCCGGTCGGGGTGGTCGCTGTCGCGGCGCGGGCCGGGGCCTGGGTCAGCGGGGGGTGGTGGCTGCCCGGTGAGAATGGCGATGATCTGGGCCGCGTCGATGGCCGGTTCGGGGTCGGGGTCGGGGTCGGGGTCGGTGGTGTGCAGTGGGCCGAGGTAGTCCCAGGTGACGAGCCGGCGGGATGCCTCGCCGGTCGTATAGGTGATGTAGATGCGGCCTTTCTCGGGGTCCTTGGGGTTGAAGATCACCAGGTGGTTGGCGAGTTCGCGGATTTCCAGCCCGGAGCCGCGCAGGAGGGCGGCGACGGCGCGGTGGAGGTGGGAGCGCACGCGGCAGATCTGGATCCAGGTGAGTTCGTCGGGTGGGTGGGTCATGGTGTGGTCCCCCCGGGTGGCTGGCAGGCGAGGTGGGCGAGGTGTTCGGCGGCGGTGTGAGTGTCGTGGGCGGGCAGGGTGGTGCGGGTGCCGTGGCTGGTCCAGGTGAGGTAGCGGCCGTCGGTCCAGACGGTGAGGCCGTTGGTGATGGAGATGACGGCGATCAGGGCGCAGCCGGACCAGTAGAGCCGTTGGAGGCCGTGGGTGCGGAGCAGGGTGACCAGTTCGCGGACGACGTCGGTGGGACGCGGGAAAGCGGGCGTCCGGGTGGCCGGTGGCCGGGCCCGGCCACGCGGTTGGTCTGGGGGGTCAGCCGGGCGGCTCGTCATCGGGTTAGCTGGGGTCGGTGGTGCGCAGGACGCGGGCGAGGGCGGCGGCGGTTGCGGCCGGGTCGTCGCATCCGGCGATGCGCTCGGTCCAACTCCACCAGAACGAGCCGGATGCGGCGTATACCCGCTCGGTGAGCGCTGGGGCGGCCGGGTTGCGCACATCCAGGCAAGGCAAGGGGCCGGGGAGTTCACGGAGGGTGGCGTGCAGGCCGTGGGCGGGAAGCTCAGCGGCGAGCCGGCTCAGATCCTCGCGCTCGTCGGTTGCCTGGCTGGCTGGGTCGGTCTGGGGTGGGAGCATGACCTGTCCGTCTCCGTAGGGTGGCCGCGTGTTCAGGGATAAGTGTCGGTCCAGGTCAGAGCGCGGTTCAACGTCACTTTGCGCGGGGCGGCGACCAAAGTGTCACTGACGGTTACGTGCCAGATTCGGGAGGTATTGGGGCAGCGGGCTAGTCTGGGTGTAGCCGGAAGCTGTGCCCGGGAGGTGATGGGTTGTGGATGAGGCTCGCGATGTTGGGGCCAGGGTTCGCGAGGTCCGCAAGCGCCGGGGGCTGACGCAGCGGGAATTGGCCGTGTCCTCTGGTGTGTCGGTCTCGGTGGTCCGCAAGCTGGAGCAGGGGATCTACGGTGGGCTCCGGTTGGAGACGGCGCACAAGCTCGCGGTGGTGCTGCGGGTGCCTACATCGGCATTGCTGACGGGGCCGGATGCGCGGGAGCCTGACCGCGACAGCGTGGAGCAGTGGGACAGCGTGCGGCGTGCTCTGGAGGGCACGTTGCCGGTGGAGGATGAGGGCGAGCCCACGTTCGAGGGGGTCTCGGCGGCGTTTGCTGAGGCGGTGCCGCTGCTGGTTGAGAATCGCTATGCCGAGGTCGGGGTGCTGCTGCCGGGGCTGCTGCATGATGCGGATGCGCTGGTGGAGTCGTCGGTGAATGGGAGCGAGACAGAGGCTCGTGGGCTTCGGGCGCAGATTCGCCAGGTGTGTGCGTTGCTGATGAGCCATACGTGGCAGTTCAGCGTGGCAGACCACGCGATAGCGCTCGCTGTCGATGACGCCAGTGATCCGCTCACTCAGATGTCGGTGATTGATGAGCAGTGCTGGGGCCTGATCCGGGCTGGCCGGCTGACGGAGACCAGGGAGTTGGCCACCCGGTGGGCTGATGAAGCCGAGCCCCGGATGTCGCGGGCGGGGCGGGATGAGCTTGCCGCGTGGGGTCGTTTCCTGCTGCGGGTGTCCACGGCTGCGGTGCGGGATAACCGGCCGGGGGAGGCTCGTGATGCGCTTCGGCTGGCCAGGATGGCAGCGGCCGGGGGCGGGAGCGACTTCCTGTTGCCGTATAACCCCTGGCAGGTGTTCGGCCCTGTGACGGTGTCGATCATTCAGGCGGAAAACGCGATGATCTTGGATCGGCCGGAGGTGACGCTGGCGATCGGCTCGCAGTTGGAAGGCAGGCCGTTCCCGGTGTCGAGGCACTATCACCGGCACCGTCTGGATGTGGCGCATGCTCACGTGGCGCTGCGCCAGTATGCGGAGGCGGTGGGGATACTTCAGGAGATTCGCGGTGCCGCGCCTGAATGGCTCGGCCAGCAGAGGTATGCCGGGGACATCTTGGCCAAGGTGATCGAGCATCGCCGGAGCCTGACTGTGGAGATGCGCGAGTTGGCCGACTTCCTGCACTTGGCTCTTTGACACTTCAGGCGGCACGGGCGTGAAGTGTCATTGACTGCGGAGCGTGGGCGGGTTTGCCTGGTGAGCAGTGTGCCCGGAAGGCACGCCTTCCGGTCT
>DATAWX010000156.1:0-25438 GCA_036266995.1 Pseudonocardiaceae bacterium | reverse complement strand
CGACGACCCCCACACCATCGAACTCCTGGGCGGCTGTCCCGACACCGACCCCACCGACACCGACCGCACCACCCCCCTGCGCCCTGAGCATCCCGCATATGTCATCTACACCTCCGGCTCCACCGGCCAACCCAAAGGCGTCGTGGTCTGCCATCAAAATGTGACCAATTTGTTCTACACTCATCGTGAGGGTGTGCTCGCGCCGTTGGTGACGAAAGTAAAGGGTCGTCGACTGCGGCTTGCGCAGACGACGTCGTTTTCGTTCGACGCATCGTGGGATCAGCTGTTGTGGATGTTTGCTGGCCATGAGTTGCATGTCCTCGACGAGGTGACGCGGACAGACCCCGATAGGTTGGTGGCCTACGTCGCCCGGCAGCACATCGATTCTGTCGATGCGACGCCGTCGTATGTGCAGCTGCTAGTATCTAAGGGATTGCTGGATAGCGGCCGGTGGCGGCCGACGGTGGTGGTGACAGGTGCAGAGCCCGTTTCAGACCAGTTGTGGGACCAACTACGGGCGGTGGACGGGGTTGAGGGGTTCAACCTCTATGGACCGACCGAATGCACAGTCGATACGCTCATGGCGCGGGTAGACGACTCTCCCAGTCCGGTGATTGGTCGGCCGATTGCGAATGCTCGGGTGTATGTGCTGGATACTGGGTTGCAGCCGGCGCTGCCGGGTGTGGTGGGTGAGTTGTATATCGGTGGAGCTGGGGTGGCGCAAGGTTATTTGCGTCGGGCGGGGTTGACGGCGCAGCGGTTCGTTGCGGACCCTTATGGTCCGGCGGGGACTCGCCTGTATCGCACTGGCGATCTGGTCCGCTGGCGTGGTGACGGGAACTTGGAATTCGTCGGTCGCGCGGATGATCAGGTTAAGATCCGGGGTTTCCGTATCGAACTGGGCGAGATCCAAACCGCACTCGCCGCGCACCCGGATGTCGTACAAGCTGCAGTGGTAGCCCGCGAAGACCGGCCCGGGGACAAACGGCTCGTCGCCTACGTGGTAGCTGCCGGCGGCAATGGGTGCCGGCCGGACTCGCTGCGGGAATATCTGCGCCGACGGCTACCCGACTACATGATCCCCTCCGCGATTGTGATGTTGAACGGTTTGCCGATGATGCCCAACGGCAAACTGGACCGTCGGGCGCTACCCACTCCCGAATACGGATCGCCTGGTGCGGGTCGGGCGCCGCGGACTCCGCAGGAGCAGCTGCTGTGTGAGTTGTTCGCGGAGGTGCTGGGTCTGGCCGGAGTTGGTGTCGATGACGGGTTCTTCGACCTGGGCGGGCACTCGCTGCTGGCCACCCGACTGATTGCCCGGGTACGCGCCACCTTGGGTGTGGAGTTGGAGCTGCGTACGCTGTTCGACGCTCCGACTGTGGCCGGGCTGGCCGCGCGCGTGGGCGACGCCGGGCAGGCACGCCTGGTGTTGACGCGGTGTGAGCGCCCGGATGTGGTGCCGTTGTCCTTCGCGCAACGCCGGCTGTGGTTCCTCCACCAGATGGAAGGCCCCAGCCCCACCTACAACATGCCCCTCGCGCTGCACCTGTCCGGTGATCTGAACCACCAAGCCCTGCAAGCTGCCCTGGGCGATGTGGTCGCCCGCCACGAGAGCCTGCGTACGATCTTCCCGCAGGTTGAGGGGGCGCCGCGCCAGCTGGTCTTGGAGGTCGAGGTGGCCAGCCCTCAGCTCCCCATCACCGATGTGACCGGGACCGAGCTGCCAGAGGCGTTGGCCGCGGCAGCCCGCTACGGGTTCGACCTTGCCACCGAGTCACCGGTGCGAGCCGAGCTGTTCACCCTGGCACCCCAGGAGCATGTGCTGCTGTTGTTGGTACATCACATCGCCGCTGATGGTTGGTCGATGGGACCCCTGTCAGACGACTTGGCCGCCGCGTACGCAGCTCGCTGCCAAGACCAAGCACCCAAGTGGGCACCGCTGCCGGTGCAGTACGCCGACTACACTCTGTGGCAACACCGGCTGCTGGGCGACCACACTGACCCCGACAGCCTGTTCACCGCCCGGCTCGCCTACTGGACCCAGGAACTGGCTGGACTACCCGACCACCTCGACCTGCCCACGGACCGACCCCACCCCCCAGCGGCGTCCTACCGCGGTGATTACCTGACTATTCGGCTGGAACCGTCGTTGCATCAGGGGTTGCGGGTCCTGGCCCGTCGTGGCGGGGCCAGCCTGTTCATGGTGTTGCAGGCCGGCTTGGCCGCGCTACTGAGCAAACTGGGCGCGGGGACCGACATCCCGGTGGGCAGCCCCATCGCCGGGCGCACCGACCAAGCACTCGACGACCTGGTCGGCTTTTTCGTCAATACCCTGGTGCTGCGCACCGATGTGTCCGGCAATCCCAGTTTCGCGCAGCTGCTGGGGCGGGTGCGGGAGACGGCGTTGGCCGCCTATGCGCATCAAGATGTGCCGTTTGAGTTTCTGGTCGAGGTCCTCAACCCCACCCGGTCCCTGGCGCATCACCCGCTATTCCAAATCATGCTGGCGTTGCAGAACGCCCCCGAGGCCGACTTCCAGTTATCCGGGCTCGATGTCAGTTTCGTCCCAGCGCGGACCGGCACCGCCAAGTTCGACCTGAATTTCAGTCTGTGGGAGCGGCGTGGCCCCGACGGCCGCTGCCAGGGCATCGACGGGAATGTCGAGTACGCCGCTGACCTGTTCGACCCCGCAACGGTCCAGACGCTGCTGGCGCGTTGGATACGCCTGCTGGAGGCGGCGGTTGCTGATCCGGACGCCCCGATTAGCCGAATCGACCTGCTCACCTCTGAGGAACGCCATCAATTGCTGGTGGACTACAACAACACCACGGCCCCATTTCTTGATACCAACCTGCCCACGCTGTTTGAGACCCAAGTGGCAGCCACACCGGAGGCGGTCGCGGTCGTTTATGGCGACACCACCGTGACCTACACCCAACTCAACACCGCAGCCAACCGTCTCGCCCACACCCTCATCAGCCAGGGAATCGGCCCCGAACACATCGTCGCGTTAGCCCTACCCCGCAGCACAGACGTAGTCGTCGCCATCTTGGCCGTCCTCAAAACCGGCGCAGCTTTCCTCCCCGTGGATCCCGACAACCCCGCTGCGCGGATCGAGCTCCTGCTCACCGACGCCCAACCAACCCTGCTGCTGACCACTACCCACATCCTCCCCAACACGACCACACCCCAGCTAGTACTCGACCACCCCAACACCCTCGCCCTCCTGCAGGGATACCCAGACACCGATCCCACCGACACCGACCGCACCACCCCCCTGCTCCCAAAGCACCCCGCGTATGTGCTTTACACCTCCGGCTCCACCGGCACACCCAAAGCCGTGATGATGACTGTTGGTGGATTTGTGAATATGTTGCAGTGGCATCACTGTGCCCACCCCAGCGACCCGGGGACTAAAACCGCACAATTTACTGCACTGAGCTTTGATGTCCTGGTTCAGGAGATCTTTTCCACGGTGGTTTTCGGAAAGACGTTGGTGATTATCCCCGAGGAGATCCGGCGGAGCCCAGAGCAGTTGGTGGGTTGGTTAGATCGACATCAGGTGCAGGAGCTTTTTTTCACCAACTTGATGGTTGAAGCGTTGGCCGAGGCCGCTATCGAGCAGGGGTGCGATCTTCCACGGTTGCAGAATATAGCCCAGGGTGGTGAGGCGTTGACTTTGGGCCGCCAGGTTCGGCAGTTCTATTCCCGTGTGCCGCGCCGGCGATTGCACAATCATTACGGTCCGGCCGAGGTGCATATGACCACCGCCTATACCCTTCCAGTTGATGTGGACAGCTGGTCGCTGCCCGCCCCGATTGGTCGACCGATTACCAATATTCGGGTGTACGTGCTCGGGGCAGGATTGCAGTTGGTGCCGGTGGGTGTGGTGGGTGAGTTGTATGCTGCGGGGGCGGGAGTGGCCCGGGGATATTTGCATCGGCCTGGGCTGACCGCGCAGCGGTTTGTGGCCTGTCCCTTTGGTTCACCGGGCGAGCGGATGTATCGGACCGGGGATTTGGTCCGCTGGAACGCAGATGGGAATCTGGAGTTTATTGGCCGGGCTGATCATCAGGTCAAGATCCGGGGGGCTCGGATCGAACTGGGTGAGGTGGAGGCTGTCTTAAGGGAATATCCCGAGGTGGCGCAAGCGGTCGTGATCGCCCGGGGGGAACAGGCCCACGACAAACGCCTCGTCGGTTACGTGATCGCCGCGAATACCGGGAGTGAACCGGACGCGCTGAGTACTTCATTGCGAGCGTATGTGCGCCAGCGATTGCCGGAGTACATGGTGCCCGCCGCGGTGGTGGTTCTCGACACGCTGCCGCTGACCCGGAACGGGAAGTTGGACCGTGGCGCGTTGCCCGCACCACGGTTCGGATTGCGGACCCGGCACGAGCAGCTCCCAGCTGACGGCCTGGAACGGTGGCTGGCCGGGGTCTGGCAGGAGTTGCTGGGGCTCCCGGAGGTCGGCGTGGAGGACAACTTCTTCGACCTTGGCGGGCACTCGCTACTAATTACCCAGGTGCACCGGCGGCTGCGCGAGCGGCTCGGTCGGGACATCTCGATCATCAAGCTGTTCGAGTATCCGACCATCCGGTCGCTGAGCTGGCACGTGGCATCGGACGCGGACGTCGACCGGACCGTGACCATTGTGGCGGGTCGGCCGGGAGAGGACTACGGCGACCGGAACCCGCTTGCCCGGCGGCGAGCGGCGCGTGAGCGCAGCGCGGCAGAACTGGGGGGCAGGTCGTGACCACACTGTCCAACACCTCAACGTTCCTCGCCGTGATCGGCCTGGCATGTCGGTACCCCGGTGCTCCGGACGTGCGCACGTTCTGGGACAACTTGGCGCGGGGAGTGGACTCCGTAACCCGATTCCCCGTGCAGACGACCCCGGACGGCATCACCTACCGGCCCGCCTGCGGCCTGGTTGACGGCGCTGACGAGTTCGACGCGGCGTTCTTCGGCTACTCGCCGCAGGAGGCGCTGATCACCGACCCCCAGCAGCGGGTGTTCCTCGAGTGCGCCTGGGAGGCACTGGAAGACGCCGGCTACGACCCGTTGGCCTACCCGCACGCGGTCGGCGTCTATGCCGGCGCCGGCCACACCAGCTACCCGGAGTCACTACGTGACCTGGCGGCGGTCAGCCCGACCCAGATCTACTTCGCCACCGGCCAAGACTTCGTGGCCACGCGGGTTTCCTACAAGCTTGGGCTCACCGGGCCCGGCATGACCGTCCTGACCGGTTGCTCGACGTCGCTGGTGGCCATCCACCTCGGGGCGCAGGCGCTGATGGCTGGCGAATGTGACCTGACCCTGGCCGGTGGCGTGTGCATTCACGTGCCGGCGGAAACAGGCCGCTACACGGAGGGCGGATTCCTCACCGCGGACGGCTATTGCCGCGCCTTCGACGCGGCCGCGTGCGGCACGGTGAACGCGGATGGTGCCGGCGTTGTGGTTCTCAAGCGCCTGGCTGATGCGCTGGCCGATGGCGACCACATCCGGGCTGTGTTACGCGGCTCGGCACTGAACAACGACGGCGACCAGAAGGTCGGTTTCACCGCCCCCAGCGTCGGCGGTCAGGCCCGTGCCATCCGCACCGCGCACCTGGTCGCCGACGTGGACCCGGACACGCTCGGGTACGTCGAGACTCACGGCACCGCCACACCACTGGGTGACCCCATCGAGATCGCCGCGCTATCCCGGGCATTCCGGGCCGGCGGCGCGGATGAACCAGGCTCGGTCTGGATCGGGTCGGTGAAGACCAACATCGGGCACACCGGCGTGGCCGCCGGCGTGGCCGGTTTCATCAAGACCGTGCTCGCGCTCGAACATGGCAAGATTCCGCCGAGCCTGCACTTCCAGGATCCGAACCCGCGCCTGGACCTGCCATCGAGCCCGTTCCGGGTCTGCACCGAACTGATCGACTGGAAGACCCCGGCGGGTCCCCGGCGGGCTGGCGTCAGCGCATTCGGGATTGGCGGCACCAATGCGCACGCGGTGCTGGAGGAGGCACCCGCGTCGGAACCTCGCGCCAGTGCCCAGCCCTTTCAGCTCGTGCTCCTCTCTGCCCGTACGCCGGCAGCGCTCGACGTGGCGACCGCCCGCCTGCGCGAGCACGTCGTCGGGGAGCCGAACCTCGTGCTGGCCGATCTGGCATGGACGCTGCAGGCTGGCCGGCACCACTTCGCGCACCGGCGCTTCGCCGTGTGTGGCGACGGCGAGGACCTGGTGCGTGCGCTGTCCGGAGACGAGCCAGGACGGCTCGTCTCCGGGACCGCTGAGGGTGGCGACCGGCCCGTAGTGTTCATGTTTCCCGGCCAGGGCGCGCAACACGCTGGCATGGCCGCTGACCTGTACGTCCATGAACCGGTATTCCGTGAACACCTGCGCGAGTGTGCCGAGCTGGCCGCCCCGCACCTGGGCTTCGACCTGACGTGCGTCCTGTACCCGGAACCGGGCGACGCGCAGGCGGCCATGGAGCGGCTGGAGGGCATCGCGATTGGCCAGCCGGCGGTCTTCGCAGTTGAGTACGCCCTGGCCCGGATGTGGATGCGCTGGGGGATCCAGCCAGCCGCCGTGGTCGGCCACAGCCTCGGGGCGTACGCGGCAGCGTGCGTCGCCGGCGTCTTCTCGCTGCCCGAAGCGATCGAGCTCGTCGTGGCCAGGGGACGCCTGCTGGACCGGTCGCCCACGGGAAGGATGCTCGCCGTGCCGATCTCACCGGCGGAGGTCGGACCGTTCCTTGGCACCAGCCTGGACGTGGCGGTGGTCAACGGGCCGGACCAGTGCGTGGTCTCCGGACCAGCCGAGGCGGTCGGCGCGCTGGCTGAGCGGCTTGCGGAGACTGGTGTCGACACGCGCCGGCTGCGCATCGCCGCGGCCGGGCACTCGGCGCTTGTGGAGCCGATCGTCGAGGAGTTCACCGACCTTATCGGACGCATGAGACTGCGCGCGCCGGACATACCGGTCGTCTCCGAGACTCTCGGTACGTGGCTGGAGGGAGAACAGAGCACCGACCCTCAGTACTGGGCCGCGCACCTGCGTCGCACGGTGAACTTCTCCGGCGTTCTAACCACACTCGCTGCCGAACCGGAACGAGTCCTACTGGAGGTCGGCCCAGGCACCACTCTCGCCGGGCTGGCCCGCCAGCACCCCGACGTCTCCGCCGACCAGGTCGTCACATCCACCCTGCCGCATCCGTCTGATCCGGGCTCCGCGCTGTCCGCGGCGCTGGGCGCTGCGGGCCGGCTGTGGTTGG
This sequence comes from Pseudonocardiaceae bacterium, assembly GCA_036266995.1. Lineage (GTDB taxonomy): Bacteria > Actinomycetota > Actinomycetes > Mycobacteriales > Pseudonocardiaceae. The sequence goes on along the minus strand of DATAWX010000156.1, from coordinate 18,174 downwards.
CCGGCGCCCCGGTCGACTGGGCAGGACTGCACGGTTGCCGGCCTCGCCGCCGCACGCCGCTGCCGACCTACCCGTTCCAACGCAGCCGATACGCTCCGGAGTCGCCGGGTGCGTCCGACCAGTACGGCGGCACCGGCACTGTCCCGACCGATCAGGACAGCGGATCTGGCGCTCGCCTGCTCCCCGATGCGCCACAGGGCCCCACCGAGGCGGCCGTGGCGGACCTGTTTGGCGAGGTGCTCGGACTGGCAGACGTCGGCCGCGACGCGAACTTCTTCGATTTGGGAGGCGACTCGCTCATCGCGACCCAGCTTATGGCCAAGGTACGCACGGTATTCGTCCTTGACCTCCCGACGAAGTTGGTGTTCATCGCACCGACAGTGGCCGGGTTGGCGCGACTGGTTGAACAGCGGCGCGACGCCGCAGCGGAAGTAGACACCGATGTTCGAGGGTGACGACATCCGGCAGTACGACGTGGTGCGCAATGAAGCGGGCCAGTACTCGATTTGGCCGGTCGGCAGACCGGTGTCACCGGGCTGGGGGAAGGTCGGGGTCCAAGCAGGAGCGCCTCGACTGCGTGGCACACGTATGGACCGACCTGCGAGTGGCCGCCGCACGCGGGCGAGACGATCAATGACCAGGCGGCCCAGTCTGTGGCAGCACGACGACTTCGTGCGGTTGTGGAGCCCTGGGCTCGGCGGCGTGCTCGTCCAGCTGCTCACCGCGCCGGTCGCCATCTTGGTCGACGCCGTGAGCTTCCTCAGTTCCCCCGTGCTGCTCGTTCTCATCAAACACCGTGAGGACACCGGCCCGAGCAGCCGGGCAGCGACCGTCCCTCACTTCGCCAGGATGTCGTGGCGGACCTGCGATACGTGCTCGGCGACGCGTACCTGCGGCCGATCGTGTTCCGCCACCGCCGTGGCCAGCCTGTTCGGGATCTTCAGCATGGTGCAGGCGCTTCTTGCTCTGTTCGCGGTGCGCTCGCTGGGAGTTTCGCCGACTGGCCTCGGCGCTGTGCTAGCTGTCGCGAATGGCGGCGCGCTGCTCGGCACCCTCGCCAACGGCTGGCTCACCCGCCGCCTCGGGTTCGACCCAGCGATCACTATCTCGATGGCCGGGCATGGCGGTGTCGCTGCTGCTGCTGCCCCTGGCCACTCATACCACTGCGCTGCCCATGCTGGCCACTGGCATGGCACTGGCCTGGTTCTGTGTCTCCGACTACAACATCAACCAAATCGGCCTCCGGCAGGGCGTGACTCCGGAACGAATGTTGGGCCGGATGAACGCCACGGTGCGGTTCGTGATCTGGGAATCATCCCGATTGGCGCACTGCTTAGTGGCTGGCTCGGTGGCGTGATGGACCTTCGGTCGGCACTGTGGGTCGCGGGCCTGGGCAGGCTCACCGCCGTCCTGCCGCTGCTGCTGTCGCTGGTACGTCACCTGCGTGACGTGCCAGTGGCCGGGATCACTGCGGGAGCCAGCAATGAGTGACCTCGCCACCACACCCTGGCTGGTGTGCCGACTGCGCCGTCCTGAAGCAGCGGTGCGCCTGTACTGCTTCCCACACAGCGGCGGTTCGCCGGGAGAGTTCGTCCGCTGGACGGACCGCCTGCCGGAGGCCGAGGTCCTGGGTGTGCAGCTGCCTGGGCGAGGTGCGCGTCTCACCGAGCTCGCCCTCTCGGACGTGCACGCAATGGCGGTGGCGCTGGCTGACTCGGTAGATTTCCGGGCGCCGTTCGCGTTCTTCGGGCACAGCCTCGGTGCGCTCGTTGCGTACGAGACGGCTCTGGTGTTGCGGGCTCGGGGCCGGTCACTGCCGGGATGGCTGTTCGTCTCTGCGTGCCCAGGCCCGCACGTCCCCTGCCGCATGGCGTCGCTCGCCGACCTGCCCGATGCTGAAATGCTCGACTGGATCGAGGGACGCTACGGACCGCTGGGCGTCGAGTTACGCGACGACCCGGAGTTGATGGCCCTGGTGCTGCCCGCATACCGGGCGGACTTCGCGGCGGCTGAGACCTACGAATACGTGCCGAGGGCACCCCTAGACATTCCGGTCACGGCGGCCGGTGGCCTCGATGACGAGGTCACCGAGGACGACCTGCGGGCGTGGGCCCGGCACACCACGGGACCGTTCACCCTCAACCAATACCCCGGCGGCCACTTCTATCTCCGGGCCCAGGCGGATGCGCTGCTCGGTACGGTGAGCCGGGCGCTGCGGCAGGTCGAAGTCAGGCCCGGACCTCGCCAGACAGGGCAGGTAAGGACCTGATGAGCTTCTTTCAGGAGATGTCAATGGGTACTGGCCCACCATCTCGACACCATCAACAACCACCGAGGGGAGTCACGGTGAACAACCCGTTCGACGACGAAGACGGCACCTTCCACGTGCTAGTCAATGACGAGGGCCAGCACTCGCTCTGGCCTGCCTTCGTCGATGTTCCCGCAGGCTGGTCAACCGTGCTGGCCAGCACCACCCGACAGTCCTGCATCGACTACGTCAACGAGCGCTGGGTCGACATGCGCCCCCGGAGCCTGATCCAGGCCATGGAACAACAATCCTGACCCCCCGGTGTCTGCACGGCCTGTGCCATTACCGTCACGGATCTTCACGTTCACACAATCAATGAAAATCACCGGGTGCACCGGATTCAGGGGCCGGTTCTGCCACGCGGCCATCCCCTCCATCACTCGGTCAGCAATGGTCGAAATGGTCTTTTTTAACGGCACCGCCAACTTGGTCCTGCGGTGTGAGGGTTGGGGTGATCGCCAGGTTGCTCTGGGAGGTGAGGAGAGGCTGGCTGGTGGGTACCGAGACGCCGTCGTACCGAGGGTTCCGCTACCCGGCGGAGATCATCAGTCATGGTGTGTGGCTGTACTACCGGTTTCTGCTGAGCTTCCGCGAGGTGCCGGAGATGATGCTGCAGCGCGGGATCGTGGTGTCCCACGAAACCATCCGGCAATGGTGCGTGAGGTTCGGGCAAACCTACGCCAACGGGCTGCGGCGCCGTCGGCCCCGGCCCGGCGATACGTGGCACCTCGACGAGGTATTCCTCACGATCAACGGTCAGCGGCAGTACCTGTGGCGCGCCGTCGACCAGGACGGGGATGTCCTGGACATTGGGGTAACCCCTCGGCGGGACACCAAGGCCGCGACCAGGTTCTTTCGCAAGCTGTTCACGGGCATGCAGTACGTGCCACGGGTAGTGGTCGCCGACAAGCTGGGCAGCTACCAGGCGGCGCGGTGCCGGGTAGTGCGTTCGGTTGAGCACCGTCAGTCGAAGTATCTGAATAACCGGGCGGAAAACTCCCACCAACCCACCCGGCAACGCGAACGGGCCATGAAACGGTTCACCTCACCCGGGCACGCGCAGCGGTTTCTGTCCGCGTTCAGCGGGATATCACCGCACTTCCGGCCCCGTCGTCACCTGCTCCACACCGAGGACTACCGCAGTGAAGTCACCGGGCTGACCACCGCAGCCTGAACCCCCCAACAGGACCGACCGTCCCTACCTCAACCACGCACTGAATGATCTCCGAGGCACGCCAGCCGAACAAGTTGACAATGCCAACTTGACAGCGCGCTCGACCTCACGGAAGCTCAGCGTGAACCGGTGTACAAACCAGTGGCTGATGATCTCCACCGGTGTATCGTAGGTCCTTGTACATCAACGACAACACGGGGCTCATCAAGCGGCCCCTCTATGTAGTTCTACCAGGAGCCCGTCCCACCCTCACCCAACAACTTGGCAGTGCTGGCCGCTGAGCGCTTCCCCATAGTAGGCTGCGGCACTGCCGTCGATGGGTGTCGGCCGTCGGATCCGAAACGCACGATCGACATTTATGTCATCAATCGTAATGGTCGCCATGTCATCGACAGTGGGAGTCAAGATGGGTCGCCGGGAGCGGAGACTCAGGGTGCGACCGCGGTCCGTCATTCCCGGGCGCCAGCGTTGGGACATTGGGACAATGCTGCATCAGCCTCGTGTGGCCAATCTTCTGGAAACAGAACTCCGGAAATCGCCGGGAATCGCAATGGTACGCGCGAACCCGGTCACCGGTCGGTTACTGGTTTACCACGACACGGTACTGAACGGCGAGAAAGTCGGCCAGCTCGTCCGGGAGACCGTACGACAGTCCATGACTTTCACGCGATCATTGAGGCTCAAGCCTGGTGCGGCGCTGGGGCGCGTAAAACGTCACCAACATGCTACCGAAAAATGTGATCCGCGGCTTGGCCGAACGCGTCAGGCGCAGCTGGCGGAGATCCGCGGCAGCGGTGATGGCGCGATGGTGATTGCCGACGATGAGCGCGACCTTAACAGGTACATCGGCGCAGCGGCGGTAAGCATGGGCACTGCGATCGTAAGCATCGCGTATCCGCCGCTCTTTTATTTAACCGTGACGTCGGCGATCTACGCCGGTATGCGGATCTTTAAGAACGGTTACAACTCACTCGCTCACGAACGCAGACTTAGCCTGGATGTAATAGGGTCACTCTATCTCGTTTGCGCTTTTATTGGCGGTTTCTTTTTCCCTGCTTCGTTCGGTTTATTTGCGTATTACTTGAGTGAAAAGCTGGTTCTTATCACGCAAGATCGCTCACAACAGAGCTTGATCAATATGTTCGGTCAACAGCCGCAGACGGTTTGGCAGCGCGTGGGCAATGTCGAGGTGGAGGTGCCTCTTGAATCCGTGCAGGCCGACGATACGCTTGTGATTCAGGCTGGACAGGTCATTCCGGTCGATGGTGTCATTACGGACGGCATCGCCACCGTTGATCAACACATGTTGACTGGAGAATCGCAGCCTGTAGAGAAAGAGGAGGGTGATCCGGTCCTGACGTCTACATTGGTGACGGCCGGCAGGATATTTGTGCGAGTTGAAAAGACCGGTCTGGAAACGACCGCGGGGCAGATAGGGGCCATGTTGAACAAGACGGCCTCCTATCAGGCCAACATTGTCTCGAAGGGCGAGCAGGTCGCGGACAAGTGGGCTCCGCCGACGATCGCGCTTGCGCTGGTCGCCCTACCGGTAGCTGGTTATGAATACATGGTTGCCGTCCTTGGATCGACCATCGGGTTGAATATTAAGCTAACGGCACCTATTGTACTGCACAATTTCCTGAGCGTTGCTGCGAATCATGGCATTCTCGTGAAGGATGGCCGTTCGCTGGAGTTACTGAAGGACGTGGATACGGTCGTGTTTGACAAGACAGGTACTCTTACACTGGATGAACCAGGCATCGCGCACATCCATATCTGCACCGACCTAGAAGCCGATAGGGTGCTGATGTATGCCGCTGCTGCCGAGCATCGCCAGACCCATCCCATTGCACGTGCCATTCTAGCCGAATCCGCCCAGCGCGGTATTTCCCTGCCGACGGTTAGTCATGTGCAATACGAAATGGGTTACGGCCTGCGCGTTCGACTGGAGGAGCAGCTCATTCGGGTTGGAAGTGAGCGTTATATGACCTTGGAGGACATCGCGCTGCCGGCTGGCATCCAAAAGCTCGTGCCGGCCGTCCATGAGCAGGGCCATTCGCTGGTGATGGTCGCTGTGAACGACCGGCTGGTAGGTGCGATTGAGCTGGAACCGATTTTGCGCGCTGAGATCGAGGCCGTCGTGAGCAGATTGCGCAGACGTAACCTGGATATTTGTATCATTTCAGGTGATCGCGAGGGTCCCACCCGGAAGGTGGCGGACGCGTTAGGGATTACCCGTTACTTTGCGAATACCCTGCCTCAGGAAAAAGCGAGCCTGGTCGCACGCCTTCAGTCGGAGGGCAGGTCTGTGTGCTTCGTCGGCGATGGTATCAATGACTCGATTCCGTTGAAGAAGGCCAATGTCTCTGTATCATTGCGCGGTGCATCTACGGCGGCCACTGATGCTGCACAGATTGTTCTGATGAGTCAGGGGCTACTACAACTGCCCTTTCTGTTCCAACTCGCTGACGAGTTCGACAGCAACATGCGAACCGGGTCCAGTGTCGCCATCGGTCAGGGTATTGTCATTATTGGTGGCGCCCTGATTTCCGTCGTCGGAATTGTCGTGGGAAAATTGCTTTGGAGTGTTGGACTGTTGGGTGGTTTGGGTATTGCTTATCTACCGTTACGCAGACATCGAATCAAGGGCGATGCAGGACCGAGCTTAGGGTAGGGAGATGGCGCGGCAGCTGTTTTGAGCTCCGTCTCCAACTCCTCTGTCAATCCGGGCATGCGGCACTGTCAGGTTTGTGGGTATTGAGCGCGAAGAGGGTGTCGCGGCCGGCCTTCCTCTTCGCCTGTAGCTCCCGGATGGAACGGGAACCCTTGGGCTTAACCACCTGAGCTTCGGACCCCGCCGTTACCAGCGACGCACGTCAGGCCGAGGACAGAACCTCGAACACTGCCCTGGGGCTACACCTTCGACATCGGTCGAACCTCCAACAGCTCACCCACTCAACTCGTGCAACATCGTGTCGCAACGCCCAGCCTTCCCCTCGCCTGTAGCCTGTGGCGTGCCAAACTCGTTACAAGTGTGATGAGCTGCGGCTTCGGCGACCCAACGCGATCATGACATGATCACCGGTCGTGTCGTTTCGACTGCTGTATCTGATCACACTCAGGCTGTTCGGCTGGCTCGGACTGCTCGCCCGCAGCGCCGCCGCCAAGAATGTCGAGATCCTCATCCTGCGTCACGACATCGCGGTGCTGCGTCGTCAGGTGACCCGGCCTCGCCTGAGTTGGCCAGGCCGAGCGATCTTGTCCGCCCTGACCCGCCTGCTCCCCCGCCGGCTGCGGACCCATCGAATCGTCACTCCTGACACGCTGCCTGGCCTGGCACCGCCGCCTGGTCACCAGGAAATGGACGGCATTGTCAGGTTGGCGCGTCTGGGGTGCTCGGGCGCTGCGTGACGGTGTGGACCATCCTGGGTTGGTGGATGGCACGACGTCGTTGTACCGAGGTCACCGGTTCCCGGTGGAGATCATCAGCCACTGCGTGTGGCTGTATCACCGGTTCCCGCTGAGCCTGCGCGACGTCGAGGAGATGATCGCCGAACGCGGTGTGCGCGTCTCCTACGACACCATCCACCAGTGGTGCCGCAAGTTCGGGGTGACCTACGCCAACGGCCGCGCCGCCGCCGGCCCCGCCCAGGGGACAAATGGCACCTCGACGAGGTGTTCATCACGATCAACGGCAAGACCCACTACCTGTGGCGGGCGGTGGAACAGCACGGGACTGTGCTCGACATCCTGGTCACCTCCCACCGCGACGCCAAGGCCGCGACCAGGTTCTTTCGTAAGTTGCTCACAGGATTGGAATACGTGCCCCGGGTCTTGGTGACCGACAAGCTGGCCAGCTACGGGGTTGCTCGTCGCCGGCTGCTGCCTGGGGTGGAGCATCGCCGGTCGAAGTATCTGAATAACCGCGCCGAGAACTCTCATCAGCCGACCCGCCAGCGTGAACGCGCGATGAAAAAGTTCACCTCACCCGGTGGCGCGCAGCGATTCTTGTCCGCGTTCAGCGGGATATCACCGCACTTCCGACCCCACCGCCACCGGCTGCACGCTGACGAATACCGCCGCGAGATGACCATCCGATTCACCACGTGGAACCAGGTCGTCGGCCTGTCCACCACCGCCTGACCCAGGCCACCACGCAGCCATATCCTGGGCCAGAACAGGCAGTCACCCCCCAGCCCCTCAACCTGACAGTGCCAGCTGAACACTGAATCCGAGCCGGTTATGATCACCCCGCAGACCGGTCACCAGCTTGCGCTCGGCGTCATCGAGGAAAAAGAACCGGTCCAGATCCACCTGCGGCACCGAGTCGCCATAGCGGCCGAAAGCCACCGCTTCTTGATCACTGAGGAACTCCACCGGCACGGTCCACACCGTAGGACCCAACCCCCAGTACGGGGATGAGCGGGATACAGCGAGGAAGGGGCCCGTGGCCACGCCACTGCTTAATGAATGAGGCCAGAATCGGCACGACGCCGATGAACCGGGCCGAATCCGTCCGGGTGGGACCAACCTCGCTGCGCTTTGGCCGCGCGTTGCGCGATCCCACCCGGACCCCGGAACCCCCGACGCTAGCAATATCGGCGCCCACACCGTGAAGATGAGTCACGGTAGGCAACACCACCCGAATGAGCAGTTCCTGGCGGGGAGGCGACGCAGAGGCCGCTTCGCGCGCTGATCGCCGCCCTTACACAGCTCCGATTCGCGCAGGTGCTGGCCGGGAACCTCTCCGCTGGGGTCCGACCGCAAGTAGTTCGGGTGGAAACGTGCTCAAAGGTGTCGCTTCGGTGCCTGGTGGCGATGTCACACGTGGTTGCGTTAGGGTGCACGCCCGCAATGAGATCAACGAAAGGGAGTCCCACTTATGGCGCGCAAGACCATCGTCACGCTGGTCGACGATTTGACGGGCGAGGAGGCCCAAGACATCAGCACCGTCGAGTTCGCAGTCGATGGCACAACCTACGAACTGGACCTGACCAACGACAACAGTGCGAAGCTGCGCGACGCGCTGTCCCCGTATGTCAAAGCAGGTCGAAAAATTGGCGGTCGACGCCGCGGTGGTACCCGCCCAAGCCGAACCCACAGAAGCGACAGCAGCGCCGCCGGCTACACCCGCGAGACGCTGAAATCGATCCGTGCGTGGGCCAAGGAAAACGGTCACAGCGTCAGCGACCGCGGCCGACTGTCCGCCGAGGTGTTGCAGGCCTGGCAGACCGCCCAGGCGGGGATGTCCCACGCATAGGCCACGCCCTGTCGCCGGGCAGGCTGAAGTAGTCACGAGTGAGTGACGATGCAAACTCTTCTGTTGCCAACTCGGCGTGATCGCCGAGTACCGTCAGCATGCGTGAGCAAATCCGACACCACCCAGCACAGCCTCCAGCGTGATGTCGAGGCTCTGGTGGCCGCCCTCATGGCTGACGCTCCGCTCGCCGAGCTCATCGCCATCACCGACCGGATCGCAGCTGCGGTGGACCACTGGGACGAGATCCCCCCGGGCGCGATCACCGAGCTCCGCTCGGCGATCGATTTGATGCGAGGCGGAAAGGCGTGCGCCACGGTCAGCGCGCTGCTCGCCGCCCGCTCCGAGCTCACCACGCCCACCGAGCCGATCTGACTGCCTCAATAGCTACCCGGCGGACCCTCGATAAGCCGCCACCCACCACTTACCTCCGCTGGCTCCCAAGATCACGCCGTCACTGCCCCCTTAAGAGATAACCCTTGCTAACAGTCAAGGTCTGCAAGCGGATCGGCCACCCTCATATGCTAAACGACCTCGCGCGGCCCGCCCCAGACACCCAGGCTGACCTCCCCGAACCGGCTTAACGTGCGATCCGATTCCGTTGCAGGTCCACCCCCGAAGCTGTTCGATCAAGCCAGGAGCTTCGCCTTCTGCTGGCCAAACTCCTCCTCGGTGAGGACGCTGGAGTCACGCAGCTGAGCGAGCTTGATGAGCTCGTCGGCGATGAGCCGGCTGCCCAGCTGGGAAGCAGCCGCGCTCGTCGGCTGCGCGGATGCTGCGGTATGGAAGTCTGGGTGCGCTCGGAACCAGGCTTCGATCTTTTCTGCGACGCCATGGTTCACGCTGACAGACGCCAGCTCGGTTCCGTTACCCATGATCCGAAGCGTGCGTTCGAGCATTTTCGAGCTCTTGGTTACCGAGAAGCCACGGATTTCAGAGATCCGAACCCGAAATGCCTGAGACAGTGTGGCCGGCTTCCTGTACGAAGCGGTGCCGTCTCCGTTGTCGATCATGCTTCCTGAGCCGACGCCGAGTCCCTGTTGTGTAGCCATGGCGGTGGTCCTTCCCGATGACAGCGCCGTGCTGCCGAACCACATGTCGAGGATCGTGGGGTGTTCGTTACGACGGCCAGACCCCGGAACACCGACCCCGCTGGTCGATCAACAGCTGCTCCGTGCCGATCCTGCGGTGGGATCGTGGAGGAGCGTGAAGTTTCATGAAGAAGGTTGAGACAGAAAGTACCGTCGTCCGACGCGTTGCCGAGTCCGATGTGAACGCTGTGGTTGCGCTGGTGCATGAACTCGCGGCCTACGAGCAGGCATCTGAGCAGTGCCGCCTGACCCCCGTGCAGCTGTGTACAGCGTTGTTCGGCGAGGAGCCGGCCCTGTTCGGCCACGTCGCCGAGGTCGGCGGCGAAGTTGTCGCGTTCGCGTTGTGGTTCCGTAACTTCTCGACGTGGGACGGGGTACACGGCATCTACCTCGAAGACCTCTTCGTCCGGACCGAGCACCGGGGCTGCGGGCTTGGCCGGGCGCTGCTCGCAGAGCTCGCCGCCGAGTGCATGCGCCGCGGATACTCCCGACTGCAGTGGTGGGCGCTGGACTGGAACGAGCCCGCGATCGGCTTCTACCGCTCGATCGGCGCCGAACCGATGGACGAGTGGACGGTCTATCGCATCACCGGTCGGACCCTCACCGCACTGGCAACCGATCGCTGACCGTCTTGCTGTCACGGCGCTCAGGTCGAAACATCCGAGATGAGACGATCACCAGTGAGGGTCTTCTTACGGCACCGTCGGAACAGGCTGCGCCGGAGTTCGGGCAGATCGGCAGCCCACCTGCCGGAACGGGCCTGGGATGAGCCCGGCTTGCGTGGAGGTCGGCAGGGATCGGGCCCGTGACCGAGCACGATCGCTACGGCACGCACCCGCCACGCCACCCACGTGTCCGAAACCCGTGTACGCGCGACAGGCGTCTCACAACCAGATCTTTGCTGGACACGGCTTTGGGACGACGAGCCGGACGAGTCGGTGAGACGTTCGAAAGCGATCGTTCGTGAGACATCTCCGGCGTTGAGATGTTTCCGCAGGTGACCTGTGTAACGCATGTCGTGTACTCGGCTACGTCACGCCCAGGGGTGTTCGCGATACGGTCCGGCCGTGCGGATCGGCGTGGCCCGGGTGTCCACCCGCGACCAGCACCCGGAGGCCCAGCACGACGCGCTGGTCGCAGCCGGCTGTGATCAGATCTTCGTTGACAAGGCATCGGGCAAGCTGGCCCGGCGCCCCGGGCTGGATAAGGCGCTGCTGGTCGCGAGGGAGGGCGACCAGCTAGTAGCGACAAAGCTGGATCGACTCGATCGATCGTTGGAGCATCTGATCGAGCTGTCCAAGGATTTGCAGTCTCGTGGGGTGGATCTGGTCGTGCTGGATCAGGGCATCGACGCCTCCACGGCCGTCGGCGTGATGTTCTTCCAAATCCTGGGTGCGATCGCTGAGTTCTCCGGGAACTGATCGTCGCCGACACCCGTGAAGGCCTGGCCGCGGCCCGCGCCCGCGGCCGGGTCGGCGGACGCCCCACCGTCGTCACACCGGAGATCCTCCGCGCGGCCCGGGACATGCTGCCCAATCCCGAGAACAGCATCACTGCGATCGCCAAGCTGCTCGGCGTCAGCCCCGGCACCCTCTACAACCACATCCCCGACCCACGCCAACTGCGCGCCAGCCGGGCCCGGGAGCTCACCACAAACTAAGTGCAGGCGACCTCGGACATTCGTGCAAGCGACTTCGGACATTGACAATCCGCTGTCCAACGAGTGGGCGCCCGCTCGACGATCCCCTTGCGGCGACCACCGCGACCTTGGTCGTCGCGTTCGGTGATGCGTGATCCGTCACCGCAGGTGGTTCCGCTTCCGAGATCTCAGTGCGGCGTCGGCAATGGCCGTACGGTCGCTTGGACCGCCCACGACGATGAGTTTTCGTCTCGCGATCGGTCACTAGCTATGGCAGAGCAGCCTGCAGAAGGAAGGAGAGCCCGATGTCAAGCTCAACGGTGAACTTCATCGCGATCATCGTCCGTCGCTCCGGTGCGATGAGCATGAAGCCATGCTGATCTACTCGATGGGCGTCTCGGTGGACGGCTTTATCGCCGACCGCGAGGGCGCGTTCGGGTGGACGGTCCCTAACGAGGAGCAGTTTCGTTTCCACATCGCGCAGACACGCGAGCTCGGCGGCTATCTGTGCGGCCGTAGGCTTTACGAGACCATGCTGGTGTGGGAGACGGATCCGTCGCTGCGCGACAACGAGCTCGGGGCCGCGTTCGCCGACGTCTGGTGCGCTATCCCGAAGGTCGTCTTCAGCCGCACGCTCGACAGCGTTCAGGGCAACGCCCGGCTCGCCGAGGCGTCGGTGGCCGAGGAGGTCGCTGCGGCGCTCGACGCGACCGACAAGGACGTCTCGATCGGCGGCGCCGGCCTGGCCGCGGCAGCGATCGAGCTCGGCCTCGTCGGCGAGCTGCGCATGTTCCGCAATCCGGTCGTCGTCGGTGGCGGCACGCCCTTCCTGCCGCCGGTCACCGAAGACGTTCGGCTCGCGCGTGATCTACGAGCGCTACGGGCGAGCCCGCGATGACTCGGACTGCCACCGCCGTCCAGGTATTCGCCGCGCTGACCGCCTCCGACGCGCTTGCCGTGTGGCTACCGCCCGACGGATGACCGGCCGGTTCGAGCACTTCGATGCGCGTCCCGGCGGGTCCTACCGACTGGTCCGAACCCGCCCACGCAAAATGTAAAACTCGTTGCCTTCGGGATCTGCGAGTACCACCCACGACGCCTCTTGCTGGCCGACGTCAACGTCCGTTACCGGGCGCTACTGCTAAACCTCGCCCATTCCCTGCACGTCCCCGGGCCCAACGCCGACGCCAGCGGATCACCGACTCTGCGCGGCCATCTGACCGACTGGACGTTCGATGAGATGCGCAACTTGAAGACCCTTGCAGGCGTGCTAAGCAGCAAACCCCTCAAGCAATCGCCCGCACCGCCGGGACCGACCAACGCAGGCCCACCATTCGAGCTGCCGTTCACGCTGTCCCTGGCGGACAACGAGCGCGACCGCTGGCGGGAGCACCTAGCCGTCCTCGACAGCGCCGCTGAACTGGTCACGTCCATCGATGCTGTCGAGGGAGCCAATACAACCCTCACTGCCATGGCGGGTGCCGACGCCGAGACCCGGGCCATCGTCAATCAGCAGCTCAGCACCCAGTAGCGGAAGCCTACTGATGCGATGAAGGAGCGGGGCCTCCGCTCCCCGTGACGGGGACTGTAATCTCAACGGTGTAACTCCTGTGATGCGGACGCAGCGCGGTCCGCTGCCGGGCGCTGCTCGCTGGCAAGCTTGCCGCCCCGTCTCCCTCCTACGGACGCGACCGTAAACGAACTAGCAGCGCAAACGAAGAAGATCAAGATCGAAATCCCAGATACGACCTGGACAACCGAGTACTACGGGCTGGCGGTCGAGTCGATGCGCGCGGCCGGGCGACGGGTCGATGACGAGGTGCTGACCCACATTACCCCGGCACATAGCGAGAACATCAACTTCTTCGGCTCCATCGACGTCCACGCGAGCTCGCCAGCTCGGCCCCACCGGCTACCAGCTCCTCCGCGTCAGCGACACCCTTTTCTGACAGGAGTGCGGCCCGGGACTGCACATACGCAAGGGGTCGGCTTGCGGCAAAGCACGATCTTGCCTCCTCAGGAGCGCCGGCACAGTAAGCGGTTCCTGGTACCACCCGCGCCTCCGGGGCCCCCTCCCTCCAACCGGGCAGCGCTGGCGCGTCGACCCAGTGTTCTTTTTCCGTTTGCTTGCGGTCGGTGGGTGGCGGCGAGAGCCTGTGCCGATGACAAGTGCAGTGGGGCACGTGGTGGTCTTCGTTCAGGAAAACCACACCACCGACAACTATTTCCGGTCGATGCGCGCCTGGGGTGCCAACGTCGCCACCGACTGGCCGGTGCAGCCCAACCCCCCACTGACAGATCATCCGCATACTCGCGCTGCGTACGCCAAATGGCTGCACGCGCAGCAGGCCGGGACCCCGACGCCAGCGGTGCACGCCCAGTTCGACACGACTGCTGTGCTGCCCTACTACGCCTACCTCGCCGCCACCGGGGCGTTCCTGGAGAACCACTGCTCAGGGTTCGGTACCAACTCCACCCCCAACCATCTGCTGATCGTGGGCGGGCAGAGCCCGACGTTGCGCAACCCGCCCCGCAGCCAGACCCCAACCGGTCCGGGACATGCCCTCGATCCTGGGACACGCCGACGATCACGGGTTGAGCAGGAAGGCCTACACCGGCACCTCGTCCTACCCGGTGGCGTTCTACCAACAACTCAACGGCTCACCGAACATCGTGCGCAGCGATCAGATCGTCGCCGACGCCGCGCACCTGCCGGCGCTGAGCATGGTCTGGCACGACAGCCCCTACGACGAGCACCCGGTGGCCGATGTCACCCTGGGCCAGAACAAGATCTGGCAGGCCGTCGACGCCATCGCGACCGCCGGGTTGTGGGACGACACGGTGTTTTTGCTGACCTGGGACGACTGGGGCGGCTTCGATGACCACGTCGTCACCCCCAACCTCGAACACACCCCCGACGGTGTGCAACTGGCTTACGGGCCCCGGGTACCGCTGCTGATGTTCGGCGGCCGGGTCCAACCCGGGATCGACAGCCGATGGAACTCCCACGTCAGCATCGGAAAAACAGTGCTCGACCTGCTCGTACTACCCCCACTGGGGGTGCCCCGACTTGATCAGGCACCCACCCTCGTCGACCTGATCAACCCCCACCCGGCAACCCCCGCACCGCCCCCGTTCGGCACCACCATCACCCAACCCACCCCGCCACAACCGACGCCCACCCCGAACCCCACGCCCCCACCACCAGCCAACACCTCGACACCCGTGGGACCAGTGATCCTGCGCCACACTGCCCCCACCCAACGATCAACCCGTCAGATAACCCTGCACCGCACCGCGTCTCCCGCGCGTCACAAGGCGTTGACCGCGGCTGACCCGTCGCCTTTGCGATCATCCGCTGGGTCAATCCCGCTTGTGCCAGGAGTCGATAGATGGTGCTGACGTCGCGACTAGCGAGAGCGGCGCGCATGCCCGGTGAGGCGAACAGGTGTCAACGGCCAAGTTGTGGTCTCCGCTGGCGGCCAAGTAGAAGTCCTCACCCCTCGGGGTTGATCAGCTCCTTCTGGCGCGCCGGGGGTTGCTGAGCGGGTCGCTTAGGTCAACGTTTGCGGTGTGCTCACATGTTCAGATAGGGTGCACTAATTCGATGCTGATCAGGGTCGAGGATCGCGGGTGGCCCGAATTCGACTCGTCCGCCGTGGATGGTGATTCCCCACCCTTGGAGGTGTACTTGCTGGTGATGGGCCGGGCAGAGTGGGCAGCAGTTTAAAATAAGCTTAGGCATTGTTGGTCTCAATTCACGGATATTTGATCGGGTCTGAGTGGCAGCAGTGCCCCGTAGACCAGCTCGGGATATTGCCAGCTACTTCGGCCCCAGCGTTGCATCCCTGCGGCCGACGGCGGATCGGCGCCGAGAACCTCGTTTTGTCTATGGGCTGATCGGGATGGGCGCGGTCGTTGCCGGAGCAGAACGGGTCCGATCACCGCTGTGATCATCATGTTCGAGCTGACCGGCGATTACACCATGGTCCTGCCGCTGATGGCCGCGATCGTGCTGGCCCAGCCGGTACGCGTCCGTTGACGGCACCCGATCAGTCCTGCGTCGTTTCCACCTCCAGCCGAATCGCGGTCAGCCACGCATCAGCCTGCCGCCTGCCGCATCACCCGGCTCTCGCCAACTGGGGCGCGGTGCTGCTAGTCGTGCGCGACTCCGGTGTAGGCGGATTGGTTCCAGGGGCGGGCGAGCCTGGCGGAGGTTTCGAGCATCAGGGCGTGGACGAAGGCTTGCGGGAGGTTGCCGCGCAGTTGGCGTTGGGTGACGTCGTATTCCTCGGAGAACAGGCCCGGTGGTCCGCAGGCGGCTCGGTTGCGTTCGAACCATCGGGCCGCCGCGACCGGCTCGCCCTGCTGGTGTGCGGCCAGCGCCAGGTGGAATCCGCAGAGCAGGAACGCTCCTTCGGCTTTCCCCAATGGACGGCGGTCGTGGCGGAAGCGGTAGACGTAGCCGTCCTCACCTAACTGCTCGTGGACCGCTCGGTAGGTGGCCAGGGAGCGGGGGTCGGTGGCGGGCAGCGCGCCGCGGATGGCGGGGAGCAGCAGCGCTGCATCCACCCGCGGGTCGTTGGGCGCGCGCTGCCAGCGGCCGCGGGGGTGCAGGCAGTCACCGGCGGTGTCGGCGAGGATGGCATCGGCCAGCGCGGTCCACGCCGCGGCGTCGGTGGCGGAGGCCCCGGCAGCGGCCATCGTGCGTAGCCCTGCCGCGCAGGTCAGTCGGGAGTGTGCCCAGCGTTGGTCAGCCAGCTCCCAGATCCCGGCGTCGGGTTGCCGCCACCGCTGCTGGATGGCGGTGACCGCGGCGGTGACCGCCGGGTAGTAGTCGCTGTCCAGCCGGTCGTGGCGGGCGGCCGCGGCGAAGAGCAGCAGCGCCTCACCGAACGCGTCGAGCTGGAACTGGGCGTTGACGTGGTTACCGATGATGTCGTTGCCTCCCGGGTAGCCGGGCAGGTCCAGCGTCTGCTGGTCGGGTACCCGCCCGCCGGTGATCGTGTAGGCCGGTGTGAGTTTCGGGCCGTCGTCTAGCAGGCGTTGCGCGACGAAGCGGACGGCGTCATCGAGCAGCGGGTGCGGTCCGTCGGCGGCGACTGCCTGGCCGGTGTAGCACTGGTCGCGGATCCAGACGTAGCGGTAGTCGTAGTTGCGGCCCTGCTTGGCGCGTTCCGGCAGGCTCATGGTGGCCGCGGCGACCATGCCACCCCCGGAACTGGTCAGTCCGCGCAGCACCGCATAAGCGTGGCGGGCGTCGCGGGGAGCGATCGTGTCCCCCAGCTTGGGCACGGTCTCCCGCCACGCGGTCTCGGTGGCCGCCCAGGTCCGGTCGGCGTCGGGCGACTCGTCGGTCAGGGCGGTGTCGGAGAGTTCGAAAATCAGGTCATGGTGATCGCCTTCGGACACGGTGATCTCGGTGTCGAGTTGCTGGCGCCCGGGCTCACCGCTCACCTGTGCGGCCGCGGCGCCGGTCCAGCGCAGCCGCAGCTCACCGAGGCGGCCTAGCCAGCACCCGTCGTCGTCGCGGTGCAGCTCACCGAGGGGGGTCCGGCCGAACCCGGCCGCCGGGTGCAGGATGACCTGGACGCGGGCGTCGCCCCGCACGGCGATGATCCGGCGCAGGATGACCGCCCGGTGCGGGTCACCGGGAAAGCTCAGTGCCTCGCGGCATTCGATGATCCCGGAGGTGGTGATCCACCGGGAGCGCCAGATCAGGCTGCCTTCCTCGTAGTAACCGCCCCACACGTGACGTTCGACCGGGGTCACCGCGTAAGCGCCGTGGCCGCCGATCAGCGAGGAGAACACCGCATCGGAGTCCCACCGCGGCGCGCACATCCAGGCGAAGTCGCCGTGCGGTCCGACCAGGACGCCGCGTTCACCGTCGGCCAGCAGCGCGTAGTCCCGCAGCACGTGCGGGGCGAATCCCGACGTGGTCGCAGCGGTCACGGTGTTGTCCTTCCCGGGCCCGACGGAGCCTAGCGATTGCGGCGGCGAGGTCACGTGCTGGCGTTTGGTTCAGCTCCCGGGGAGCTGACCCAGGGTCACCGTGACGGTGCGGGTGGCGCCCTGCGGGGTGGTCAGGGTGATCCCGACCTGTTGACCCGGGTCGTGTGCGGCCAATGCCTGGGCGAGGTCGGAGGCCTGGTGCACCGGGGTGTTGTTGACCGCGGTGATCACCTCGCCAGGTTGGATCCCGGCCGCGGCGGCGGGACCGCCGGGGACCACGCTGACCACGCCCATGCCGGCCGGTTGGCCGGTCGCGTCCACCACGGTGACCACCCCGACCCCCAGCTCGGCCCGATGTGAGTTGACGACGTGGCCGTCGTGGGCGATGAGCTGCCCGGCGATGTCGGTGACGAGATTGCTGGGAATCGCGAACCCTAGGCCCGGCGCGGCGCCGCCAAGACCACCGGACTGGGGCTCCAGCGCGGCCAGCGTAGGTACTCCGATGACATCACCGGCCAGGTCGACGAGCGCGCCGCCGCTGTTGCCCGGGTTGATCGCGGCACTGGTCTGGATGATGTCGGGCAGCGTCGCGGGCGGGGAGGAGCCCTGGGCCGGTTCGGTGACGGTGCGGTCGGTGGCCGAGATGATTCCGTCGGTGACGCTGCCGGTCAGCCCGAGCGGGTTGCCCATGGCCAGCACGATGTCGCCGGCCTGCAGTTTCGACGAATCGCCGAGGTGCGCCGGATGCAACGA
>DATAWX010000155.1:0-2401 GCA_036266995.1 Pseudonocardiaceae bacterium | reverse complement strand
CAGCGGAGTTTGCCCGACGCGACGGTGGAGCTGGTCCTACGGCTATCTCGAGAGAACCCCCGATGGGCTACGTCCGCATTGTCGGCGAGGCCGGCAAGCTCGGGGTGCGAGTGTCGGCGACCTCGGTGCGGATGATCCTCCGGCGTGACGGCCTGGGGCCGGCGCCTCGGAGGTGCGGGCCGAGCTGGGTGGAGTTCTTGCGCTCGCAGGCCGCCGGCACGGTGGCGACGGACTTCTTCACCGTGGAGACGGTGGACTTGACCCGGCTTTACGTGCTGTTTTTCATCGAGGTGGAGCGGCGTCGCGTGCATTTGGCCGGGATTACCGCGCACCCGACGGGTGCCTGGGTTACTCAGCAGGCGCGCAACCTGCGGATGGGTTTGGGGGAGCGGACCGAGCAATTCCGGTTTTTGATCCGCGATCGGGACACTAAATTCACCGTCTGCTTCGACTCGGTGTTCATCGGCGCCGGAGTGAGCGTGGTCAAGACTCCGCGTTGACTCACCAAAAATGCCCGCGTAGCGGAGTCGTTGCCTCACGAAGAAATGCCCGCGTAGCGGCGTGTCGTTGTCTGGTGGAGGGTGGCGGATCGCTACCTGATCTTCATGAGGCTGACGATGAGTCAACGCAAGGCCGTGACCAGGGCGACCGCGATCCGGTACCGCTCGGCGTCCAAGAACGACAAGGCCAGGATCCTGGCGGAGCTGTGCCAGCTGACGGGGTGGCATCGAGACCACGCTCGGAAGGCGCTGAGGACGGCGCTGGGCCCGAAACCCGTTGCGCGGCAACGGACGCCGCGACCACCGGTGTATGGCGAGGCGGTGCTGGCGCCGCTGCGCAAGGTCTGGGCGGTACTGGACGCCCCCACGGGCAAGCGGCTGGCGCCGTTCCTGCCCGAGATCGTGGCCGCGCTGGAACGATGCGGTGAACTCGACCTGGATCCCGGGGTGCGGGCCAAGCTGGTGGTGATGTCGGCGGCCACCATCGACCGCCGGCTGGCCCCGCAGCGCAAGAAGATGCAGCTCAAGGGCCGGTCCGGCACCAAACCGGGGTCGCTGCTGAAGTCGCGGATCCCGATCCGCACCTGGGCGGACTGGGACGAGCACAAGCCCGGATTCGTCGAGATCGACCTGGTCGGGCACGAGGGCGGCAACCCACGAGGCGAGTTCTGCCAGACCCTTAACGTGGTCGACATCCACACCGCCTGGACCGAACCGCGCGCGGTGAAGAACAAGGCCCAGAAGTGGGTACACCCCGCGCTCAAGGAGATCATCGATGCGGTCCCATTCACCATCCTGGGCATCGACTCCGACAACGGATCTGAGTTCATCAATGATCAACTCCTGGGCTACTGCGAGACCAACCAGATCACCTTTACCCGGTCACGGCCGGGCAACAAGAACGACGGTTGCCACGTGGAGGAGAAGAACTGGTCGGTGGTGCGCCAAGCCGTCGGCTATCACCGCTACGACACCGACGCCGAACTCGCGCTGCTCAACCAGATCTACGCGCTGCTGCGATTGCAGATCAACTTCTTCTCCCCGCACCAGAAACTCGTCTCCAAGCGCCGCGAGGGCGCCAAGGTGATCAAGAGGTACGACACCGCCCGCACGCCCTACCAGCGGATACTGACCGATAAGAACGTGACGAAGCAGGTCAAGAACGAGCTCACCCGCCAGTACCGCACACTCAACCCGGCGCAAATCCGTCGCGACATCATCGCCCTGTCCGACCAGCTACTCGAGCTGGTAAAGGCCAAACATCAGCCGACCCGACCCCCCGTCACACCGCCGGCGTCCTCGCGGGCAAAAACGGATGAGTCAACGAAACCCCGTACGCGGGCATCTTGACATGAGTCATCGGGGACTCCACCCCGGGCGCCGCGGGCGAATGCGTACGCGGAGCGCTGGGTACGGACCGTTCGCTCGGAATGTTTGGACTGGGTGCTGATCTTCAATCGAGCACATCTGCAGCGGGTGCTGAGCGCGTACCTGGCGCACTACAACTTGGCGCGTCCGCACCGGAGCCTGGACTTGGCGGTCCCCGTGCCGGTGGCGGGAGCGGATCGCGCCCGCGCGGCGGCCGGCGCGATCGAACGCATCGATGTGCTTGGCGGGCTCATTCACGAGTACCGTCGCGCAGCCTGAACTTCTCATCGCGGAACGTGGTCTCGGCCGTCTGGGGGTTGTTGGCGTAAGCACACACTGCCGTCGGCCACGTCGGCGGTGCGGAATCTCGGCCGTGTTGACGGTCTATGGGGTGGGCGCTTTCTTGGCGAATGCCGGACCCGCGCGGCTGCTATCGGCAAAACTGCGCCACTGTGGCGACATCGCAGCAGGAACTGTGAGGTTGCACCCTTCAAGCTGCGTCAGATTTAGCGATTCCTGGCCCTGAGATCAAC
>DATAWX010000154.1:0-2366 GCA_036266995.1 Pseudonocardiaceae bacterium | reverse complement strand
TGTAGGCAGGGCGCTCCTCGGTCGCGGGATCTGATCAGCTGTATGTACGCCGCCGAGCACCTGATTCTTGGTTAGGAGCTCCGGGGTGGGTCTCCTTCACTTAGGCTCCTCGCGGTGGCGGTGGGATCATCGACAGATCTTGCACGCTGGGACTCGTGGGGCATCCCGTCGGTCTGGCACAGCGCGACTACACGGGCCCAGGGGTGAGTGCGGGTGTAAACAGTCCGGACGCCGGGTATGTCTTGATTCAAAGCCAGACGGGCACGAAGGAGGAGCGTTGACGACTCGGGGTGGCATGGAGCTGCAAGATCAGGTGATTGCGCGCGCCAGTGAGCTGGCAGAACGCGGCAATGGGATGAGGGCTCGGGTCGCTGAGCGTGGTAGCGAGCTGCGCGACCGGGCCCTTGAGGGCGCTGAGCGGGCTCGTGAGGCGGTCTGTCAGGCGCGAAGGATCGGTGGCCCAACAAGCTGGCCGGCTCCGGCGTCGCGTTGCTTCGTGATCGTGTGAAAGGTGCCCAGCTCGTGAGCGCGCGCAGCGACGTAACGTATGAGTTGGTGAGCCCGGTCAGCGGCGTTCTCGGTGGCGCGCTGGCTGGGGCGATATTTAATCGCATCTGGCGCGCCGTCTCCAATGAAGACGAAGCACCCGAACCGACCGCGCTGGATCGCAACATCCGTGTTGTGTTGGTCGCCGGCGCTTTGCAGGGTGCGGTATTCGGACTCGTCAAAGCAGCCTTGGGTCGGATCACCGCAAAGAGTTACCGGCAGCTCACCGGAAACACTCCTAACCGCTAGTCGTCCTCCGTCGCACCTGGGTGTGTGGCCGTGCTGCTGAGGGTAGCGGCGTGAGTGCGGTGTCCACCGACTTCGACTGCGGCACGATCACTCCTTGTCCCTCGCCCACCCGGACAACCCGCACTGGCCGGGGAGTTGTCGGTGTCCGTGGAAATCTACGGTGCAAGTGCTAAAGCGGATGCCGACGTTCCAACTCGTGCTATTGGGGAGCTGTCTTTAATTTTCTCGCCAACTTGCTTGAGGTTTGCCTGCGGTTGACCGTGCCAAGAGTGACCGCCGGCGATCCTCTCGTGGCACGCAAGCGGCACGGCGCACCGTGACTGACCCCCACCTGGCAAAGGAGCAGCCGGCACACGGCGTGACCTCGGCGACCATCTGATCCGACGGTCCGCGACACGGTGCCGTGTTGCTCGGTGCTTCCCCGTGAGTCCCCGTGTGAACGGCGCGCGAACCAAGATCGGCCCTATCGCGTCGTCGGCCGAGATGTGTGCTACTGCGGCGTGAACTGGGTAGTGCAGACACCTCCCGAGTTGGTCGACACGTCCACCCGGACGGGATAGCCAGGCGTCGGCCGACCGATCGAGAAGGTGATGATCAGTGTGCCGGCGCTGTCCGCGACTCCGCTGAATGGGTGTGTGGTGGTCTTGTAATGGACCTGCAGGCTGACACTCGCTCCGGCGGTGGTGCGCACGGTGATCGTCTCGTCGCCACCGTCGCCAGGCACGGCGTTTCGGGGCGATGCTGTGCAGTTTGATTGAGAGGCTGGCGCAGGTGGGACTGGCACCGGTGCGGCGGGTGGCACAGTCGATGGCTCCGATGCTGGCGCCACCGCGGTACGCGCTTGGGTAGTAACAGCTGGGGTGGCCAGCGGAGAGGCAGTAACCGGCGCGCCGGGCGAGGCAGCTGATGTTGGACCGGCCGCAGCGCCGCCGGGACCGCACCCGGTGACGATCGACCACACGCCAGCAACCAGCAAGACGATCCAACCTTCGCGGAGCACGACCATCAGTCGGCCCCTGCAAGTCGATTGTTAGCGGTCTAACCAAAGTGCGAGCGGCACGCCCATGGTGGCCAGATTGGAAGAGATGGAAACCCTGCGATTAACAGATGCAGGCAACTCCGGGATTGGACCGCTCGACGTGGGCATGCGGCGTTCGCAGGACGGTGTCCGAGTGCAGCAGGGTGCTGCTCGTTGCGGTCACAACTGCGGTCACCTGGTGGCAGCCCGGCACCCTGCGTGATGACCCAGGTGGGAGCCCTTGACCTCCAGGACGTAGGAGTAGGCATCTCTACCGGTCAGACTGGGCGCAGGCACCGTGCGGGCGAGTAGTCGACGTGCGGGTTGTTCGCCCCCGTGTAGGACGTGTGGTCCCCAAGCAAGAAGCTCCCGCCTACTCCCCTGCCTCCCCCTAGATGATCTATTCCAAGGCGTGGAGGTTTGGCGTGTCGTGATCGGTTGATACGCGAAGGGTGTCCAAGATCGGCGTTTCGCACCCAACGTCGAACCCGGAGGCTCTCGTGGACGCCGATCTGGACACCCTCGCGACCGCACTGTACGTCACGATCGATGA
>DATAWX010000153.1:0-4245 GCA_036266995.1 Pseudonocardiaceae bacterium | reverse complement strand
CAGGCCCTCACGGTCCTGGTGCAGCAGGACCGGTCAGCACTGCCCGTGGTGACCAGCGACAACGGTGAGGTCCTCGGCTGGCTCACCCACCGCGACGTGCTGGCCGCCTACAACACCCGGCTACAGCACGGCGTGCAGCAGGCCGAGACACCAGCAGGTGCGGCGGTGCGCACTCCCGCCTCCCCGCCCCCCGCAATCCAGCCGAGCAGTTCCACCAGCCCCCCGCCGGCAGTTGAGCATTCTGTGACCCGCCTGCAGGACTACCGCCTCGTCGACCTGGAACTCATCGACGACAGCCCCCCAGTCGGGCAACCGGTCGCGCAGGTGCCCTGGCCCCCGTCGTCGCTGTTGATCGGGATCCGCCGCAACGGTGCACCGTTCACCGCAACCGACGACACCCGGCTCGAACAAGGGGACCGACTGACCCTGCTCGTCCCCGCCGAACACGCCGACCAGGTCACCGAACACCTGCAACAGCGTCAGCGGCCGCCGCCCGAAACTTGATCGAATACATGTGACACATGCACCCTGCCACGTCGGAAGGAAATGAGGAGCCGACATGTCGTGGATCAACGGTAACTGGCCCGAGCTCGGGATCGTGACCGGCAAGGCGGCCCTCATCTACCTGACCGCGCTCGTCGGTCTCCGACTCGGTGAACGGCGAACGCTGGCCCAGTGGACGATCATCGACTTCGCCACCGCGGTGTTGCGGCGCTGTCAGGCGTTTCGCACAGGGCGGGGCGATCCGTGACACCCTGGGACACCGTCGTGACCTCTGACGGGGCAGGACAGTTTGGTGACCGGATCAGAGGATGTTCTGTGGACCAGGGCAGGGTTGCCACGGCACGATGACTGAGTCGCGGGGTTCTAGGCTGCTGTCTGTGGTCTTGGTGCGTGCGGGAACGGTCGTGGCCTTGCTGGCCGTGGTCACGGCGGTGCAGCTCATGGTCGACGACCCTGGTCTGGGTGTCACGTTCTATGCGTTGATCCCGATTGTGCTCGCCGCGTTTTGGTTCAAGCGTGCAGGGGCCCTGCTCACCGGTGTCGTCGCCACCGTCGTCGACCTAGGTAGCGCTCTGATCAGACCCTCGGCGATGCCGGGCGGTGACGGGCTATGGGTGGCGGCAGCGAATCGTTCTGTCATCTATGTCGGTGTAGCGTTGATTGTCACCTCGCTGCTCTGCCGGGAACGTGAACTTCGCACCCGGGTGGCCCGGCAGCGTGAGCAGCTTGATGAGCTGGAGTCGCTACGGGCAGCGTTGACTCCCGCCGATGTGGGTTTCTGGCCGGGGCTGGAGTTGGCGACCTGCTACCTCCCCACCGAGGGAGTCGTTGCCGGCGACTTTTTCCTGGTCACGCGCGGCCCTGCGGGCAGTACCACCATCGTGATCGGCGACGTCATGGGCCACGGCTTGCAGGCGGCCCGCCAGGCGGCCTATGTCCGGGCCGCGTTATCGACATTCGCTGTGTTTACCGCCGACCCGGTCCAGCTGTTGCAGCTGGCGAACACCGCACTGCGCGAGCGAGCGGAGCAGCGGTCCAAATTCGTGACGGTGACCTGCATGAACATCGCGGCCACCGACGGCTCGCTAACCTGGGCCTGCGCTGGGCATCCGGCGCCGTGGCGGCTAGACAACGGCGATGTGCTCAAGGGTGGGCGCCCAGGGATGCCACTCGGATTGTCTGAATCCGTGGACGCTGAAGCCGGGTCGTGCAGGTCGGTTCCCGATGGCGGGGTGCTGTTGTTCACCGATGGTCTCATCGAAGCCAGAGCCGCTGTCCGCGACCTCGCGGCGCCGCGGGCGCTGTTCGGCGAACGACGCGTACGCGAAGCACTCGCGGCCTATCGGAACGCCTCACCCCAGGAGGTAGTGCGCGCGCTGAGCACCTCGGTCAGCGACTTCGCCGGTAGCCCCCTAGCCGACGATCTGTGCATCCTCGCATTTCGAGCCGTACCCGATCGCGGGTCTGCGATCAACGGTGACAGCGGTCTGGACGCGGTCGCTGGTCTGCCGGAGGCGGCGGGAGGCTACGGCTAAGAAGCGCGGCAATCCGTCCGACCAGCGACAAGAGATGACCTATGAACTCGATGCCGCTGAGGGCTGGCTTGCGACACTTCGGCACAGGGCCGACCAGGCCGGCCACGACACTGCGCACGGCCCGGAGGGCCGCGCGCAGTGTCGTGGCCGGGCAGACGGGTCCACCTGAGCTACGGCGAGAGATACTTCCCGCGCCGCGTAGGCGGCGCGTCTTGAAAAATCTATACAAGGTTGATTCGGCAACATGCCACACGGTTGCAGTCGCGCACTGTATAGCGCGGATCTAAATCATTCTTAGAAGTTGCTCCAAGCGCATCTGGTGTCCAGTCGCTCGCGCTTAGCCCGTTCCTGGATCACACATTGATGGCAGCCAGAATCCCAACTACGACCCATTCTCGACAGGTGTAGCGATGAATATCCCTGGCCGAAAACTGAGACGACACCCGAACAAATAGATCAAGAAAATCGTTGTTTGCGCACGTCAAACACGGTGGCCAGGGGCGGGGTCGAACCGCCGACCTTCCGATTTTCAGGACTCCGGTGCCGTGTCCGTCTCCGATCGGCACCGTCCGTGACCTGCGCCGGAACGTCCTCGCGACCGTTGGCGGACACCCGCGAACGAACGCGAATGAGACGGAAAAGGAGACGGGTCCCCGGGCACCGACCGCACCGCTCGACACAGGACTTTAGGAAACCGATGCTCTATCCCCTGAGCTACGAGGGCCTGCGTTGTCCGTTTGCCCAGCATGCTGGGCGGGTTTCGGTCCGTCGGGCTCCGGGTTGGCTACCTCGGGCCGACGGTCTGTGCCGCACCTGTGCCGCGTGCCGTGGGGTCAGCTTCTCGTTACTGGCCCCAGACACGCGGCGCCGATCATACGGCTCCTGGTGTCAAGCCAGGAGTCGGAGACTGCGGAGTGACGCGTTAGCTCCCTTGGACGTGGGTGCTGCCGGCCGCGGGCGATGGTGCCAGTGCCCCGAGAAGTGGCTGACAAGGTGGCGTTGGTCCCGCCGCCCAACCCAGATGGAGTGCTCGGATTCCGGCTTCTGCCTCGTCGGGCCGAGCTGTGAGCGTAGGGTCACAGGTGTTGTCGAGGTCGGCACACTGCAGCTCCCGTGCGGCGGAATGATCGGCGTCTGCGTGCGGCCGGACCCGATACCCGAAGTCGGCGACAAGATCCGCGACCTCCGCACACAGATGCCGAGAGACTTGAACCGGCTGGATCGGGACGGGCTTGCGGCCGGGTGAGTGTCGGCGTGTGGCTGCGCACGCGCATTGACGCTTGCAGGAGCACACCCGTATAGAGTCATTGGAGTGAACTGGCTTGCAACAATCAAACTTGGTTTAGTACGTTCCACTGTGCAAGAATTTTTCATAGAACCATCCGAGGAGTTGATGAACGACCGCGGAAGGTCAGATCATCTTGTCTAAACAGATTCGTTCTCCCTTTGCGAAACCTGGTCAACGAGTCGATGGCGCGGAAAGTTGATCTGACGGAGGGAGTGGGGGATGCAAGCGATAGGGGGCGCAGTAGGATTTCCATTTTCAATACCCATGAGCTGCCGCCCGTTTCGTCCTTACTTCAGTGGCCCTGGATCGTATACATTTCCGCGCATCTAGCGCGCTAGCACAAAAGTTGACCAGACTTCCTTACTGCAGGCCATAACCGGGAGCATGCCCAATCAAGAGGATGTGAGGCGGCGTCAAGGGTGGCGCAGCTGTGCTACACCTCTGCCGGCCGCGGCAGCGCCGCTCGGGTGCGGCCGGGTTGCAATCGATCCAGTCGAGGGCGCGATTTGGACCACTCAAATGGGAAGAATGCAGCTGCGACAGCCCAATCTCCCGAGGGATACAGTCGCCAGTTGTCTCTCCGGCTGCACGCGGCCACCGAGCATGTAGAGCTACCCAGGGATGTTGAACACGGCAGACCTGGTGACATCATTAAGGGTTCGCGACCATCGAGCAAGGCAAGGTCATCACCAGTGGAGCCGCTAAGTCATCCAGTAGCCGCATCCCTTCTTGTTTAGTAGCTGTTGAACATTCGTTGAATACTTGAGAGGAAATAACTCATGTCCGAACCAACTGTACAGCCATGGAACATGTTTGCACCGAGGGCAGATCCCAGCTATCCGCCGTTTCCGCCTCCAGATGAGGATCCGGACGAGATCTGGGGCGAAGAAGATATCGGGAATGGTACCGCGTGGGTGT
>DATAWX010000152.1:0-6685 GCA_036266995.1 Pseudonocardiaceae bacterium | reverse complement strand
AGGCCCCGCACGACCCGGGCCCTCGTGGGTCATGCCGGACCCTGGCGTCGTGGATGATGGTGGCGTGGCGACAGCGCTGATGCTCGCGACGCTCACTAACCAGCGCGATTTTGGCGACGAGTGGCTGCTGGAACGGAAGTTCGACGGTGAGCGCTGCGTCGCGCGCAAGGCCGGTCGCGCCGTCGAGCTCGAGTCCCGCACCGGCAACCGCCTCACCGGCACGTATCCCGAGGTGCACGCGGCAGTCGCGGCGCAGCGCGCGCGGGGGCTCGTGCTCGACGGGGAGCTGGTCGTGTTCGACGGCGAGCGTCGCGCGCGCCTGGCAAAGGCCGTACGGCCGCGGCCAGCCCTGCGACTAAGCGACGCGTGGCGCGGCGACTCGGAGCGCCGATTCGCCGACGCGTGCCGTGCGGGGTGGGAGGGGTTGATCGCCAAGCGCGCCGACGCGCCCTACGTCAGCGGCCGCTCGCGTGACTGGCTGAAGCTGAAGTGCGCATGGGAGCAGGAGCTGGTCATCGGCGGCTATACGGATCCCTTCGGCGGCCGTACCAACTTCGGCGCGTTGCTCGTCGGCTACTACGAATACGGCCGCCTGCGCTACGCCGGCAAGGTCGGGACGGGATATACCGCGGCGACGCTGCGCGACCTCGGTGCGCGCCTGCGCGCGCTGGAAACGGCCGAGTCACCGTTCGTCGACGCCCGGCCGGTCCCTCGCGGCACGCACTGGATGCGGCCCCAGCTCGTCGCGCAGATCGGCTTCGCGCAGTGGACGCACGACGGCCGACTGCGTCAGCCGCGATTCCTGGGCCTACGCGACGACAAGCGCCCGACCGACGTCGTACGCGAGCGCGCGCTGAACCCAGGCCGTCCTGCAATATGGGACGATCCCAGCACGGCAACGGACCGGGGCGGGTAAGCGCTGACGGAGCCAGGCCACCACGGTTCGTTCGGATAAAAACATCGCCTGCGGGTGTGGCAGGGAGCTACGCCGAGGCCGCCAGCCGTCAGCGGGTCAGGATGGTGCCGGGCGCGCCACCGTAGAGCTCGGCGGCTCGCCAGCAGTACCAGGCGACCACGCTGCGGTAGGGCCGGTAGGGCTCGCCGAGCGGCTCCAACTGTTTCGCAGTCGGCGTCGGGATGCCCCAGGCCAGCCCGTACCCCTTGCGGACGCCGAGGTCTTCGGTGGGCCACACGTCCAGCCGCATTAGCTGGAAGATGAGGAACATCTGTGCCGTCCAGATGCCGATGCCGCGGACCGATGACAGCCGGGCGATCACCTCGTCGTCCGATTGGACCGCCAGCTTGGCCGAATCGAGCGTGACGGTGCCGTCGAGTACCTTGGCGGCCAGGTCTCGCAAGGACGCCGCCTTCCGGCCGGACAGCCCGGCCGAGCGCAGCGCTGCGTCCGGCAGCGACAGCAGCCGTTGCGGCGCGACGTCGCCGCCGAGTGCCGTGGTCAGGCGCCCGAAGATGGCAGCAGCAGCCGGGCCGGCCAGCTGCTGGTAGACGATCGCCCGGACCAGGGCGGCGAAGTGGCTCGCGGCCGGGGGGCTCAGGTGCGGCGGGCCGGCCTCGGTAACCAGGCGGCGCAGCACCGGATCGCGCTCGGCCAAGATGGCGGCGGCCGCGGGAAGGCTGCGGGCAACGCCCGTGTTGCTGGTCATCAGTTGAGCCCCCAATTCCGGACCTTCTAGCTCCTTATCATGCGCCTGCGGCTACCAGCGCGGAAGCGTGTCGCCGCCGAGAAGATGATCAGCAGGGCCAGGAGGGCGTCGCGTTCGCGGCCGACGTCGCCGATCTGGGGTTTGCCCGGGACCAGCGTCTCGTACCGTTCGCGGCTTGCCTCATAGGTACGGGGCGTGCCGCGACCAGCCGCCGGGAGGGGTGATCAAGGGCGGAGGCGTTTTGGGATGGGCCGAGGCGACAAAGGGTAGGCCATTGGGCCCAGTGACCAGGGCATTTGTCCCAGCCCCGTGTTTCCCCCCGGATGTCCCCAGCCCGGGGGGTGTTCGCCAGCGGTTCACTCGTCGGACTCGCAGGCGAGCGATGCTTTCCGCGCGATGCCGCCGAGACGTCGCAGCGGTTGCCTTTCGGTGCCTCACCCACCCTCACGTAGGAGTCAAGATGTGGTCGAACACTGCTCGTCGCGCGAAGGTGGTCGCCGTGGCGACCGGGATGGCGTGCGTCTCGTTGATCGGCGCGCAGGCCAATGCTGCGCCGGGCGGCACCTCGCAGGAACCGGGTGGGAAGGGCCAGCCCCAGCTCCCGCTGAACGCCGATGACCTGCTGGTGAGCAGGCTCGTCTACGTCGGCGTGCCCGGGCTGCTGACGCCAGGCCAGACCGTCCTGCCGCCCGGCTGCCCGAGCGGATGCGCCACCGCGCAGTACGACGGTGCGTATCCGCAGGTGTTCAACAACAGCCTCGTCGACGGCAGCTTCGGGGTAACCGCGCCCATCAGCCTCGATGAGATGACTGCCGCGGGTCACATCGTGGGCAGCCTCACCGTCCCGGTCGGCAACAACGACAAGGACCACGGCAGGCCCGCGGATCGCCTCGTCGGCAGCTTCTCCTCCAAGTCCGAGCTCGCACTGAACCTTTCCCCCGACGGCCGCTCCTTGACGTTTACCGGCTACGTGGCACCGGTGAACGCCCTCGACGTCAGCAACTCCAACACCCCGGGAGTCGTCGACCCCAGCAACCCCGTCCCCGGTAGCTACTACCGGGCCGTCGCGGTCATGGACCCCTCTGGGCACTTCTCGTTCACCGAGACCAACGCCTACAGCGGTAACAATGCGCGAGCCGCGATCCTCAACGCCACCGGACAGCACCCGGTGATCTACGCGGCCGGTAACGCCGGCAACGGCGGCGACCCCCAGCCCACCGGGATCATCACCGGCACCGGCGCGCAGGTCCTGAACCCCGAACACCGCCCAGAGTCGGCACAGACCCCCAGCACCCCCACACCGGTCGGAAGCTTCAACATCACCCAGCTCGGCGACCCGGCCGACAAGATCGGCAAGGACACCAACTTCAACGCCCTGGCCATCCACGACAATGTCCTGTATTTCACCAAGGGCAGCGGCGGCAACGGCATCAACACCGTCTACTTCCTCGACACCACCGGGACCGCCTGCCCGCAGGGCGTCGGAGTGCCTACGACCAACGCACAGCTACCCACCTCGGGCATCGCCTACGACCCCAACAAGGTCCAGACCCAGGGCGTCACACCCTACAACATGTGCATCCTCAAGGGCTTCCCCACCGATCTGAAGACCAAGACGTTCTTCCCGTCCGGCATATGGTTCGCCGACAACAACACCCTCTACGTCACCCAGCAGGGCGACGGCCTGGCCTTCACCAACACCAAAAAGCAGAAGACCGGTGGGCTGCAGAAGTGGACCCGTCAGGCGGACGGCAGCTGGAAACTGGCATACACAGTGCAGACCGGACTCGACCTCGGAACCCCCTACACCGTGACGGGTTACCCCACCGGCAACAACCCGGCCACCGGACAGCCATGGGCCCCGGCCACCGACGGCCTGCGCGCCTTCACCGGCCGACACAACCCCGATGGTTCCGTGACGCTCTACGCGATGACCTCCACGATCAGCGGCAGCGGCGACATCGGTGCCGACCCCAACAAACTCGTCACCGTCACCGACCAACCGGTTGCAACCTCGCCCGCCGTTGACGAAGCGTTCACGGACTTGCGAAACGCCCAGGCAGGAGAAGTCCTGCGAGGCGTCTCACTCACCCCGGCCAAGTAGATCGCCGACCACGGGTCCACTCCTACTCCCGCAGGCCTATCCGAGCTACTGACCCAGCAGTTGGACCCCCAGCGCGAGGGATGGCCGCGTTGTGGCGGTTACCGCATAGCGTCTGGCCTAACATCCTTGCCCCCAATCATTTACGCGACACTAGCAACGCACCGCCTAATTTCCACTGCCTGTTTGCAATGGTTCCCACCTTGGCAGTTTTCGTATCACCCTTCGGAGTTGTTCCGGAAATACAAACATCGAACTTGTCAAACTGGGGCATGCCCTTCAGCTCCAGCTCGAAGGTTGCCAGCGGCTTGAAAGCTGCCATCCAGCTGTCACTGGGCGGTTTGAAGGCGAACTCTTCAATCTCCCAACCGCCGCGCATGTCACCGGCCCCTGGGTAGTTGCGTGTGATCTCTGCAAAGATTTCGGCCTTGCTCCGGAGCTGAGCGAATTTCAGCATGCGCTTTCCTCTCTTGTGAGCGGGCAGCGGTGCAAGCTACATGCCACATCTGTGCCCGCGGCGCGGATCGGGCCTGGCCTTGCTCACGGCCTCCGCCAACTCGGCTCCCAGACCCTGGTGCCGCGGCTAACCCCACCCCGCGATCTTCCACAAGCCGCATCCGGTGTGTACTTGCAGATGTACTTGCACGCACCGTAATAAGGTAACCCTTCGCAGCATACGGCGCATCCGTACCACCTAAATGGAGCAGTATCAATCTCTATCGCGCGCCTAACTCGCCCGAGAGTCGGCCCAGCATGCGGAGCGCGCGGCGGTCCACTCCTGTCACCCTCCACCCGGTGCCAGGCCTGTGGGTCGGGCTGATCCTCGGCCGCGCCCTGGCCGGCTCGCTCGGCTCCAACGCGCACACCACCTCGGCGGGGAGTTGCTGATCCGCACCGGGCTCTACAACCTCGCTCGGACCTACCGCAACGGCCGCGCCGACCGCCGACGAACAGTCCAGACCGGCTCCCGAAACCGAGCACGATCCCAGCACACCGGCCGGCCGCTGCTCACCGGCGCACTGAGTATCAATAACCTGGCCGTCGGTTTCGCCCTGGGCGCCTACTCCGTCAGCCTGGTCAGGTGCTCGACGAGCGGCTGGGCCCAGCACCCCATCCGTGAGAGCTACATGCACGTCGCGGTCTCATCTTTGGTCTCATCCGTCTACGTTCATCGGCATTCGAATTAATTCGCCGATGCAGGTCACGGACGTTAGCGTTCTTCGGCGAACTGTTATCCCGCGTCCTGAAAATCGGAAGGTCGGCGGTTCGACCCCGCCCCTGGCCACCACCTAGGTGCGTTCCCCGGACCGACCGTATCACCCACCCCGTTCCTGGCCAGGCAGAACTGTCACTTCCACGGTGGCACGCCAGGTCAGTCCCGGAGCATGGGCCGGGATGCTGCAGTTTGCAGGGCGGTCAGCGCTTCCGCGCATGCGGGCGAGGCAAATCGCGGCCGATCGGCGGCAAACACTGCGGCCGCTTCCTGCTCTGTCGGCCAGCTGGGCATCTGCGCGCACAGCGCGCCGAGCAGCCGCGCACCCGTCCACGACGGCTCCTCAGCGAGCAGACGCAGCGCGACTCGTGACTCGGAGAACTCACCCACGCATTCCCAGGGCTTGTGGCCGGTCAGGCCGAGCAGCTCGCGGTACCCCTCGAGGTGCCGTGGGTCATCGAGTAGATCGTGACCGAAGATCGAGATCAATCGGGCCCGGTCCATGAACGGAGCCAACGCCAGGTAAACGAAACGACACTTTGCACAGTCGTTGCACCACCGCTCGACCCGGTTGCCGCCCATACGAAAGGCATAGTTGCAGCTAGTCACCTTCTGGTCATAGGTGGTGGTCGCGGCGAAGAGCTTGGCGATGTGCAGTTCCGACATGCCGCGCAGCAGTGAAAAACAGGCGTTGCTGAGGCCGGCATGCCCGCAAAGAGCATCACGCAACAGCGCCTCGGCTTCTAGCCCCTTGGACCACTGGTGGTTCACCTCGCGGCCGCGCCAGACCAGGTTGCCCGAGGACGCGGAGCGCTCGCTGGACATCACCACGGGGCCAAGACCGTGCAACACCGCCGCCGCGACGCCCATAAGCGAGTTGATGGCGGTCACCGGGACATGGCCGATGCGGGCGCCGCCGGTGTTGAGCAAGTCAGTCAGCCGGCGGTCGACCGTGCGGCGGATCGTCAGCGAGGGGACGTGGGCCAGCGCCATCAGCTCGCAGAGAAGCGGTGTCGGCTGCCGCTGCACCGTGAACACCACCGGACGGAGGCCCGCAGCCTTCAGCGCCTCCAACGAGACGATCGAGTCCTTCCCTCCCCCGAGCGCGACCAATGGCGGTCGATCGTCGGTCAGCACCTCGCTCACGGTTGGTGTGGTGTTGCAAGCCTCGCCGGCCAGGTCCAGGTCGAGTACGTGCGGAAGCTGCCAGCGGTAGGCGAACTCCGCCAGCCCTGACCGGAACAGCCGCAGTGCCCAGCGTTGAGCGGCCGGAGCCAGCCGAAGGGTGCCGAGTACCACCGATTCCGGTGCCTGACTTGTAATAGATTGCGCCGACCGCGACGTAGAGCAACTCCAGGACCCGTTCGAGCACCCGCAACGTCTTTGCATCCGGCCGCCGCTCGGGCAACGGAAACGTCACAAGATCGGTGAACGGGTATTTCGATGTCACGCCCTGCGCCAGGTAATCGAACGAGGCCACCCCACGCGCCAAGTCGAAACTCATCCCGGTGTAGTGAAACGTGTGGATGTCATCCCAGCGCTCCACGTACACCTCACGAATGCTTCAGAGACCGGGCAGTTGACCGATGTCTCTGATGTTCTCCTTGACGAGGTCGACCACTTGGTCGGCGTGGCCGTGCCAGACGAGTTTGGCGGTGGCTTTGGCGAATCCTGTGGTTTGTTCCCAGCTAGGGTGCTGTGGCAGCC
>DATAWX010000151.1:0-5436 GCA_036266995.1 Pseudonocardiaceae bacterium | reverse complement strand
CCAGGTTCGGCTCGGCTTCGAGTCGGCCGACAAAACAACAACCGGCGCGCGAGCAACTAGCACCGCAGCAGGCTGCCCAGCTGCGCACAGCACCGTGACACAGGTGGCGAT
Organism: Pseudonocardiaceae bacterium; assembly: GCA_036266995.1. Lineage (GTDB taxonomy): Bacteria > Actinomycetota > Actinomycetes > Mycobacteriales > Pseudonocardiaceae. Next base: position 5,325 of record DATAWX010000151.1, on the reverse strand, counting down.
GATCGCCGCGTAGCGGCTGATCATCGCCGGACCCCCAGCTCGACGAGCCGCTTCTGGACATCGGTGGTGACCGCCGACAGGTTGGTGCTTGGCGGTGCGGCACCCGGGTTGGCGCATGCGGCCAACGACTCGGCCAGCGCGATACGCTCGTCGGCCATCGCCTCCCGCAGCTCCTGGCTGGGCACCTGAGTGACCAGCGCGAACGCCTCAGAGCCGCTCACCACACGTTGCAACCCGCCGGCCCGGGTCCGGCAATCCCACCGGCCATGGCCGCCACGGGACTGCTCGGCCGCAGCATCGTGCATCACCAACAATCGGGCACCCGGGCCACTAAAGAACGCCACCGTGTCGGCACGGTTCTGCCGACTCTCACCTGTGCCGCAGCCGGACACCAGCTGAGCTTCCCGACTTGTATGTAGTCACCGGTTGGTTGGCGGGATGATCACTGGCCATAGCCTTCCGGAGGTGCCGGGTCGGGATCGCTCGTGAGCTTCCTGCCGCCCCGCGGGGCTGGCTCCCAGGGGTTTGTGGCCTGACCCGGCACCGGCCGCGGTCTGGCTCAACAGAGGTATGAGTTTCACAGGCTGAAAGTCGGGATGCCGGCCGTGGCTTCCTTGTCGGTGGTAGAGAGGAACGCGGTCTGTGGTCGTGATCGGAGTCGACCCGCACAAGTCCAGTCACACAGCGGCAGCCCTGGATCCAGGCACCCACAAGACGCTGGAGACTGTGCGCGTCGAGGCGACGCTGGCGGAGTATCGGCGTTTGTTGAGCTGGGCGAAGCAGTTCACCGAGCGCCGGTGGGCGGTGGAGAACGCCCGCGGGCTGGGCCGCCATCTTGCGCAGTGGCTGGTGGCCCGGGGCGAGATCGTGGCGGACGTACCGGCCACGGCAACCGCTCGGGTTCGGGAGCTGTCGCGGGGTGGCCGCCGCAAGAACGACACCCTGGACGCCGCCGCGGCAGCCTGCGTCGCCGCCCTGCACGGCGACGCGGCCCCGGTCGTGGCCGAGGGCACATCAACGGTGCTGGCAATGCTCGACGAGCGCCGCACCAACCTGACCCAGCAGCGCACCCGCACCGTCAACCAGCTGCATGCGGTGCTGCGTGACCTACTGCCCGGCGGGGCGTCTACCGACCTATCCGCGGATCAGGCGGCCGCGGCGCTGAGCCGGATCCGACCAGCCTCGCGCGTGGAGCACGCTCGGAAGGACCTGGCCCGTGAGCTGGTGGCCGATATCCGAGCTCTCGACGCCCGCCTCAAAGCCAACAAACAACACATGCAAACGTCGGTCGCGGAAGCCGAAACCGGCCTGACCGCAATCATCGGAGTCGGCCCGGTAGTGGCCACGCGGCTGCTCGGCCGCATCGCACGCGCATCGCGGTTCCCCACCGCCGCCGCCTTTGCCGCATACACCGGCGTCGCGCCGATCGAGATCGCCAGTGGCGACAAGGCACGGCATCGGTTGTCACGCCAAGGCGACCGCAAGCTCAACAACGCGCTACACACGATCGCGCTGACCCAGGTGCGCATGCCCGGCACCCGTGGACGTCTCTACTACGACCGCAAGATCGCCGAAGGCAAGACCCACAATGAGGCCATGCGTGCCCTGAAACGGCGCCTGGCCGACCACGTCTGGCGTGTCATGATCGCTGACGAACGGCGACAAGCACAGGCGGCAGGCCCAGGAGGACACTCGGGGGCGACTCTGACATCCAGCGCGGCTGACTCGACCCCTACCGCCAGCTCTTCGGAAAAGTCACTTCCCGGACCCGCCGAGGACGACCTTACTAACCCCGACGAATCCCGAAGTTGACAAACACAGAGGAACCCCCTGCGCGTGGACACCCGATCTGAGGTGGCTTCGGCCACCAGGAAGGATCGCTTCGTGCCCCCGCCTCATCCCCCTGAGTTCCGTCGTCGTGCTATCGAGTTGGCACGTGAGAAGTCCAAACCAGTCGCTGAGTTGGCCGCGGATTTACGTATCTCGGAGTCGTGTCTGCGGAGCTGGATAGCCCAGGACAACGCCGACAATGCCAGCGACAGCGCTGGTGGTGGGGAGCTCACCAGCGCCGAGAAGAAGGAACTCGCTCAGCTACGTCGTGACAAGCGTCGGCTGGAGATGGAAGTGGAGATTCTCAAACGGGCGGCCGCGTACTTCGCCCGTGAGAACATCCTCCCAAACTAATCTTCCCGCTGGTCCGTGAACTCGCCGACGACTCCGATCTGGATGTGGATGTCGCGGTGGCCTGTGAGGTACTGAACGTGTCTCGGTCGGGTTATTACGCATGGCGCGCCCGGCCGAAATCGCCCCGAGCGCAGGAGAACGAACTGCTCCTCAAACACATTGAACGCATTCACGCCGACTCACGAAAGACCTACGGTTCGCCCCGGGTCCACGCCGAGCTGACGCTCGGACTCGGCCTGCCGGTCAACCTCAAACGGGTCGCCAGGCTGATGCGCCAGGCTGGCATCCAAGGCCTCTACCGGCGACGACGTCGCGGTTGCACGGTCCGCGACCCGCACGCCACACCCAGCGGCGATCTGGTCAACCGCAACTTCATCGCCACCGGACCCAACCAATTATGGGTGACCGACATAACCGAGCACCCCACAGCGGAAGGGAAACTTTACTGCGCCGCCGTTCTGGACGTCTATTCTCGACTCATCGTTGGCTGGTCGATCGCCGAACACATGCGCACCGAACTCGTCACTGACGCGCTCGGAATGGCAATCATCCGACGCCGGCCCGGCGAGCAACCCAGTAACACATCAACCGTGCTGCACTCCGATCACGGTTCTCAATTCACATCCTGGGCGTTCGGGCAACGACTCCGCGCCGCCGGGCTGCTGTCTTCCATGGGCACCGTCGGCGACTGCTTCGATAATGCGATGATGGAGTCATTCTGGGGAACTATGCAACTCGAGCTACTCGACTCCAAAAAGTGGTCCACACGCGACGAACTTGCCAACGCTATCTTCGAATGGATAGAATGCTGGTACAATCCTAAACGACGCCATTCCAGCATCGGAATGCACAGCCCCATCGCCTTCGAGACCCTCCACACCAGGTCAGGCCAAGATCGCTGACCCCACACCCGAGGTGTCCACTGGGCGGGGGGAAGCTCAGTCACGCCACGCCTATTCTTTACCGAGAGTCTGACTCCTCTCCGGAGAGTGGCGGGTGTGACGGCGTGCCCTCATGCGCGTACGGCGTGGCATGCGGGCCTGATGGCTCCAGGTTCCTGATCATTGTTCGTGGTTCGAGCCGCCGGTAGGGATCACCTCTTACCGCAGCGGGAGCCCCCGAACTCCCACGCAGACCGAGGGCCCTGCCGGTGAGCTGGGGTCACGAACGGCTGGTGGGATGTCGGGCCTCGAGCCCTGCCATTAGGGCGGCGCGTGCCCCGCACAGGCTGCGGACCTCCGCTGCCCAAGTAGCAGAAACAGGAAGGAGAAGATCATGAGTGTGACGTGCGGCATCGATTGGGCCGAAGATCACCACGATGTGGCGTTGGTCGACGCGGACGGAACCTTAGCCCGAAGTTGCTGTAGCGCTGAGTAATAGTCGTGTCCTGGCCTGGGCGGATAAGTGGGGACGGACCATAAATGTAGCCAAAATGGCCGGTGTGTCGCGTGCTGGGTTGGGCGCCGACAGGGTTACTATCCAGGGTGTGACAGATCGTGGGCGGGCGATGCATGTGGCCAGGGTCAGAAGCTCGCACGTGACCAAGTCTGGGCAGCGGCGTAGCTACGAGTCGGTGTATCTACGCCGCACCTACCGCGAGGGCCCGAAGGTGCGCCACCAGACGTTGGCGAACCTGTCGGTGCTGCCGAGCGCGGCGATCTACGCGATCGAGGCGGTGCTGGCCGGCGAGGTGGTAGCGCCGGCCCACTCGGTGGTGTCGCTGGGGCGTGGAGTGGCGCACGGGCATGTCGCCGCGGTCGCCGCCCAGGCCGCCGCGCTGGGGTTCCCGGCGCTACTCGGGCCGCCGTGTCGGGAACGAGACCTGACCGTGGCACTGATCATCTCCCGGGTGGTGGATCCCCGCCCGAAGCTGCCCACCCTGGCCACCTGGAACGACACCACCCTCGGGCAGGACCTGGGTATCGCCGAGGCGTCCATCGATGAGGTGTACGCCTCAATGGACTGGCTGACCGATCGCCAAGACCCGATCGAGGCCACGCTCGCGGCGCGGCACCTGAGCGCAACGGTGAACCCGTCGAAGATGGCGCTGTTCGACTTGTCCTCCTCCTGGGTGGAAGGCACCCACTGCCCACTGGCGGCGCGAGGCCACTCCCGGGACGGCAAGAAGGGCAAGCTGCAGATCGAATACGGGCTGCTCACCGACCCGCAAGGCCGCCCCGTAGCGATCCGGGTATTCGGTGGCAACACCGCCGACCCGACCGCGTTCATCGACGCCGTCGACGTCGTGCGAGACAAGTTCGGGCTGCGTGAGCTGGTCATGGTCGGGGACCGAGGAATGATCACCACTGCCCGGATCGACGCGCTCAAACAGCTGGGCGGGACCGGGTGGTTGACCGCGCTACGCGCCCCGGCCATCGCGAAACTCATCGCCGATGACGGGCCGCTGCAGATGTCGCTGTTCGACCAACAGGACCTGGCCGAGATCAGCCACCCCGATTACCCCGGCGAACGCCTGGTGGCCTGCCGCAACCCGCTACTAGCGACCGAACGTGCCCGCAAACGCGACGCCCTGCTGGCCGCCACCGAGACCGCCCTGGCCCCGATCGTCGCGGCGGTCACCGCGGGCCGGCTAGTCGGGGCGGATCAGATCGGGCTACGGGTGGGCAAGGCGATCACCAAGTTCAAGATGGCCAAGCACTTCGACCTGGCGATCACCGACACCACGCTGACCATCACCCGCAAAACGGCGCAGATCGAGGCTGAAGCCGCCCTGGACGGCATCTACGTGCTGCGCACTTCGCTACCTGCCGACCAGCTCGATGCCCCAGCAGTGGTGACCGCCTACAAGAACCTCGCCCACGTCGAACGAGACTTCCGCTCGATCAAGGCCGACGACCTGGACCTGCGTCCGATCCACCATGGACCGTACCCGATCTTGTAGACACTCCGTAGGCTGCCGCTGATCGCAGCGGAGGGAATCGCGTGGCGACACGCCGACACTTCACCCAGGAGTACAAGGATCAGGCCGTTAGCCTCGTCCTCGATTCGGGCCGATCTATCGCCGAGGTGGCGAATAGTATCGGCGTCCACGAGATGACGTTAGGTAAATGGGTGAAGAATGCGAGGGAATCCGGCCGGGTTCCTGGCAAAGACCTGTCCGAGTCCGAACGGGCCGAGCTG
>DATAWX010000150.1:0-1791 GCA_036266995.1 Pseudonocardiaceae bacterium | reverse complement strand
GTTCTGGTCGGTGAAGGTCAGCGGTGCCCACGCCTTGCGGAGGTGCCAGGTGAGGTAGCAGGCGAGCATGCAGATCAGCACGTGGGCGCGGACCCGGTCTTCGAGGCGGTGGTGGATCGGGCGCAGGTCCAGATCGTCGGTCTTGATGCTGCGGAAGTCGCGTTCGAGGTGGGCGAGGTTCTTGTACGCGGTCACCACGCCGGGGGCGTTGAGCTGGTCGGCCGTCGCGCTGGTGCGGATCACGTAGATGCCGTCCAGGGCGGCCTCGGTCTCAATCTGGGCGGTGCGCCGGGTGATCTGCAGGGTGGTGTCGGTGATCGCCAGCTCGAAATGCTTGGCCATCTTGTACTTGTTGATGACCTTGCCGATCCGCAGCCCGATCTGGTCCGCGCCGACAAGGCGGGCCTCGGTGACGGCGGCGCTGATCGGGGCCAGCGCGGCCTCGGTGGCGGCCAACAGCGCGTCGCGTTTGCGGGCGCGTTCGGTCGCGAGCAGTGGATTGCGGCACGCCACCAGGCGTTCGCCGGGGTAATCGGGGTGGCTGATCTCGGCCAGGTCCTGTTGATCGAACAGCGACAGCTGCAGCGGCCCGTCCTCGGCGGCCAGCTTCGCGATCTGGGGGGCGCGAAGCGCGGTCAACCAGCCGGTACCGCCCAGTTCACGTAATGCCTCTATCCGCGCGGAGGTGATCATCCCTCGATCGCCGACCATGACCAGCTCACGTAGCCCGAATTTGTCCCGCACCACCTCGACGGCCTCGATGAACGAGGTCGGGTCGGCGGTGTTGCCAGCAAAAACCCGGATCGCGACCGGGCGACCTTCGGGGTCAGTCAGCAACCCATACTCGATCTGCAACTTGCCCTTCTTGCTGTCCCGGGAGTGGCCCCGCGCGGCCAGGGGACAGTGAGTGCCCTCCACCCAGGAGGACGACAGGTCAAACAGCGCCATCTTTGACGGGTTCGCCGCCGCGCTCAAATGCCGTAGCGCCAGCTTGGCTTCGATGTCGTCTTGGCGTTCAAGCAGCCAGTCCATACCGGCGTACACCTGACCGGTCGAGGACCCGGCAACGTCGAGATCCACCCCCAGAGTGGAGTCAGCCCAGGAGGACACGGTAGCCAGCTTGGACTCCGGCTTGACCACTCGGGACATGATCACCGCCATCACCAGGTCACGTTCCCGACACGCCGGCCCGAGCAACGCGGGGAATCCCAGCGCGCGGGCCTGGGCCGCTACCGCGGCCACGTCACCGTGGCGCAGCGAACGGCCCAGCCGCACCGCCTGTCCGGCCGGAACCACACTCTGCCCAGCCAGCACCGCCTCCACGGCGGCGATGGCCTCGGCGGGCAACGCCGACAAGTTCGCCAGCGTTTCGTGGCGCACTTTGGCTCCGTCGCGGAAGGTGCGTCGCAGATATACCGACTCGTAGTCCCGGCGCTGACCGGTCTTGGTCACATAGCCACTCTTGATCCTGGCAACATGAACTGGACTTGAACGCTTCGCCACACCTCGACGGTAATGCATGAACTCATCTCAGCAGTGCAGCGACACGCATAATTCCTGGCTACACGCCGCAGCCACGCGAGACCAGTTAACCCAGCTCAGGACCCACCGAACTACGTGGAGTTACGGCAACTTCGGGCTAGGGAGAAACCCCGGTGGGGCTACCTGCGCATAGTCGGCGAGGCCGCAAACTCGGGGTGAGGGTGTCGGCCACATCGGTGCGGACGATCCTGCGGCGTCACGACTGGGGGCCGGCCCCGCGCCGGGGCGGTCCCAGCTGGGTGGTCTTCC
>DATAWX010000149.1:0-12550 GCA_036266995.1 Pseudonocardiaceae bacterium | reverse complement strand
CGTGTTCAACCGGTTCCTCGGCTGCCTCTACCACTGCCTGCAGAACGGGCAGCTCTTCGACCCCAGTAAGGCATTCCCGGCTACTGCGGCACAGTCCGAACTCGTCGCGGCTTGACAGTTAGCAAGTTCGGATGTCTGTGGGCTTACTCGGCGTTACCTTGCACCCACACCTAAGTCACCGGAGTGTCGCGGACCCTGAATTTCATCGCCTGCACAGTTGGAGGCTCCCGTGACCGCCCCGGTCAAGCCGCTCCGGATAAGGCCGCTAGTTGGGTGTCGAGGCGTGCCGGGATGATGGCGCTGTGTAGCATGGCCGGTTACTCACTGTGCGCACTGGTTCAGGAAGGACCACATATCATGGGGTTGATCATCGCGTTGCTGGTCGTCTGGCTCGCGTTTGTTATCGTTGGGTTTGTGGTGAAGGCGTTGTTGTGGTTGGCGCTCGTGGGGATCGTGTTGTTCATCGCCACCGGCATTTACGGAGCGTTTCGTAGCCGCGCCAGTCGTACCGGTTGAGGCGCGCGGCCAGTGTGATCCGCCGCTGTGGGCCTGCACCATCTCGGGGCGGTGCGTACTCTCGCCACTGAGCCAGAAAGCTGGAGGAGATGGCGATAGCAGCCCACGATGCCGGTCGCAACGGCAACCACGGTCCGGGTTCGGGTCACCATCCGCTGGTGGCTCAACCCCATACCGGAGACGAAGGCCCGGTGGCAGCCGCGGAGGCGATTGCCGCCCAGATCAGCACCCCGCAACACGCTCTGGGTCGGCCCGGCAAACCACTGGACCGCCGATCACCGTTTCTGATCGGGATGAGCGCCGCCGCGGGCGTCGCGGTGACGATCGGTGCGGTCGAAATGATCGTCACCGTGCGCGATGTGTTGTTGCTGATCGGGGTGGCGCTGTTTGTGGCGATCGGGTTGGAGCCGGCGGTGTCGGTGCTGGCTCGGCACAAGGTCCCGCGGTGGGCGGCGGTGACCACGGTGTTGGTGGTGGGCCTGGCGGTGGTGGGTGGATTCCTCGCCGCGGCGATCCCACCGCTGGCCCACCAAGCTACCCAGTTCGTCACCCAAGCCCCGGCGATGGCGACTCGCCTGCAGAACCACAACTCGCTGTTGGGTCAGCTCAACGAACGCTTCCACCTACAGCAACGCCTGCAGCAGGCGCTCAGCGGGGACGCCTCCAGCGTGGTCAACGGGCTGCTGGGCGCGGGCCAGGTGGTGTTCAGCGCCCTGGCCTCCACGCTGATCGTGGTGGTGCTCATCGTCTACTTCGTCGTCGACCTGCCCCGGATCCGCGCGACGCTCTACCGGCTGGTGCCCCATTCCCGCCGACCCCGGGCGATCCTGCTCGGCGATGAGATCTTCGCCAAGGTCGGTGGCTACGTGCTGGGCAACCTGCTGATCTCACTGATCGCCGGGGCCCTGACGTTCACCTTCCTGGTGATCGTGGGAGTGCCTTACGCACTGTTGTTGAGCATCTTCGTGGCGATCCTGGACCTGGTCCCGGTGATCGGCTCCACCATCGCCGGGGTAGCGGTGTGCCTGGTGGCGCTGACGGTGTCGCTGCCCGTCTGTCTGGCGACTGTCGGGTTTTTCGTCGTCTACCGGCTGGCCGAGGACTACCTGCTGGTTCCCCGGATCATCGGCCGCGCGGTCAAAGTACCGGCCCTGGTAACCGTGGTGGCAGTCCTGGTCGGCGGTGCCCTGCTGGGCATCGTGGGGGCTCTCGTCGCCATCCCCGCGGCTGCCGCTCTGCTGCTGCTTGCCCAGGAGATGCTCTTCCCCCGTCTCGACCACGCCTAACCACCGCCGCGTCTCCTCACTGCCATCGTGGTCGCGATGATGACATCGGCGCTTCTTGGAGACAAAGCCGCGAACAAGGCCGAAGAGCTCAAGGTCAAAGGCAAAGAGGCAGCGGGTCGAGCTACTGGCAATGTCAACCCAAGCTGGATCTGGCCCACTTTCCGTGATCGAGTTGGCCCCTGTTCGTCAGGCGGCGAGCAGGATGCGTTTGCGGAGTAGGTCGAACTTGGCGCGGCCGTACATCTGTCTTTTGATCATTTTGCTGCGGTTGACGGTGCCTTCGACGGTCCCCGAGCTGTGGGAAAGCGTGAGTCCGTGGCGGACTGCCTGGTAGTCGCGCCGCAGTCCGGTGACGAAGCGGTGCAGGTGGGGCAGGTCGTCGGTGTCGACGCTTGCCATCCAGGAGTCCAGGCGATCACCGTGGCGGCCGGTGAGCATCTCGGCGAACGTGCCGACGTGGGTTGCGGTGGCGTCGAGGTGTGGGCAGGCGGCTAGCACCTGTTTGAGCTTGGGCGCTTCGTCTGTGTCAAGGTCCTCGGGGCGGCGCAGCAGCCAGGAGGTGATCTGGCGGACCTTGGGCACCGCCGGGGTGGCCGGTGGTGCGGCACCGAGCGCACGAGACGGCGCGAGGTAGGCGGCGACGGTGCCCCGGCTGCCTCGGTAGCCCTGCTCGCTGATCTCCCGGTAAAGCATGCTGGCGTTGGTGATGCCCGCGTTGCAACGTTCGTGCAGATAGGGCTTGTAGGCATCCAGGACACTGGGCCGGCCCGCACGAGGCTTGGCCAGCAGGTCCTCAACGCCCTCGGCGCGGACGAAGCGACGGACCGTTTCCTTGGCCAGCCCCAGTTCCCGCATGATGGTCTTGATGCCCTTGCCGTCGCCCTTTAATGCGTGGGCGGCCTGGTAGCGGGCTTTGGTGCGCGCGACCAAGGCAGAGGCCTCCGTGCGCTGCACCTGCGCGACCTGGGCTGCTTCGGCAAGGTCGGCGGCCGTGCCAGGCTCGACGCCAACGTCGGGTGCGATGGTGTCGGGCGGGCGTAGGCAGCCGTGGTGAGCGGCGACGGTCTTCTCGACGTGCTCGGCGAGGTTGTGCCAGAGGTGCCACCGATCGGCCACCTGGATCGCCTCGGGTGCCCCACTCCGGGCGCCCTGGGCAGAGGCGCCGGCGCGGTCCCGGCAGATCACCGCGGTACCCGGATGCTCGCGCAACCACGCGGCGAACGTGTCGGCCTCGCGATCAGCAAGCAGATCGATGGGCCGGTGAGTATCGATATCGACCAGCACCGTGCCATAGACATGCCCGCGGCGCAGCGCGAAATCATCCACCCCCAGCACCGTCACGGTCCCGATCTCCGGGTCGGGCAGGGCCCGAATCAACCGCAACACCGTGCTCCGGGTGGCCGGTAACCCCAGTGCGGTGGCCAGCCGTGCCCCGGCCCGACCGGCCAACGCCAGCCCGATCGACTCCAACATGCCCCGCAAAAACACGGTGCATCGTGCATAACGCGCGGTCAGGCCGGTGACCTGCTCGGCGAAGGTCCGCACCCCGCAGTCCTCGCCGTCGCAGAAATACCGGCGCACCCGTAGGCGGATCTCCACCCGCCGACCCGCCACGGCAGCGTCGACCAGCCTGCGCTCATACCGGCTGTGCACCCGAGTCGACTCGCCACCGCATTGCGGACAACAGGCCGCCACGGCCCGCGGATGCGCCCCGATCCGCACCGACTCACCGACCTCGTCGAATCGCTCGATCACCACATCGGCCAGGTGCGGCAGGAGAACCCCGACAGCATCATGATCACCACACCGCGAACACGATCACAGATAGATGATCAAGAAGCCTGCAGCGACACGCCGCACAGGGCCAACTCGATCACGGAAAGTGGGCCAGATCCCCCAAGCTGGCTCCACTGTGACGGAGGTAAGTGGCCCCATCTGGTGATTGCCCCTCCGGGCTTGACCAGGGCCGCTTGGCGGCCTCTTCGGGTTATCCCCAGAAGATGTAGGTGGGTCTCGGTCGATCTCGGTGAGGAGGTCTTCGACTCGTTGTGAGGGAGTGAGTCGGTCGTAGCTGTGGAGGCGAAGATTGCGATCTCGCCAGTACAAGGTCCATGACTTGTCGGCGATGGTGTAGCGCAGACGGGCGATCGGGAAGCTGGTCCATTCCGGCCCGGAGTCCTCGCGCCAGGGAGCGCGCCGCTCGAGGATTGTGAGGTGTCGGGGGGCGAGTCGGCACTCGATCCGGACTTGGTGGCGGGCGTGCTCGGCGACCCGCGCGGCGCACCATTTGCTGCACTCGTGCAACGTCGACCTCCGGCAGCGCCATCGGGTCATCCGCCGTCAGGTGTTTGGGCTGCGGTGTTGAGCGTGTCGAAGGCGACGTCGAGTCGCTGTTGGCGGCGCCGGTTGGGTTCATGGTTGGCTTCGGCAGCGACGAATCCGATCAGTTCCTCGAGGTCCTCGTCGGTGGCAGCGAGGATGGCACCGTCGTTGTGGGCGTGGATCGCGAACACCAGTCGTTCGCAGTCGGTGTCGAGCAGCCGCAGGTCGCGCAGTGTCGCGGCGACCTGTTCTGAGATGACGATCTCGGTGAGGTCGCCGGCGACGGCGAGCTGGCGGCGGCGTAGGTCGAACGGCGAGTCCTCCCAGTTGCTGATCACGCCGTCGTCCTCGCAGACGCCGCATTGCCAGTGGATCGGTGCTCCTGGCTGGGTCCGGCGCACGATCATCCGGCCCAGGCAGCGACGGTTGCCCGGGCGGCGCCGGCACGGCAGCGCGCTTTTCCAGGCGGTTGCGGCGTCACCCGCTGTGGCCGCCCGGACGATGTTGGTCAGGTGTTCGGCGAGCCGTCGCGCTGGGCCCGGGGTGTCCTCGGGTAGGTCGAGGAAGTGGTGCAGATCGGTGACGAACATTGCGCGGGATTCTATCGAGGACGAGCTCTCAGTTCTGGTCGGTGCCGAAGAGTTGTCCGCCGTCGTCGTTGCCGAGCAGGACGGTGAATCGGGCGAGGTCTTGGCGCAGTTCGGTAAGTTCGTAGCCGTCGGTGCCGACGAACCGTCTGAAGGAGGCGGCGAGCAGAGCGTTGTCGGTGCCGCCGAGCCAGTCGCGTATCTCGCCGAGTTCGATGGCGTCGACGGGGTCCAGCCGCGGGTCGTGAGTGGGCATGCTGGGGTCTCCGGATGGTCAGGGTGCGGCGCGTTGGGCGCGGGCGTGGGCCAGGCGGTAGGAGTCGGTGCCTGTCTCGAGGATGTTCCCGGCGAACGTCAAGCGGTCGACGATCGCGGCGCAAAGCCGTGGGTCGGTGAACGTTTTGGTCCAGCCGGAGAATGATTCGTTGGAGGCGATGGCGACGCTCGCGGTTTCCTCGCGCTCGGTCAATGCCTGGAACAGCATCTCCGCGCCGCGACGGTCAAGTTGCATGTATCCCAATTCATCAATACAAAGTAGATCGACGCGGCCGTAGCGGGCGATGGTCTTAGCGAGTTGGCGTTCGTCGACTGCTTCGACCAGTTCGTTCACTAGTTTCGTGGCTAGGGCGTATTTAACACGGAACCCCGCTTCGGCGGCGGCGGTGCCCAGCCCGATGAGCAGATGTGTTTTCCCGGTTCCGGAGTCACCGATCAAACACAGGGGTTCACCTTTTTTGACCCACTCGCAGCGGGCCAGGGTGTGGATCGTGGCGGCGTTGATGGCGGGGTTGGCGTCGAAGTCGAAGTCAGCGAGCCACTTCTCCCGGGGGAACCCGGCGGACTTGACCCGCCGAACGGTGCGGCGCCGGTCACGGTCGTCGCACTCAGACAACAACAACTCGGCCAGGAACCCTCGGTAGGACAGCTGCTCACGTTCGGCGGCGTCCGCGATCTCGGCGAAGCGGGCCCGCAGGGTCGGCAACCGCAACGACCGACACGCTTGATCGACCGCCGCGTCGGCTGCCTGTTCGGTCATCGCGCGCCGGCGCCGCCCGGGCTGGCTCATGACACCTCACCCGCCCGGGCCGTGGGCTGCTCAGCCTGGGGCGCGGTTCTCTTGCGTCGGCCCAGCAGCTCGTCGTAGGCGTTCACGGTGGGCAACGGGCGTTGATCAGGCGGCAGCCCGGCGATGACCGCGGCCGGGTCGGACAGGCGCCGTTCGGTCAGACTGACCACCCGCGACGACCCGACTGGGTCGTTCGGGATGTAGTCGATGTCGGGGGTACGGGGGCGGGTGTCGGCGATGCGGCGGGCCTCCACCGCGACCACATCAGCGCGGACAGCGCCGACCGCGGTCGCGGCGGCCAGGCCCTCGATGACGTCGCGATCAGACAGGTGGCGGTGCAGCAGCAGCACCTCGACCAGCTCCCGGGTGCCATCACCATCACCGTGGGCGCGGCGGGCGGCGGACCAGAACGCTTCATGCTCGGCGGTGAACATCCCGCTCTTGCGGGCCTGAGCCAACGCGGTCGCCCCGGGCAACGCACCGGGTTTACGTGCCAGAATCTCCAGATAGTGATCCAGCACCACCGTGGTCGAGCCCTTCACCGTGGAACGCTCATGGCGGGCCACCAAGGTCCGGCCATCAAACGCGATCACCTCATCCGCGCGTAGCAACGCCCGCGCCCGCCGCCCGATGAACCGGGCCGGCACCGAATAAGTCGATTGCCGCACCGTTATCCGCGAGTAACGGTCCACCAGCGGCTTCAGACTCAACCCGGTCTCAAACCGCTCACCCGGCAGCGGCCGCAACAACGGTGCCTCCAACGCGAAGTCCTGCCCCACCGTTCGGACCCGGTTGGTGATCCGCCGGTGATCGTCGGCGCGGTCGGCGGCCAACAGAAGCGCGTTCAACTCAACCAGCGAGTCCACTCGCGGGACCGGGACCAAATGGGTGCGGCGGAAACGGCCGCCCTCGCCCTCGACTCCACCTTTCTCATGCGCGCCTTCCTTGCCCGGGATGCAATAGAACGGATCGAAACCCATATGCGAGCGAAACAACACCCATCGGTCGGACTCGGCGCGGTTCCGACCGAACAACACCCGCGACACCGCCGACTTCAAATTGTCGTAGCGGATCTGCTCGAACGGTATCCCACCCAGCTGGTCGAAGGCGTGCTGGTGACCGTCCAGGAACGCTTCCTGACCCTGCGACGCGAACGCCTTGTGCACGGCCTTGCCGGAGTTCGACAACCGCAGCGTGAACAGAAAAACCTTCGTCCGAACACCGCGTAGATCGATCCACAAATCAGCGAAATCGACTTCCGCTTCGGCGCCCGGTGGATGGATCTGCGGGACGAAACCCAGCTCGGCGACCCGGCCGGCCTCGGCCAGGATCTCCGGGCGCCGCCGGGCGACGTAGTCGCGCACCGAGGAATAGGACACCTCAAGTTTGATGCTCGTCGACCAGCCGGGCCAGCACCCGCCGCGCGGTATGACGCCGCTTGCGGGGCGCGTCCAAGTCCTTGCGCAACATCACATCGATCAACGGCTTGGCCGGATCCAACGCGGCGCCGAGAACGAACGCCGCTTCCGCGCCGGCGGGGACGCCGACTCCAACGCCTGACGCACCGTGCGCCGATGCACCCCATACCGGGCCGCCAGCTCGCGTACCCCCATACCGTTCCGCCGGGCATCGCGGCGGATCGCCTCATACAGCTCCACCCTCGACCCCAACCCGGGCCCCCAACCTCGCGGTTGACGCACAACATCGCGCCGGAGCAACCGGGTGGGGCCATCTAACCCTGTCACACCACCCCGGGCGTGTCGCGAGTAGGGCCACTTACCTCCGTCACTTGATCTTCCAAACGGCCGAGGTGGGGCCACTGAACTCGGTAAGCTTTTGGTTGGCCTCAATCGCGTCCCAGTTGACCCAGGACAGCTCGTTGTCCTGGCAGTAGACGTTGTTGTTGCCCTGCTGGGTGCGGCCGCGTTCGTCGTCGTGGGCGATCATCGGCACGCCTTGGGACAACAGCAGGGTGGCGAGGAAATTGCGCTTCTGCCGCTCTCGTAACCCCAGGATGTCGGGGTTATCGGTGGCGCCTTCGGCTCCGCAGTTCCACGAACGGTTGTGGGAATCCCCGTCCCGGTCGTCCTCGCCATTGGCTTCGTTGTGTTTCTCGTTGTAGGAGACTAGGTCGCACAGGGTGAACCCGTCGTGCGCGGTGATGAAATTGATCGAGGCGATGGGGTGGCGGTTGTCCGATTCGTATAGATCCGACGACCCGGTGAACCGGGAGGCGAACTCGGCCAGGTTGGCTGGTTCACCACGCCAGAAATCTCGCACGGTGTCGCGGTAGCGGCCGTTCCATTCGGTCCACAGTGGTGGAAGTTACCAACCTGGTAGCCACCGTCGCCGACGTCCCACGGCTCGGCGATCAGCTTCACCTGGCTGACGATCGGGTCCTGGTTGACCAGTTGAAGAACGCCGAGAGCCGGTCAACCTCGTGGAACTGCCGAGCCAACGACGAGGCCAGGTCGAACCGGAACCCGTCGACATGCATGTCGCTCACCCAGTACCGTAACGAGTCCATGATCAGCCGCAGTGACTCGTGGTGGCGCACGTTGAGGCTGTTGCCGGTGCCGGTGGTGTCGAAGTAGTGCTGCTCATCGCCTTCGACAAGGCGGTAATAGGCGGGGTTGTCGATACCGCGAAACGACAGCGGTGGGCCCATATGGTTGCCCTCGGCGGTGTGGTTGTAGACCACGTCCAGGATGACCTCGATCCCTGCGCGGTGCAGCGCTCGGACCATCGTCTTGAACTCCAGCACCTGCCCGCTGCGGCCGCCGAAGCTGGCGTAGTCGTTGTGCGGGGCGAAGAAGCCGATGGTGTTGTAACCCCAGTAGTTCGACAGACCTCTCTCTTGCAGGGTCGAGTCGATGACGAATTGGTGCACCGGCAGCAGCTCCACCGCGGTCACGCCCAGTTTCTTGAAATGGCGGATCATCGCCGGGTGGGCCAGCCCGGCGTAGGTGCCGCGCACATCGTCGGGGATGTCGGGGTGGCGCATCGTCATGCCCTTGACGTGCGCCTCGTAGATCACCGACTCGTTGTAGGGCACCCGCAGCAGCCGATCACCCGTCCAGTCGAAAAAGGGGTTGATCACTACCGACTTCATCGCATACGGCGCGGAGTCATCGTCGTTGCATACCTCGGGGTCGTCGAAGCGGTAGGAGAACAATGCCTCGTTCCAGTCGTTACGCTCGTCGATGGCCTTGGCATACGGATCGAGCAGCAACTTGGCTGGATTGCAGCGCAAACCAGCCGACGGCTCGTACGGTCCATGCACTCGGTAGCCGTAGCGCTGCCCCGGGCCGACCCGGGGCAGATAGCCATGCCAGATCATCCCGTGCCGCTCGGGCAAGCTGACCTGGGTCTCTTTGCCCTCGTCATCAAATAGGCACAGCTCGATCTTCTCGGCGACCTCGGAAAAGATGGAGAAGTTGCTGCTCCTCCGTCGAACGTGGCACCCAACGGATACGGCGAACCCGGCCACATGCTCATCCGACCTCCAGATCACGAGACGGCCTGCTGGGGGCGCGACACTCATACCTACCCTGCAGCACACCCCGCCGCCACCGCTGTGGAGTCACCGCACTGTGTTGCACGAGATCATTTACGGTGTGGCTGTGATCTCGAGTTCGGGGCTTTCTGCACTGCAGCGGGCTCAGGCCAGGCTTGACGTCTCCACTGCGGCGAGGTCAGCACCCCGGAGGTAGGGGGTGGCGAGGTTAACTGCTGATGCCACCATGACTCCACATCGGGGTCGCTTCGACTGCGAGGTAGGTGGATACCGACGGCGGCTTAGCGGATACTCCTTCAGCTCGGCGTCTGCCCGCAGCGCCCCGAGTAGTCAACACGTCCACCCATCGCTGTGTGCACCCGGGTGCTCGCCAATGCGTGGACGTAAGTTTACGGTCGACCCTGACGGGGTAACCCCACTAACGTTCGGCCCAATCCTGACAGGAGCGAAAATGTTCCAAGATCAGTCTGCTACAAAGCCCGCGGGCGACAAAGACCCTGATCCGGCCACCGCAGAGAACCCGCCAAGTGACATTAAAGCGGGAGAAAGTAAGAGGGAGCAGGGATCAGGGCCCGAGTCCGCCGCCGAAGCCGGCGTCGGGGGATCGGACTGAGTAAGGTCGTCGCTCAGCTATCCTGAATTGTGGCGTTGTCCAGCAAGACTGTTACCCGGGTGGTTCACTGGGGCAAAGTCTTGCTGGACAACGACCCCTAATGTTGAGTGCTGATATACACTGGGCCGCTTCCGTTGTCGACGGAGATCTGCGTCTGCACCGCACGGACGTACGCCTGCGGGTTCTTGGCGCTGGTATCGCGGTGCCGGGCATCGGAATGGTCGGTCTTGAAGTTCAGAAACTGGTGGGCCAGGTTCACT
This sequence comes from Pseudonocardiaceae bacterium, assembly GCA_036266995.1. Lineage (GTDB taxonomy): Bacteria > Actinomycetota > Actinomycetes > Mycobacteriales > Pseudonocardiaceae. The sequence continues at coordinate 2,383 of DATAWX010000149.1, read as the reverse complement.
CGCACAATCAGCGGAGTGTTGCGCTGGAAGTTTGGGAGGGCGTCGATCGCATTGGCTGTTTCATCCTGCCCGTCGTCGGCATGGCACAGTAGTGTCGGGTAGAGGATGGCTTCCTCGGCGGCGGTGTGCACCTCGAGCAGCGCCGCGAGGGGTTCCCAGATCTCGCGTAGCTGCTCGGGCTCGTCGGTGTCGTCCAGTGCCGCAAACTCCCGACGAAATGTGTCGTGATCGTCGAGGATCAGTCGCGTGATATCCGTCATTGCACCGTGCTCCTCGGCTTAGCCAAGCGCGTTGAGCAGGGCCTGGCGCACCTGCTCGCAGTGTCGGCACGCTTCGGCATAGATCCGGCGATGTTCATGCCCGTCCGGGGCCTTATTGGTATCTGAGGGCTTGGATGGGGAGTAGTCGCGCGGCCCGGTAGGCGGGGTAGCCCCCGGCGACGAGCCCGATCGCGACGCTGATCCCGAAGGCCACCACGAGGGGTGGGGCAGACAAGACGGGGGCGAAGCCAGCGAAGATACCGGAGGCGGGGTCCAGCGCCGGTGCGATGACACGGACGACGGTGGACAGCCCGATCCCGACGCCGATGCCGACGAGCCCGCCGAGGGCGGCCAGGACGACAGCTTCGATCATGAACTGCTCGAGGATGGCGCGACGGGTGGCGCCGATCGCTTTGCGGATCCCGATCTCGCGGGTTCGTTCGGTGACCGAGACCAGCATGATGTTCAGCACACCGATACCGCCGACGAGCAGCGAGATCGCGGCGACGGCCGGGGTGAACACGACGAGGATGCCCACGATCTGGTTGAAGGCCGTCAGCCGCGTTCCCAGCGATTGAACTTGGAAGTCCTTGCGCGCGGGGTCGGTGATGTGGTGGCGGGCGTCGAGGATGCTGGTCACCTCGTTCATGGCGGGCGGGCACGTCGGCCTGGGTGGGGGCTTGCACGGTGATCTGGTTGAGAGTGTTGCCGACGCCGATGCCGGGACCGACGATGTAGCGGCGGGCGGTGCTCAGCGGCATCACCGCGGTGTTGTCCAGTTGTTGGCCGTAGGACTGCATCACCCCGATGACCGGAAAGGCCCATGGTTGATCTGAACGGTCTGACCCAGCGCCGCGGCGGGCCCACCGAACAGGGTGGTCGCGACAGTAGGACCCCGGACGACCACGTTGGCGCCGGAGCTGTACTGGGCCGTGTCGAAGAACGACCCCGCCTTGAAGTCCCGATTGTTGTTCTGGGCCCAGCTGGCGCTAGTGCCGACGATGGTCGACGACAGCAGCGTGGTGGCGTCAGTCGCGATCGATGCGGTGGCGGTGGCGGCTGGGGTGACGGTGGCGGCTGGGGTGACGGTGGCGATGTCGGGTGCGTCGTGCAGCGCGGCAGCGTCGGCGTCGGTGAGGTTCTGCGCGGGCGGTCCGTCGGGGAGGTCCGAGGCCTGCGGCACGATGGTGATGTTGTTGGCTATCGTCTCAATACGTGCATCGACCGAGTTGCTCACTCCCTGACCGCAAGCGGCCAGCAGGACCACCAAGGCGACTCCGATGATGAGGCCGAGCATGGTCAGCGCGGACCGCAGCCGGTGGGCACGCAACCCGCGTAACGCGACGAGTACCGCCTCTCGCAGGCTCATTTGTGGCCCTCCCCCTCTTCCGCGACACCGCCACACTGCCCATCAAGGACACCCCTTTAGGAATAACCGGTCGCCGGGTTAGATGCAAGGAATTCAGGTAATTCTCAGCGAATCCACTACTTACGTCACGATGCGTAGATCGTCGTCAACTGCACTGTCTCCAAGGGATAGCGCATCGGAGTTGACAACCAGCTCAACGTCCCACGCCCGTCGATGAGTGGAACTGAGATCTCAGCCTCTTCACAGGAAAGCGGTGGAACACGGAGGCCGGCGACAGAGTCACCACCAACGACCGCTTGAAAACGACAGGATCCCGCCCGCGCCGGCCGACCGGGCGGGATCGATCGGTCTCCTCGGAGCCGTTGGCCACCGAATTCGATTGCGAACGATATCTAGCCGAAGAGTGCAACGATCCCGCTTGAGAGCATCACCAAGGCCTACCGTCGACCCCGCCCCAGGGGACAAGTGACACCTCGACGAGGTGTTCATCACCATCGGCAGGCTCTGCTATTTGTGGCGGGCGGTGGACCAATACGGCGAGGTGTTGGACATCCTGGTTTAGTCTTGGCGCAACGCCAAGGCCGCGAAGGAGCTCTTTCGTCGCCTGCTGACGGGCCCGCGCTGCGTGCCCCGGGTGGTGATCACCGACAAGCTCGCCAGCTACGGCGCCGCACCGCGAGATTCTACGGTCGGTCGAACATCGTCAGTCGAAGTATCTGAACAATCGGGGCGGAGAACTCCCACCAACCACCCG
>DATAWX010000148.1:0-1938 GCA_036266995.1 Pseudonocardiaceae bacterium | reverse complement strand
TGTGGTGAATGGACCCCCTGTCGTATCCATCCGGCGGCGGTGTCGACGCAGAATCCGGCCGCGACCCACTGCGCGGCCAGCATCACCGGGTGCCGCCCAGTCTCGGCGGCCTCATCGGCCACGAGGTGTGCCAGTGCGATCAGCTCAGCGTCCCGGGCTACGTAGCCGATGCCGTGCCGATTGTGTGTGCAGGGACCCACGGAAGAATCGCCGAACAGCGCCAGCCCGCGTTCGGCGAGCAACTCGCGGGCCAGCGCGTCGGGCTGTAGTTGCGAGATGGGCACCCCCGAGCTGACCCAGTCCACCACCCGCCCGCGGCCCGGGCCACCCTCGTCGAGCTCCTGTAGCTCCAGTGTCCAGGAGGTCCCCACCGAGCGGCACCACACTGCGGCCAACACGCCCGACGCACCCGCTCCGTCGTGTGTGGTTGATCGCCCCAGCGCATCCTCACCGGCGTCGGCATGCGAGGTCGCCGACCTGGGGCGCGTGGGGACGGCCATCACGACGCCTGATCGATCCTGCTAGCCGTCGCGCGGTCGAGGTTGGGTGAGGTCATCGGCCGGATGGTCAAGACGGTGTCCAGCCCGGTGATCGTCAGGATCCGGCGGGCCAGCCGCCCAGGGCGATGCAGGATGAGTCGCCCACCGGCGGCGCGGAGACTGTCATCGGCGTCGAGGAACACCCCCAGGCCGGCGGCGCCCAGGTAATCCAACCCGGACAGGTCGAGCACGATCTCCGGGACTCCATCCCGGCAGAGTTGATCGAGAACCTGCTCCAGGTGGGGGGCGCCGGCCAGATCGAGCTCTCCGCGCAGAACCACCCAGCTACCGACGGCGCCCGAACGGACCGCCACCTCGAACATCGGTTTACCGTCGGTCCGAACCCGGTCGGTCCGCCCACCGTCACTCATGGCCACACCCCGCGCTGGCGTTTCCGGGGCCACGGGGGGACCTGAGATGGACCACCCGTAGGCACATTGCATCAGCGGCTGATGGTCCAACCCGCGTTCACGATAGGCAACAGCGGCCCAGCGCTGCAACCGGCCAATGGGTCAAAACATGCAAGCGGTGGGCATTTGGCACGGTGCGCGTGGGTGCTGAGTGTTCGCCCCGCGTGAGCCGGCGTTCCCGGCGGGACGGTGGCCACCGGTCCTCCATGGCCGCTTGCAAGGTCACTGGAGAAGGGTCAGGCTGGGGGGCACTAAGGGCGTCTTCGCGTTTGCGGACTTTGGCCGTGCGCCGTTCTTGGCGAACGGCTACGCGGTGGCCCCGGCTCCTCCAGGGGTACCGGGTGAGGTCGCAGAGCAATGTCGGAGCCCCTGCCCGGGGTCGGTGCTGCCCTGTCGGAGCTGGCCGGGTTGTTGCTGTCCACCGAGTCGTTCGTGGATCTGCTCCAAGGGGTCGCTGAGCTGTCCGTGCGAGCCATCGAGCCGGTGGCGACCTGCGGGATCACCCTGTCCCAAGACGACCGGGTGTTCACAGTGGCTTCGGCCGATGCCCTGGCCCGTGAGCTCGACGAGCACCAATACGAACACGACACGGGACCGTGCCTGCAGTCCTTGGCCACCGGGGAGGTGGTGCAGGCGCCAGACCTGGCCTTGGAGGACCGCTGGCAGGGCTATCCGACCATCGCGATGACCTACGGCATCCTGGCGATCCTCTCGACGCCGTTGATCGTGGCCGGCAAACCGGTCGGAGTGCTCAACCTCTACGCCCGCACCCCCGAGTCCTTCAGCGCGGTGGATCGGCAGCTGGCCAGTCTGCTGGCCGGTCAAGCCGCGGTCGCCGTCACCGCGGCGTTGCGGCACTACAACGAGGTCACACTGGCGGATCACCTGCGAATCGCGTTGTCCTCGCGCTCGGTTATCGACCAGGCGATCGGGATTGTGATGGCCAAGCGGGGGTGCAGCCCCGAAGCGGCCTTCACAACCCTGCGGAC
>DATAWX010000147.1:0-2311 GCA_036266995.1 Pseudonocardiaceae bacterium | reverse complement strand
CCAGATGGCTCGAGACAGGTTGATCATCGGTTACTCCAGTTGCTCAGCTAGATACTTGAGGTACTGCGTCGTGTCGGCGGGCTCCAGCGCCGAGTCGCGAGACCGGATAAAGCCCTCGACGTAGATCATCATCTCGTCCTGATTGCCCACCTCCTGGATCGCCGTGTCACTCTCCAGATAGACCACGCTCGGCTCATCACCGGCGAAATCGAAGATATTGATCATGGACCACATGCCGCGGTGCGCACCGTCAGCAAAGCGCTGGATGCGGATCTCCACGTTGGGGTGTCCAGCGATGTCGATGAGATGCTCGATCTGCTCACGCCGCTCGGCCTTGGTGCCCCACCGGTACATCAGCGCCGCTTCGGTGATCACCGCGACCAGCCTGGGAGCGCCCCCGTCGGTGCGGTCCAGGATCTGCTGCCGCCGCATCCGGGCTTCTGTCGCCTTCAGGCGCCAGGTCGGCGGCTTCGGAGCCACGCGCATCAACGCTTCTGTGTAATCCCTGGTCTGCAGCAGGCCAGGGAGCACCAAGGGCATGCAGACCCGGATCTGGGTAGCGTCGTTCTCGAATCCCGGGAACTCGTTCTCGAAGACGTCGGAGTACTCCCGCCACCAGGGCCTCGCCCGGGCCCGGATGGCCAGCTCCTCGAGTTCGGTCCGCTCCTCGTCGTCGACCCCGTAGACGCGCAGCAGGTCCCTGATGTCGCTCATCTCGGGACGTTTCCAGTGGTTGGCCTCGAACCGGCCTACCTTGCCCCGGCCCCAGTCGAGCAGGTCGCATACGTGGTTAGCGGTATGCCCGGAGGCGCGCCGCAACTCGGTGAGGCGGCGGGCAAGCCGCCGTTTCGCAACGGTTGCGCCATAGGCGTCGTCGCTCATCGGCGATTGCCTCCTTGACAGGACGTCCCTTTCAGCATAGCCCTACTTAAGTTGTGAATCACAAACGATGGCATCATCGGATGTGACTCTTTTGGATATCGGTTGCGTATCGGTTCGCCCCGGTATCCGAGGAAGGCCTGCTAATGGCCGGTAAAGGATGGTGTGAGGCGGCCGGACAAGATCACGCACGCAGCAGCCGGTGGCCAGCCAGATTCACAAATGCAGCGGTCAGGGGCCGGTGAGCGGTCAACCATCAGCGTCGTCGAACTCCCCGGCCCGCACGCCGTCCAGGAAGCACTCCCACTCGTTCCGGTCGTAGACGAGCACCCGGCCGTCCGGGTCGCCGGCCACGCGCATCAGCACCCACTCCGTGCCGGTTCCCGGGGCCTCGTTGATGAACGCGATCTCGAGGGCACCGTCGCCGCCGCCGGACCGCTGCCAGTCCTGTGCGATCAGGTCGATACCGAGCTCCGCAACGGTCGGCTTGGCATTCACAGATTTCTCCTCACTCGGTTACCCTGGGTCACGGGCGGCGGGCAACGCCGCAGTAGATGGCACGCGACCCGTCGGTGTCGGCGGCGTCGAGGTCCTCGGCGGCCCACAGGCCCACATAGGTGATCATCGGATCGGCGCCTGGATAGGGCGGCACGAGCTCGAGCCCGGTGAAGAACCGCTCCACCTCGGGCCTGGAGCGCAGATAGACCCGTTCGGTCGCTCTCGCGTAGGTCTGGTTGCCCGCTTCGATCGAGTTCGGCGGCATCTTGTCGTAGGTTCCGTGCGACAGCGCCAGGTAGCTGCCCGGCGCCACCGCCGCCATGTAGCGGGCCACCAGGCCCCACGGGTCCGCCTCGTCGGCAACGAAATGCAGGACCGCGGTCATCAGCACCCCGGCCGGCTCCTCGAAATCGATCAGCCGACGCAGCTCCGGGTCACCAAGCACGGAATCGGGTTCCCGGACGTCGGCCATGATCAGAGTGGTCGTCCCGTCGCCGGCCAGCAGCGGCCCGGAGTGCGCGGCCACCATCGGGTCGTTGTCCACGTACACGACGCGCGCGTCCGCCGATACCCTGCGCACCGCCTCGTGCGTGTTGTTCTGCGTGGGCAGCCCGGATCCGATGTCGATGAACTGCCGGATGCCCTGGTGCGCGAGCCACACGGCCGCGCGGCCGTGGAACCCGCGGTTGGCCCACGTCGCGTCGACGATCTCCGGCACCACGGCCCTGAACCGCTCTGCCGCCGCCCGGTCGACCGCGAGGTTGTTCGTGCCGCCCAGGAAGTAGTCGTACAGCCGGGCCGGGCTCGGCCTGGTCGGGTCCACACCAGGCGGAACCTGTTCTGCTTGGCTCATCTCGGCTCCGGGGGCACGCGGCGGTCAGGGACGGAGGGCGACACCACAGTAGATTCCACGCGACCCCTCAGTATCAGCGGC
>DATAWX010000146.1:0-30676 GCA_036266995.1 Pseudonocardiaceae bacterium | reverse complement strand
GTGTCGTTCCCGACACACAAACAGTGATCAAGCTTCCTCGACAGTCAGCGGCGGCAAGGTTCACCGGCTGGGCAACAGCTCCCGAACGCGGGCCCACCGAGCCCCCGCGAGTCAGGCGCTGAGCAGGAGCAACGCCACTGCCGGAGCGGGGTTTCCGCCGATGAGGAACAAGTGAGTGGCGACCGCGACCAGGCACAGGCCGGTCAGCGCCAGCGCGGCCAGGCTTCTGTTGACAACAGAGCAGCTCAACGCCCTCACTACCGCCCTGCACATCGTGCGCAACACCGTCCATCCGGGCGCAACCGTCGGCGCGGCTGAGCCGGGAACCCAGGCTCCGGTGCTGGACTCTTGAGCACCCACTACTAGTAGTGATATAAACACGCACCGTATGGGTTACCGGTTCTCACCGCATGGCCGCTTCACCAGTGCGTGACTGGTTCATAGCGTTGAGCGACCGTCGGGGAGCTCTGTGGGTCATGTAACTCAACCGAGAGGACCTGATCCGTGCTCGTCCGAAGTCGCCGTCGCGCGCTGGCTGCTGCTGTGATGGGTGCCCTGCTCAGCGTGGCCATCGCCGTGCCTGCGTTGGCTGCGCCCGCAGAGCCGCAGTCCCTCCGCGCCGCGCAGCAACTGATGGCCTTGCAGGGTGTCATGACGGTGCTGGATTCCCGCTCCGTCGTGGTCCCGAACTCGGTGACCGGCTGGTACGTCGACCCGGCCAGCAACTCCGTCGTCGTGCTGGCCACCGACGCCGCCGCCGCTCGGACCTTCGCCGCAGGTCAGCGCAACGTCCGCGTCGAGCACGTCGACGCCCGCCCGCGGCTGCTGGCCGACCTGCGCGGGGGTGACACGATCACCACCAGCGCGGGTGGGCGCTGCTCGGTTGGTTTCAACGCCATCTCGGGCCATACCCGATACATCATCACCGCGGGTCACTGCACCAAGCTGGGTGGTACCTGGTCCGGGCCGGACGGCACCGCGATCGGACCGGTCGCGAAATCCACGTTCCCGGGTCACGACTTCGGGCTCGTTGAGGTGACCTCAGCGGCTTGGGCGCAGACCCACGACGTCGAAAGCGACAACGGCTACCTCAACGTTGCCGGGAACAAACCGGCCGCAGTGGGCGACCAGGTCTGCCTGTCCGGATCCACCACCGGGTACCACTGCGGCAAGGTGGAAACCGTCGGCGAGACCGTGAACTACGGCGACGGCGATGTCGTCAACGGGCTCACCGGGACCAACATCTGCGCCGAGGCCGGTGATTCCGGTGGCTCCATCATGAGCGGCACCCAGGCTCAGGGCACCTTGTCCGGCGGCACTGGGGGGTGCCTGCTCGGCGGCAAGACCTACTACCAGCCGATCCAGGAGGTGCTGTCCACCTACGGGCTGACCCTCATCACGGGCGCCTCATCCGCGGACGAAACGCTAGCGCGATGACCGCAGCCGCTGCGCGAAGGCGGCGGCGGTCGCCTGCGGATCCGTTGCCTCAGTGATCGCTCGCACCACCACGACCCGGTCCGCGCCGGCGGCACGCACCTGCTCCAGCCGCTGTACGTTCTCGATGCCGCCGATGGCGAACCACGGCCGGGCCGGGGTCGCCGTCGCGGTCCGGCGGATCAGCTCGAGCCCGGCGGCCGGGCGGCCCGGTTTGGTAGGGGTGGCCCAGCATGGGCCGGTGCAGAAGTAGTCCACCCCGGGCTGGTTGGCCGCGTCAGCGGCCTGCGCGGGATCACTCGTGGAACGGCCGATCACCACCTCGTCGCCGACTATCCGGCGAGCCCAGCTGACCGGCAGGTCGTCCTGGCCCAGATGCAGCACCTGCGCACCGGCAGCCAGCGCGACGTCGGCCCGGTCGTTCACCGCCAGCAGCGCGCCGTGGCGCCGGCACGCGTCGGCGAGTACCTCAAGGGCGACGAGCTCGTGGCGTGCCTCCAGCCCCTTGTCTCGCAGCTGGATGATGTCCACGCCGCCGGCCATCGCCGCGTCGGCGAAGTCGGCGAGGTCGCCCCGCTCGGTCCGGGCGTCGGTGCACAGGTACAGCCGCGCGTCGGCCAGCCGGGCCCTGATCTGCTCGCCGTCCATCTGGCGACCGTATCGAGGTAGGCTGAAAACCGGTCCGCACGGGAGCCCAACGTGGCTGAGAGGGGGTCATCGCGACCCCGACCGTCGAACCTGATCCGGGTCATGCCGGCGCAGGGAGCGTGATGAGTAGTTCGGCTGGGACCGTCGCCGTGGTCGGTGGCGGCATCATCGGGTTGAGTTGCGCGTGGCGCGCCGCGTCTGCGGGCTTCGCGGTGACCGTGCACGACCCCGCACCGGGGTCGGGAGCCTCGCGCGTCGCTGGCGGGATGCTCGCCCCGGTCACTGAGGCGGTGCCCGGTGAGGCGGAGGTACTCGCGCTGGGGACGGAGTCGCTGCGCCGCTGGCCGGCGTTCGCCGGGGAGCTCGTCGCCGCCGGCGCCGACCCCTGCCTACGGACCCGGGGCACGTTCGTCGTCGCGGTGGATCCCGGCGACCGCGCTGATCTGGACCGGCTCGCCGAGCAGCTGTCTCGGATCGGACGGCAGGTGGAACTGCTCTCCGGCCGGAAAGCGCGCCGGGCCGAGCCGTCGCTGGGCCCGCAGGTGTGCCGGGCACTATCGGTCCCGGGTGATCTCTCGGTGGACAACCGAGCGCTGCTGGGCGCCCTGCTGGCGGCCTGCCGTGGCGCCGGGGTGCACTTTCACGGCGAACGGTGTGCCCGGCTGCCGGCGGCCGATGTGGTCGTGTTGGCTGCGGGTGTGCACAGCGCCGCGCTGCACCCCGCGCTGGCTCGGGTGATCCGTCCGGTGAAAGGGGAGATAGTGCGGCTGAGGTCCCGGCCGGGCACGTTGGCGCCGCCCTCGCGGACCATCCGCGCGATTGTCGGGGGACGCTATCGCTACCTGGTGCCTCGCGACGGTGGCCGCCTGGTGCTCGGCGCCACCCAGCGGGAGACCGGTTTCGACACCGACGTCACGGCCGGTGGCGTGCGCGAGCTGCTCACCGACGCCGAGCGGGTGCTGCCCGCGATCGCGGAGTACACCCTGGAGGAGGTGGCGGCGGGGCTGCGTCCGGGCAGCCCGGACAACCTTCCGGTGATCGGCGAGCTGGAGCCCGGTGTGCTCGCCGCCACCGGTCACCACCGCCACGGGATCCTGCTGGCACCACTGACCGCCGACGCGGTGCTCGCGCTGCTCCGCGGTGAGCCCGTGCCCGTGGAGGCACAGCCGGCTACGCCGGCACGCCTGGTGAGCAGCGCACTGTGACCGTAACCGTGAACGGGCAATGCTGGGAACTGCCAGACGGCAGCGCGCTTGCCGATGTACTCGCCCGGCTCGGCACGCCGTCGCGCGGCGTCGCGGTGGCCCTGAACGGCGCCGTGGTGCCCCGAGCGTTCTGGGCCGGCACGGCACTGCGGGATGGCGCATCGATCGACGTAGTCACCGCGGTGCAGGGAGGTTGACGGAGATGGCAGACGATCCCCTGGTCATCGCCGGGCGCGAGTTCGGCTCACGACTGATCCTGGGCACCGGGGGCGCGGGCAACCTCGCGATCCTGGAGCAGGCGCTGCTCGCCGCGCAGACCGAGCTCACCACGGTCGCGATCCGCCGGATGGACACCACCGGCGCCGGTGCCGGCGTGCTCGACCTGCTGAGCCGGCACAGGATCGAGCCGCTGCCCAACACCGCGGGTTGCCGCAGCGCAGCGGAGGCGGTGCTCACCGCCGCGCTGGGTCGGGAGGCGCTGCAGACGTCCTGGGTCAAGCTCGAGGTCATCGCCGACGACCGGACCCTGTTGCCCGATCCGATCGAGCTGCTCGACGCCGCCGAACAGCTCGTCGATGACGGGTTCACGGTGCTGCCCTACACCAACGACGATCCGGTGCTGGCCCGCCGACTCGCCGATGTGGGATGCGCGGCGGTGATGCCGCTGGGCTCGCCGATCGGCACCGGTCTGGGCATCCGCAACCCGCACAACATCGAGATGATCGTGGCGCAGGCCCAGGTGCCGGTGGTGCTCGACGCCGGGATCGGCACCGCTTCGGAGGCGGCTTTCGCGATGGAGCTGGGCTGCGACGCGGTGCTGCTGGCCAGTGCCGTGACCCGAGCCGAGGACCCACCGCGGATGGCCGAAGCGATGCGCCTGGCCGTGCAAGCCGGCCGCCACGCCCACCTGGCCGGCCGCATCCCGCAACGCTTCTGGGCCCACGCCTCCAGCCCCGCCCGCTCGCGAGCGGGATGGTCGTGAACTCGACACCACGGACATTTTCGCGCGGCAGAACGTCCGCCCTGTCTAGTTCACGACGTTGAGCCCGACGCGGTCAGGCTTTAGGCGGGTCCCAGTGGGTGGATACCTGTCGCATCCTGCCGTCGCAGGCACACGGTTCGGTGTTCACGGTCCGCGACTGTGAATCGCGGGCGGGCAAGGCCGATGAGGGGGGTGGGGAGACCGGCCGGTGATCTTGAGCGGGCGCGACTGACGTGACGGGTTGGGCCGCCGGGGCGGGCTGCTGCTGGACCGGCACCTGCGCCGGGCGGTAGTGGGTTACCGGCTCCGAAGGGACCGGAGCGGGCGCAGCGGCGTGCTGCACTGGAGCAGCAGGGGCAGGTGCGGGTGCCGGGGCAGCAGGCACCGGGGCAGCGACATCCGGAGGCATCGGGACAGCACGGTTAGGTGCAGTGACACCCTGATTCACCGAGGCAGACTGTCCAACGGATGGCGGTGAAGGCTGGCTGGTGAACACCCCGGCGGAGACACCCACCAACACCAGTACCAGCGCGGCGCTCGCCACCAGGGCGATCACCGCGTTACGCAGACTGAGCATGTCCCCTCCCCCAAGACTGGCTGACTGATGTACTTCTGACTAAGCGTGAGAAGACCCGGTTCTGTTAGCCGATATCGTCGCGTCACCTTATCGGGTTGATCAGGCCCAGCCGGTTTCCCAGGCCGTGGCGCTCCGTCCGTCAGGACGGTCGTCGTTTCAGGTACCGTCCCGCCATCACGAACATGCCACGCCGCTTGTGTCTCGCCGTTGCGCCGGTACTTGCCTGCGCGGCGCTCATCATGGTCGGCTGCGGGCGCCCGGCCGGCGATCCACCTACGGCATCGAAAGCCCCGGCACCGCAGGTATTCGCGCTGCCGGAGGCACTGCGCCCGCCGGCCACCGTTGACGTGGCGCCACAGCCACAGCCACAGCCACAGCCACAGCCACAGCCACAGCCACCGCCACAGCCGGCTGGTTGCCCGGACTCGGGGTGGAGCTGCACCCAGCAGCAGCGGTTCACCGCCGCGGGTGCGTACATCAGCCGCAACGTCAGCGGCAACGGTTACCTCGCCGTGGTGTTCATCGATCGACACACCGGGAGACAGTGGCGATTCGGCCCGACGCAGCACGAGGGTTGGACCGCGTCGACCATCAAACTCGCGATCGCGACCGACCTGCTGCGCCGGCAACGGGCCGGTCAGATCACCCTGACCGCCGCCGACCGGCACGACATGGCCACCATGCTCAACTTCTCCGACGAAGCCGCGTCGGACCGGTTGTGGGCGAAATATGGTGGCGAGGACATGCTGGCCCGGTTCCGCGGCCAGTACGGGATGACCGGCCTGCACTTCGTGCCCGGCTTCACCGCCAGGACGTACTGGGGTTTCGTCAAGTGCACCACCGATGATCTGGCAGCCCTCACCCGCTACGTCTTCACCCAGGTCGATCCGACCGACCGCGCCTACCTGGTCGGCGCGCTGCGCGGGGTCGCGCCCAACCAGCAGTGGGGAATCTGGGCGGCCGGATCCGACCAACAGCCAGGGAACAAGGACGGCTGGTCCGACGAGTCGGATCCCTACGGCAAGCACTGGGTGACGAACACCGTCGGCTTCGCCGGACCCGACGAGCGCTACCTGATCGCCGTGATGTACCAGGTGGATCCGCACGGCACCCTGGCCGGCGGCGTGCACACCGTCAGCGACGTCGTCGCCCTGCTGTTCGGTGTGCCGGCACCGGCTCGGATCACGGTGCCGTCTCCTGACGGATAAGTGAGGATCCACCCAGCTTTCCTTGCGGGTGGTGGGATCACCGGTCCAGTAGCCGGCCATCCGCGACTCTACGATGCGAGTATGTGTCGCAACATTCGCCCGCTGCACAACTTCGACCCACCCGCGACACGGGATGAGGTGCACAGTGCGGCCTTGCAGTACGTGCGGAAGATCAGTGGATGCACGAAGCCCTCACAGGTCAACGCCGAGGTCTTCGAACGAGCAGTCGGTGCCGTCGCCGACGTCTCGATGCGCCTGCTCGATGAGTTGGTGACGTCTGCGCCGCCGAAGGATCGGGAGGTCGAAGCCGCCAAGGCCCGCGAGCGGTCCGCCACCCGCTTCGCGTGACACGTGCCGTGTTGGGCACGGGGAACATCACCACGGGCGCTGGACCCGCCAGAACGGGGAGACGGGGCCGATTCCGGCGCCGAGGGGGTACGCGTGGGCTAGCGCCTGCTTGATGTAACGCTTGCCGTACCCGACCGCCTCGGGCATCGGGGAGCCGTGGGCCAGCGCGGAGGTGATCGCCGCGGCCAGTGAGTCGCCGCTACCGTGGGTATGTGGGGTAGCAAGCCGGGGACCGGTGAACTCGGTGAAGTCGGTGCCGTCGTAGAGCAGGTCCACGCACAGCGCATCTTCGGCGCCGTCGGCGAGGTGGCCGCCCTTGATCAGAACCCACCGGGGACCCAGCGCATGCAGCGCACGGGCGGCCTCGTGCTGCTCCGCGCGGGACCGGACGTCCACGCCGACCAGCAGCCGCACCTCATCGGAGTTCGGGGTGACCAGGGTGGCCCGGGGAAGCAGCTCCGAGCGCAACGCGGCGAGCGCATCGTAGGCGAGCAGCGGGTCTCCGTGCATCGACGCGGCCACCGGGTCGACCACCAACGGCACCGAGCGACCGATGCCGACGTCGTCGCAGACCGCGGCCACCGCCGAGATGATCGCCGCGCTGGCCAGCATGCCGGTCTTGGCGGCGGCCACCCCGATATCGGTCACCACCGCCCTGATCTGATCAGCCACAGTGGACGGTGGGACTTCCACGTAGCCGGCCACACCCATCGAGTTCTGCACCGTGACCGCGGTGACCGCGACGCAACCGTGCACGCCGCAGACGGTGAACGTGCGCAGATCGGCCTGCAGGCCCGCCCCACCCCCCGAGTCTGACCCGGCGATGGTCAGCGCGACGGGCGGTGCCTCGGTCATGGCCCGGTCACCCTTCGGCCACTGGCAGGTACACCTTCCCGCCGGCTGCGGTGAACTCGTCGGACTTCTCCTGCATGCCCACCTCAATGGCCTCCACAGTGGACAGCCCGTGCTCGGCCGCATAGGCCCGGACGTCGGCGGAGATCCGCATCGAGCAGAACTTGGGCCCACACATCGAGCAGAAATGCGCGGTCTTCGCCGCTTGGGCGGGCAGCGTCTCGTCGTGGTAGGACCGCGCGGTGTCCGGGTCCAGCGCCAGCGCGAACTGATCGTGCCAGCGGAACTCGAACCGGGCGGTCGACAGCGCGTCGTCCCACGCTTGGGCGCCGGGATGGCCTTTGGCGAGGTCGGCGCTGTGCGCGGCGATCTTGTAGGTGATCACGCCGGTCTTGACGTCGTCGCGGTCGGGCAGCCCCAGGTGCTCTTTAGGGGTGACGTAGCAGAGCATCGCGGTACCGGCTTGGGCGATCATCGCCGCACCGATCGCCGAGGTGATGTGGTCATAAGCCGGCGCGATGTCCGTCGCCAGTGGGCCCAGGGTGTAGAACGGCGCCTCGTCGCACCATTGCTCTTCCAGACGCACATTCTCGACGATCTTGTGCATTGGCACGTGCCCAGGGCCTTCGATCATCACCTGCACGTCGTGGCGCCGGGCGATCTGGGTCAGCTCGCCGAGCGTCTTGAGCTCGGCGAGCTGCGCCGCGTCGTTGGCGTCGGCGATGGAGCCGGGGCGCAGCCCGTCGCCGAGGGAGAACGTGACGTCGTAGCGGCGCAGGATCTCGCACAGCTCGGCGAAGTTCTCATAGAGGAATGACTCGCGGTGGTGCGCCAGGCACCAGGCCGCCATGATCGACCCGCCGCGGGAGACGATGCCGGTGATCCGGCCGGCGGTCAGCGGCACGTAGCGCAGCAGCACCCCGGCGTGCACGGTCATGTAGTCGACACCCTGCTCGCACTGCTCGATCACGGTGTCCCGGTAGATCTCCCAGGTCAGCGCCGCCGGATCGCCGTCGACCTTCTCCATCGCCTGGTAGATCGGCACCGTGCCGACCGGGACGGGGCAGTTGCGCAACAGCCACTCCCGGGTCTCGTGGATCCGCTTGCCGGTGGACAGATCCATGATCGTGTCAGCGCCCCACCGGGTGGCCCACACCATCTTGTCCACCTCCTCCTCGATCGAGGAGGTGACTGCCGAGTTGCCGATGTTGGCGTTGACCTTCACCAGGAACTTCTTCCCGATGATCATCGGCTCTGATTCGGGGTGCCGGTGGTTGGCGGGGATCACCGCGCGGCCGCGGGCCACTTCGGCGCGCACCAACTCGACGTCGAGGGCCTCGCGAGCCGCGATGAACTCCATCTCAGGAGTGACGATGCCGGCCCGAGCCCAGGCGAGTTGGGTGGCCGCGCCCCCCACCGGCTCGCGGGCCCCGATCCACGGCGCGCGCAGCGGCAGCAGCCCGTTGTGGACGTCGATGGTCGCTTGCGGGTCGGTGTACGGGCCGGAGGTGTCGTAAAGGTCGAAGTGCTGCCCGTTGGTGAGGTCCACCCGGCGGGCGGGTACCCGTAGGTCGTCACCCACCTCGCGGTAGATCTTTCGCGACCCGGTGATCGGGCCGGTGGTCACAGCGGGCTCGACGGTGCGATCATGCAACGTGGTCATGGTCGTCCTTCCTACGCCGGCATTACCCGGACAGGTTCTGCGGTCGACAGCCCCGGACGTTGTCCAGCTGCCCTCTCAGCCCGCTTCGGTACGAGCTCCCGCGTGTTCAATTGACCTGCCCGACCGTAGCGCTATCGAGAGCAAGCCCGCAAAAGTGGCGGATGCCGGTGAGCCGAGATACCGGTAGTATTCGAGTAGTCGCTTACGGTGACAACTGACCTCGGGGGCCTCATGTGCGACATTCCCGGCATCGCGCCGCGCCGCGTTGCCGTGATCGGTCAAGGTTACGTGGGCCTACCGGTGGCTATTGGCGCTGTCGAGGTCGGTTTCGACGTGGTCGGTTTTGACATCGATAAGACCCGCATTGATTGCCTCCGCAAAGCGGAAACGTTTATCGACGATATCACCGACGGTGACCTCGTAATCGCGATGAGCACCGGACGTTACCTGCCCACCGACGATCCGGGGGCACTGGCAGGCTTCGATGTCGCGGTTGTCTGCGTCCCGACCCCCTTGCGTGACGGCGCACCGGATCTGAGCTACGTCGAGGCTGCCGCGACCATTATCGCTCCGTACATCACGCCCGGATGTTGCACCATCCTCGAGTCCACGAGCTACCCCGGCACCACCGAGGAGATCTTCATTCCGATCCTCGAAGCCGGTTCCGGGTTGCGCGCGGGGGTGGAGTTCTTCGCCGGCTACAGCCCCGAGCGCATCGACCCGGGAAACGAGATCTGGCGGTTCCACAACACCCCGAAGATCATCGCGGGGGTGAACCAGGCCTCGCTGCGCGTGCTGCAGGACTTCTACGGCCGGCTCGTCGAACGCACGGTGCCGGTGCCCGGGCTTCGGGAGGCTGAGCTGGCCAAGCTGCTGGAGAACACCTTCCGCCACGTCAATATCGCCCTGGTCAACGAACTCGCGGTGTACTGTCACGACCTCGCCCTTGACGTCTGGTCGGTGGTCGAGGCGGCCGCAACGAAGCCTTTCGGCTTCATGAAGTTCACGCCCGGGCCCGGAGTCGGTGGGCACTGCCTGCCGATCGATCCTTCCTACCTGACGTGGCAGGCGTGGCGGTCCCTGGGCCGGCCTTTCCGTTTCGTCGATATCGCCAACGACGTCAACGACAACATGCCCGGCCATGTGGTCTCCCGCGTGGTCACCCACCTCAACCAGCTACGGAAGTCCGTCAACGGCAGCAGGATCCTGCTGGTGGGGCTCGCCTACAAGCGAAACTCCCGGGACACCAGGCAATCACCAGCGATCACAGTCGCCAAGAAACTCGCCGATCTGGGAGCTGATCTGCGGGGAGTCGATCCGCTCGTCAGAGCTGAGGACATCCCCGGCTACATCCGGCTGGTGCCCTGCGAGTCGAGTCAGATCACCGACGTCGATCTGGTCATCGTGCTCGCCGACCACGACGCGATCGACTGGGAACTCTTCGAACCGTACGCGGACCGGATCCTGGACACCCGAAACCGCCTGCGCTCCCCCTCCGCCGCGCGCCTCTAGTTGTCCGTCGTGAGTTGGTTAGGCTCACGGTGCGGAGTCGATCCGCTATCTCAACCGCACGGGAGCACGCATGCACGATCCTCGGGTTCTCCTCGACCCGGCCACCGAGGCCGTGCGCAAACTCGCTCGACGAGGCTATGAACTCGACGTTGGGCAGTTGGACAAGCTGCTGACGCAGCGCACGTCGGCGATCCAACGGATCGACAACGCTCGCGCGGAAGCCAAGCAGGTCGCCAACGACGTGCGGGCCCGGGCCCAGGCCGGCAAAGACGTCGCTGAGCTGCGGGAACGCGCTCGCGCGCTGAAGACCGAGATCCAGCGGACGGAGGAGCAGCACCGGCGCTTCGATGCCGACCTTCAGGAATTTCTGCTCGGCATTCCCAACCTGCCCGACGACCGCCTGCCTGACGGCGACTCCGAAGACTCCGCCGTCGAGGTGCGCACCTGGGGCGACACTTCCCCGTTTGCTTTCGAAGCCGCTGACCACGTCGACCTCGGCGAGCGTCTGGGGATCTTCGACTTTCCCCGGGCGACGAAACTCGCCGGCCCCCGGTTCGCCATCCTCAAGGGTCCTGGTGCACAGCTGGAGCGGGCCATCGCCGCTTTCCTGCTGCAATTGCACACCCAACGGCATGGCTACATAGAGTATTCGCTACCGGCGTTGGCGAACCGGGCGACGATGACCGGCACGGGTAACCTGCCGAAGTTCGAGGAAGACCTGTTCAAGACCGGGATCGACGAACGCGAGCTGTTCCTGATCCCGACCGCCGAGGTTCCGCTGACCAACCTGCACGCCGGTGAGACTCTGGCCGCAGAGGGCCTCCCGCTGGCCTACACCGCGCACACACCGTGTTTTCGCAGCGAGGCGGGCTCCTACGGGCGGGATACCCGCGGACTGATCAGGCTGCACCAGTTCTCCAAAGTGGAACTCGTGCGGGTTGTCGACGCGGCGCAGTCTGACGAGCAGTTGGAGATCATGCTCGGTCACGCCGAGGCCTGCCTCCAAGAGCTCGGCCTGGCATACCGCGTGGTCACCCTCGCCGCGGGCGATATCGGCTTTTCCGCCCAGTACACCTATGACATCGAGGTGTGGTTGCCCAGCCAGCAGCGCTATCGCGAAATCTCCAGCGTGTCGAATTGTGGGGTGTTCCAGGCACGTCGAGCTGGCATCCGTACCAAGACCAAGGACGGTAAGCGGGGGTTCGCCGCCACCCTCAACGGCTCAGGGCTACCCATCGGCCGCACGTTGGTCGCGATCCTGGAGCAGTGCCAGCAATCCGACGGCTCGGTTCGCATCCCCGGCGTGTTGGTCCCCCATCTGGGCTTCAGCCGGATCAAGGCCGACGGCACGACCCACGGCGTGCGGGTCGGCATCTGGGATTAGCCGGGGGCGCCAGGTCCTGGCTACACCCTTGTGCGGTCGACGAGCAGGTCCGCGGAGTCGTAATGCAGGCGCTTCTGCACGGGGGGATTCACCATTGCCAGGACGCCGGCGATGTCGCGCCCAGCGGTGCCGGAACCGAACAGATCGCTGCGTTCGTAGCGGCCGTGCGTGATCTGAGCGCGGATCGCTTCGGCGATATCCCCGGGGTCCTGCGTGGTGAACACCACGTTGCGGGCGCATTCCCGGTCCCGTTGGCGGGTGCCGACGCTGACGGCCGGCGTGCCGAGGTACGCGCCCTCGCGCAGCGCGGCCGACGAGTTGCCGATCATGCAGGCGCAATGGATCATCAGCCGGGCGAAATCCTCGGCCCGCAGGTTGCGGACGAAGTGGCAGCGCTGCGCCAGACCCTGTTCGCGGAATTGGCGGATGCCCGTGGTGATGTCTGCGCTGCCCGCGTCCACGTTCGGCAAGAAGACCAGCGCCTGCATCCCGATCGACGACGCCGCGCGCAATGTCGCCGCCATCTGGTCGAGGCCGTGGCCGTATTCGGTGGTTACGCCGTGTTGCATCACCAGCAGGAAGGGCTGCTCCGGGTCGATCGGCGTCCCGGAGCCGCAGTGGTCGACCAGCGCGTCGCGGCGGGTGCCCGGGCGCACCCGGGCGGCCAGGTCGATCGACGGGCAGCCGACGTTGAACACAAACCGCGGGTCCTCACCCATGGCGATGACCCGGCGGGCACTGAGCTCGGTCGCCGGGAAGTGGATGTGCGACAGCTTGGTGACCGCGTGCCGGACGCTCTCATCGATCGATCCGGACACCTCGCCGCCCTGGGTGTGAGCGACGGGGATGTTCATGTATGCGCCGGCGATGGCCGTCGCGATCGTCTCGAAGCGGTCGGCGACGGTGACCACGATGTCCGGCTCCAGGCGCTCGAACGCCGTCGGCAGTTCCAGCAGGCCCAGCCCTGTGGATCTTGCCATCATCGCCGGCGTCTGGCCCTCGATGATGAACGGGATCTTGGCGTCCGGGGTGAAGCCGGAGGCCTCCAGGACCTGAACCGCACAACCGTACCGTTCGAGCAGCGCCGACGCGGCGGCGATGACTTGCAGCTCCAGCGCGGGGTGATCCCGCACCGCCTCGAGGACCGTGGTGATCCGAGCCAGATTGGCCCGGCTGGCGACGACGACGCAGATCTTCTTGCGACGGCCAGGCACGCGCACCGTCACGATGCCACCACCCTCCCCTATGGTGCATCTAGCCCGGTACGACCGGCCCCGCACCGCGTCCGCGAGCACACCCATGATGGCCCGCGATGTCCTCGTAGCTCGAACCAGCAACCCCTGCAAGTATCCAACAGGTCCGTTGTTCGTCCGGTAGCTCCCGGCAGGACGCGATTGCGTGAGCTCAGGTGACCGTGGCGATGAACTGCGCTGCGCTGGCCCGCAGCGCCGGCCAGTCGGGCTCGCCGACGGGGCCACGGGCGAGCACGAAACCTCGATGACCGTCATCGGTGAGCCGCTCGGCCACGATCGTGAAACCGCTGAGGGTGAACAACGCCGCAGCGGTAGGGCGGGTCAGATAGTACGGGTGATCGATCTTGACCGCTCGTTCGATGCTGCCGGTCCGGTTCATCAGGACATCGACGTCGACGATGTCGACGAACGCGCGGCCGCCGGCGGCTGTCATCCGGTGCAGCGCCGCCAGCGTGCCGCGGACGTCGAGCAGGTGGTCGATCGTCTGGCACAGCAACACGAGATCCCAGCTGCGCTCTCCTGGATCGAAGTCCTCCACCAGGCCCGCGACCGTCTCCATACCGTTGGCCCGGGCCACCGCGAGTTCGTCCGGGCTCGGGTCGAGGACGGTGGCGCGGGCGTTGAAGCGCTCCGCCAGTACTCTGGCGACCACTCCCGTTGAGCCGCCGACGTCGAGGATCGTGCGCGGCGACGACGGCAGCAGTGGGAGCAGGAAGGCGGCGAGCCCGGCGGCGTAGTCGCGCTGCTCCACCTGCACGGTCTCGGCGTCGATGCGGCGGCCGTGGTAGGCCGACACCAGCGGGCGATAGATCTCGGAGTAGAAATGCGCGTACTGGGTAGCGCTCAGCCGGGGGCAGAGGTAGCCGAGCCCGCAACGCCGGCACACCACGAAGGTGGCCGGGTAACCGTAGCGGTCGCGTTCGGCGACCTCGACGGCGTGGTCCTGCGCCCCACACAGGTTGCACTCCGGGGTTCGCAGCGTAGCCCGGCCGCCATAGTCGTAACCGAGCGCAGTAATCCTCCGACCGACAATCGTTTGTGTCATATTTTTCATCCATTCGGGAAGGCTGGGGACTGCGTAGCGTGACTGTACTCGACTGGGGCGATCGTGTCGCGGTAATCGGTGAGGTAGGCCAGGCACATGACGGCAGCCTGGGCACGGCGCACGCGTTCATCGACGCGGTCGCCGACGCGGGCGCCGATGCAGTGAAGTTCCAGACCCACATCGCGTCCGCCGAGAGCCGGACCGACGAGCCGTGGCGGGTCAAGTTCAGCTACGCCGACGACACCCGCTACGAGTACTGGCAACGGATGGAGTTCAGCGCGCCGGCCTGGGTGGGGCTCCGGCAGCACGCGGTGGATCGCGGGTTGGCGTTCTTGAGCTCCCCGTTCTCGCTGGAAGCGGTCGACCTGCTGCGCCGCGTCGGCGTCGCCGCCTGGAAGGTCGCCTCCGGCGAGGTGACCAACCCGCAGCTGCTCGACGCGGTGGCCCAGACCGGGGCGTCGGTGCTGCTGTCCAGCGGGATGAGCGGCTGGGTCGAGCTCGACGGCGCCGTCGCCCGACTGCGCGAGGGCGGTGCCGGACCTCTGGCGGTCTTGCAGTGCACGTCGGCCTACCCGGTCGCGCCGCAGCGGGTCGGGCTCAACGTCCTGGGCGAGATCAGGGAGCGCTACGGCTGCGCGGCTGGATTGTCAGACCATTCGGGGACGATCTTCCCGGGGCTGGCCGCGGTCGCGCTCGGGGGGCGGGTGATCGAGGTGCACGTGACGCTGTCCCGTGAGATGTTCGGACCCGACGTGGCGGCCTCGGTGACCACCAGCGAGCTGCGCCTGCTCGTCGAGGGCATCCGCTATATCGAGTCGGCCCTCGCGGCGCCTGTCGACAAGGACGAGGTGGCGATCGAGTTGACGCCGATGCGCACGCTGTTCGGCCGTTCGCTGGTAGCCCGCCGCGCCCTGCCGGCCGGCCATATCCTCGCCGCAAGCGACCTGACCGCCAAGAAGCCCGCCGGCGGGATCCCCCCAACCCGGCTCGAGTCCCTCCTCGGCCGCCGCCTAACCCGCGCCCTGCACCCCGACCAACTCCTGCACGACTCGCACCTCGAGCCGCTGGAGCCTGCGAAAGGTTCCACTTGACGCGGTCGCGGTCAGGCCAGCGCGATCTGGGCGGCGAGCAGGATCGCGGCCAGGGTCAGGGTGATCCTGAGGGGTCGCTGGTGGCGTTGCCACTGGTGGTCCCACCAGGTGGTGTCGCGGCTGTGGTGACGGCCCAGTGCCATGGCAGCGCGCCCGAGCCCGAAACCCAGTCCCGCCAACAGCGCCGCAGCCCAGTTGCCGATCAGCAGCACCGCCACCAGCGGCAGGTAGGGCAGGTTGCTCGGCATATGCGTGCGCACGCCGGTGCCCATCTCGAAGCCGAACTGCAGCGCCCCGGCTCGCCCACCGGTGCCGATTACCGTCGAGGGCACCTGGGCTCGGCGGTGCGGAAGTGTCACCCGATGTAGCCCGCATTCACCGGCGAGCACGAACAGCGCCGTGGCGACGATCAGACCTGCCCGCACCGTCGGAGGCATCACCGGCCGCAGCAGGCTGCCCAGTGCCACCGCTAGCCCGCCGATGGTCAGGCCCCCGGCGAGTAGGCCGCCGGTGAAGTAGGCCCGTGACGAATCCCGCCAGACCGGCGAGCTCAGCAGATGCGCCGAGTTGCTGCTTCATGCCGAGCCGGACAGCGCGTAGCCGGCGGTCAGGCCGAGCAGCAGCCAGGCCAGTAGCCAGCCCTCCCGCGCCGCCGGCGCGGCCGCAGCGGCGACGGCGAGCACCGCGAGCGCACCGGTCACCAGCACGGGACCGAATACGGTGCGGCGCAGGCTAGGGGTGATCAACGAGGATCGTCGTTCAAGGGAGCGTTGAGGAGCTCGGCGTGTCGTCGGACAGCGTCGCGTTGCAGATCAGCTGTTCCAGGTTCGGCGCCCCGGCGTAGTGGACCTCGCCGTCGGCGCAGCGGTAGACGACGGCGCCGTCCTTCCAGCGCCAGCCGTTGCGGGCTTCGCCGCCAGCGCGGCAGATCATGCGCGGCTGGTAGCAGTTGAGCCCGTCTTTCCAGTTTCCGAAGCAGCCGTTCTTGAACCACTGGTCGGAGCCGCAGTAGGAAGGGGAGTAGGGCGCGCCATAGCAGATCGGTGCGCCCGGACGGTGGCGGTAGTGCCCGCAATCGAGATACTCGCTGCCCTGCTCCGCGCGGGCCGGACGGGCCAGCGGGATCCAACCCAGCACAGTGAGTCCCAACGTCATGCCGGCGGTGCCGACGACGGCCAGGAACCCCCGCCGGCGCACCGTCGGTGCAGCGGCACGGAACTGCACACTGCGGGCCGGTACGTCGGGGCCGGGCTGGTCGATCCGGGGGATGTCCGCTTGGATCATCACGCTCCTTGCCGGTTCAGGGCGGTGTTCAGCAGGCTCGCCACCTGCTCGTCGAGCCGCTCCGGGGACGCCACCGGCTGCCCGGCGAGCACCGTGCCGTCGGCGCCGACGTGCAGCAGGGCCGGTGCCCATGGCAGGTCGAGTTCGGTGACGAGGCCAGGGTCCACCCGGGACCGGATAGTCGGCGTGTCAGCCCACCGGGCACGCGGGGACAGCACCTCGAAACGGGTAGCGGGATGCTCGCCGGCCAGCTGGGTGAACGGCTCGTGCACCGCGTCGCAGAAGCTGCACCCGGGGTCCAGTACCAGCAGAACAAGGGGGTCCGCGCCGGCCAACTCCGGCACCCGGCGGCCCGTCGCGGCGCGCCACGGTGGTGCGATGAGCTGGGCCACCTCCGCCTGTAGCTCTCGCAGCTGCCGCAAGATCCCGGCCATCGCCAGCGCCAGCAACGCCAGGCAGCCCCAACTCAGCACCAGCGCCGCGGTGGTCACGCTCACGCTGCGCGCCCGTCGACCGCAGCCGGCAGCGTGTAGAGCAGTATCGCCACCACGGCAGCGCAGGCGATCAGCAGGACCGCGATGGCTCCGCCGGGCAGTGCGGCGGCCGGATACAGCGTCGTCGCCGCGACCGTGGCGGCCGCCAACACTACGGCCCGGGCTATCCCACCGGGCCCGACCTGGGCGCCCATCGAGTTGCAGCCGCAGTCCGACTCGTCGCCCCGGTAGCGGCGCCACGACAGGTGGGCGGCGAATGCCCCGTACATCACTGCCTGGGCGGCCAGTGCCCATCGCAACTCGGGGGTACCGAAAACCACCGCGGCTACCGACGGCACCCCGATGATGAACTCGACGACCGCGATAGCTCGGGCCGCCGCCACGCCGGTGCCGGCCGCCCGAGCCAACGCCTTGGGTGCCCTGATGTGTTCGAGGCCGGCCTCCACGAGGAGAAACGCGCCTGCGAGCACGGGCACCCCCAGCAGGATCATGCGGGCTCCCAAATAACGCTCAGGTTGTCTAAAAAGGCTAGCGCTTCGTTCGGGTCCGCGGTGTCGGCAGGTCCGGCGACCAGCCGGCTGATCGCCGTGGGAGTGGCCAGGACCAGGGCGTCCGACCGTGACCGTCCCTGTGCGCCGGTCCCCAGCGGTTCGCGCCACAGCTCGCCGTGCTGGGTCAGATGGCCCCGGAAGTCGGGCACCGAGATCTGGCTGGCGCCGGGGCGTTCGATCGTCAGGTAGCCGATGCCAGGGATTTGCTTGGCCACCCGCACCGGTTCCAGTTGGGCTTGTCTCACGCTGCGCGGCTGGGCCAGTAGTCCCAGTGGGGTGTCGGTCAGCCGGAACGCGTCGAAAACCGTGCTGATGCCGTCCGGGGATCCGGCTGCGCGAGTGTGCAGCTCGAACCACGGCCCGCGCCAGGCCGCCCGGTAGTCGGGAGGATGGTCGCCTGTGTTCCGGATGCCGACGATCAGCTCACTGGCGTTGTAGGGCTGGCGGAGCACCTGATCGGGGATGGTGGTGAATGTGGCGTGCCAGTCGAAGGCACCGGCCTCGGCGACGGTGAACGATCGGCGAGCACCTCGCACCAGGGCGATGAACCCGCACGACCACGGCCGGGATACGTCCAGGGCAGGGCGGCTCAGGACGACCTGGGAGCCGTCCGGGGCGACGAATGCGGGGCCGCCGCGCCACGGCCAGTCGTACCGCCCGCGTTCCTGTGACCTCGTCATAGATAACTCCCGAGCCCAGACACTGGGAGCGATAGTTGCACACCCGCCGTCACCATCTGCACGCGGTCTGTTCGCGGCGTGTCCCGGCGGGATCAGCTCGCCACCAGCTCGGTGGGCACGGTGATCACGTCGACCATCGCGCCGTTGCGGAGCACCGTGATCGGCAACCTGATGCCGATGGCCTCGGAGAACAGCTGGCGTTGGATGCCCTGGGCATCGGTGACGGGTTTGCGCCCTGCGCTGAGCACGATGTCCCCGGCGCGCAGCCCGGCCCGGTCGGCCGGGCTTCCCGAGATGACCTCCACCAGGCGCAGTCCCGATGTCTGCCCGGTCCGTTGTGCGACCGGCGCGGGCAGCGGGGCGGGCGTCCCGACCAGCCCGAGGTAGCCGCGGCGCACCCGGCCGTCGGCGAGCAGCGCGCCGATGATCCGGCGCGTTGTCGCGTTGACCGGCACCGCCATCCCGAGCCCGACCCCGGCGACGGCGGTGTTGATCCCGACCACTCTGGCGCTCGCGTCGGCCAGCGCGCCGCCGGAGTTGCCGGGGTTGAGCGCGGCGTCGGTCTGGATCACGTCCTCGATCACCCGCACAGCCCGGCCCGAGCGCACCGGTAGCGAGCGGCCCAGCCCACTGACCACCCCGGCGGTCACCGATCCAGCCAGGCCGAGGGGATTGCCGACGGCGACTACCAACTGCCCGACGACCAGTTCGTCGGCGTCGCCCAGGACGGCCGCGGCCGGCGTAGACCCCCGCGCCCGGAGTACCGCCAGATCAGACAGCGGGTCGACGCCCACCACGTCGAAGCGGCTCTCCGTGCCGTCGGTGAACGCCGCGGTACCCGCCTGGGCAGATCCGACGACGTGCGCGTTGGTCAGCAGCAGCCCGTCGTCGGCGAACACGACGGCTGATCCCGCTCCTGGCCCGATCCGCAGGCTCGCGACGTGTGGGGTGACCGCTGCGGCGACCGAGCTGACCGTCCGCGAGTAGGCGTCCAATGGATCCACCGCGACCACCCGCCCTCAACAATTACACCGTTGCTCCAATAACGTCACCACGCCAGGCTCTGTTCCACCAGCCTCGCGGCATGAGCCCGCCATTCGCCACCCGTTCCAGGTGTTGCTGCCAGCGGCCGGGTGCGGACTGCGCCGAGACTCGAAGGCGCAGGCTGAACAGGTCCGATCCGTTGCCGTGGTCCGAATCGGGCGTTGCGTCGGCGTACTGCCCGCTGATCTGCTGTCCCGACTTGACGGCGCCCTCCGGCTGCACCTCGGTCTATGAGGTCGCCTCAGTGCGTGGGTCGCGCGGGCTTCAGTCCTCGGGGCGGGCTGCGGCGGGGTCCCAGGACAGGCCGGGCACGCCCCAGCCCTGGGCCTTGAGCACTTTCTTCGCCTCGCGGGCGTAGCGACCGATCAACCGGTTGAGGTAGAGCATCCCGTCGAGGTGATCGGTCTCGTGTTGCAGGCACCGGGCGAGCAGGCCGGTGCCCTCGACGGTGACCGGTTCGCCGTCGGCGTCGAGCCCGGTGACCTTCGCCCAGGCCGCCCGACCGGTGGGGAAGGACTCACCCGGTACCGACAGGCAACCCTCCCAGTCGTCGTCGGGGTCAGGCATCGTCTCGGGACGCTCACTGGTCTCCAGTATCGGGTTGACCACCACACCGCGCTGGTGAAGGCCGTGCTCATCCGCGCAGTCGTAGACGAACAGACGCAGGTCCACGCCGATCTGGTTGGCGGCGAGTCCGACGCCCTGGGCGGCCACCATCGTGTCGAACATGTCGTCGACCAGCGCGTGTAGCGGTGCGCCGAACTCGGTCACGGGCTTGGTCGGGGTGTGCAGCACCGGGTCGCCGACGATCCGGATCGGGCATACAGCCATGATGGGGAACAGTAATCGTTGGCGTGGCGCGGCCCGCATCCTGGGGATGTGTCGGGGCGCCCCCGGTCGGTCTCAGCCACCGCGTGGTTCAATGCGGGCCAGAATCACACCCCTGTGATTCTCGCCAGGATTGAGCAAGGAGCGCGATGGACGCGGCACAGGCGCTGGACCCGATCGACGATCAACCTGAGGGTCTGACCGGCCAAGACAGCGAGATGTTGGCCTTCGAGCGTCAGTGGTGGAAGTACGCCGGCGCCAAGGAACAGGCTATCCGTGAGCTGTTCGACATGTCCGCCACTCGCTACTACCAGACCCTCAACAGCCTGATCGACCGGCCAGAGGCGCTCGCCGCCGACCCGATGCTGGTCAAGCGACTGCGCCGGCTGCGGTCCGGTCGCCAGCGTGCACGGGCCGCTCGACGGCTCAGCGTGGGCCCGAAGTAGGCCATGGGCACGCCGGGTAGTGGAAGCACGGGCGGCAACAGGCGGCTGCGCACCGCCGGATTAGCCCTGTTCGCGCTCGCGTTCATCGCCGCCGTGATCGGGCTGGTGCTGACCCTCAACCGTGGAGAGCGGCCGACGGCTACCGGGAAACCTCCGGTCACCTCTTCCCCCGTCACCTCATCGACGGTGCCGTCAGTCATCCCCTTCCCGCCACCGGTGGTCTTGCCCTCCGCCGAAGCACCTGTAGTTGCCCCGCCCGGTCCGCCGAACGCCGCCGAGGGCGCTCCCGCCGGTGACAACGGCACCAGTGCCGTCGGCGTCAGTCGCGGCGAGGTGCGGGTCTACAACAACAGCACCATCCGCGGTTTGGCCGCGCGGGCCGCACGTGATCTCAGCGCTGCCGGTTGGACGGTGGTCGAGGTCGGCAACTTCGCACGGGGAACCATCCCCACGACCACCGTGTACTACCAGGAGGGCACCGATCAGCGCACCGGAGCCGAGGCCCTCGCTGACCAGTTCAAAATGCGGGTGGCGGCTCGGTTCCCAGGCATCGCGAACGACGGTCCGGGCCTGATCGTGATCGTCACGAACGACTACGTGTCCCCGTGAGTTATCCCCGGTATCGGATGAGGGCGGGAACAGTGTGGAGTGGATTGCGGCGTGGTGGCCCGCCGAGCCAGGGTGGTGGGTGGAATTGTGGGATACCGCCGGTCATGTCGATCTGCCAATGGGAATGGTGGACGAGTCGATGATGTCGGCCGCACAGCGCAACGCAGTTCCCGACGCTGGTGGGGCCGTGGTCGGCCCAGTGAACAACGTGGTGAATATCGCACCAGCGGGCTGGTATAGAACAGCCGGGGAAAGCGCAGCCGCCGTCTCGGACGAGTACCGCGCGGCGGATCGCGGTGGGCACGGTGTAGCTGGCCCGCCCGATATCCAGCGGCTCACCCTTGGCACCCAACACCACCGGGATCACCCGCGCGTCACAGGCGATTCGGCGGGCCACGTCGGCGTTGATCGGACTCGACCCACCCAGAGCCAGCGATGCCGCCCCGATCCGGCCTCGGAGTACTGCCAGGCTCACGGTCACCACGACCTGAGGGCGTTCCCCACCCTCAGTCGGTAGGTCACCGGCGCCCAGCGCGCGTTGGGCGAGTTCGACAAGGGCATCGGCGTCGCGTTGCGCAGGGTTGCGCAGGTCGATTTCGGTGTCGGTGGTCGGGCGGGGCGCGGCCAGCGGACTCAACGCCGACCGGACGATCTCCGTGGCCTCGCGATCCAGCCATCCACCCAGCTCATACCCACCGTCGCGATCAGTGAAGGTCAACCGTCGCCGAGTCTCGGGGGTGTCGTTGGGTCGCGGCCCGTCTTGGTCCAGATAGGACAGAATCCGCTGGCCCAACAGCGTCAGCTGCCCGGCATCAAGGGTGCGGGCGTGGCGGGCCAGTTCGGCTTCCACCTCAGCGCGCTGCTGCGCATCAATGTGCGGCGGGATCCGGGCCAGCACTGAGCGGATCACCGTGACGTCCGCGGCGCCGATCGCGTGTTCGGCCACCGCCGCCGCGGTCGCTGGTAGCCGGGCCGGCACCGCAGCGCCACCCAACCCGCGGCCGGGCAGCACGTCGGCGGCGGCTGAGATCCGGGCCCTGGCTTCACCCCGCGACACCCGCCCGACCGCGCGCACCAAATCCACCGTGCTGCGATACCCGACAGTCTCTGCGGTTCCCCGGGAATCGACCTCGGCGATCACCGTCAGCATTTCCGCGCAGGTCGAATGTAAACGTGTTTCCAACGCGGCTAGTTCGGCGAGCAGTTCAGTATCACTGCCCTGCCACACTGCCGTCGTCGACATGACCCCATTCTAGAACAAGGCACCGACAATACCGACTCGACATACCGAAATCTTCGACAGAGTGAACGAGGGTTGTCATCTCGGTGTAGTGGCAAGCTCGGCGAGTTGCGTCGGGTCCAGCGAGGGGCGGCCTGGCGCGGCAGCCGCCGGGGCGGCGACGACCTCGGGGCCCCAGAGTGTTGGTTGCTCATTCGTCCATAGGCTGGCGCTGATGCCACGAGAGTGCCGAAGCGGAGAGAACGAGACGTGATGGCGAACAAGCCGCGGCACCTTTACCACAGGTGCCGCACGCTGACGTGACTCTGACCTGCGGTCCACCCGCCGGTGCACCGCGCAGTACCGGTCAGTTCGCCGCGACGGTCGGCGCAGGCGTGCCGGCGCGGTAACTCTGCACGACGGCGGCCAGCGCCTCGCGCCACGGGGTCGCTGCGACTCCCAGCTGCTCGACGGTGGCCGAGGAGTCGAGCAGATACGGCGCGCTGAACTGGTAGCGGGTCTCGGCGAGCTCACGCAGCAGCGGGACGGCGAGGCCCGCGGTGCGCAGCAGCCACCACGGCACCTCCTCGACCCGCACCGGTGCCACGTCCGCGACATCGCAGAGGTCGGCGACCGCCTGCCTCGGGGTCAGCGCCGGCGGGCTGGGCACATGCCATACCCGGCCCCAGCCCCGTTCTGTAGCGGCAGCGGCGACGACCGTCGCGGCCACGTCTGGGACGTAGCTGAACGTGTGCGGGGACCGGGTGGGCACGACGAAGCGGGCGCTACGGCCGCGCACGATCCGGCCGGCGACCAGGTCGCCGAGATGGCTGTTGGGACCGGTGGTGAGGTAGTCCGAGCCGCGCACCTCGGTGACTCGCACCCGGCCGGACTCGTGAGCGGCCAGCGCGTCTCGCCACATCTGGGCGCGAACCTTGGCCTTCGGGCCGGGAGCAGCCAGCGGCAGGTCGGGAATCATCGGCCCGTCCACCGGGCCGTAGACATAGAGGTTGGACACGGTGGCGAGCACGGCGCCCGCCGACTCGGCCGCGGCAAGCAGCGCGTCGGCCATCGGTGGCCAGTCCTGCTGCCATCGGTGATACCGCGGGTTGACGCAGTTGTAAACCACTGCCGAGCCCGCGGCCAGCGCGCGCAGCCGATCGGCGTCGGCGGCATCGGCCTGCACGCACTCGACAAGCGGGTGGTCGGGGCCGAGCCCGCGGCGGCTGGCGAGGCGGACCGGTATGTCGCGGCTGGCGAGCAGGCTTGCGACGGCGGTGCCGACGGGGCCGGCCCCGACGACCAGGTGGTGAGCGGTCATGATGGATCTCCAGTGATCATAGGTCTGATACCAGAGCGATGCTCTGAAAGACAGTATCGGGGGAGCAGTCCTGCACTGTCAAGAGCACTGCTCATAGTTGTTGCCGATGCTCGCAAGAGGCGGCATCATGGTGCGATGAGCAGCCCGCAGCCCGTCCACCGCACGGCCCGCGAACGGGCCAGAGCCGAGGTCACCGGCGAGATCGTCGACGCCGCGCGCCGTCAACTGGGCACGGTGGGCGCCGCCGCGCTGTCGCTGCGCGCGGTCGCCCGTGAACTGGGCATGGTCTCCTCCGCCGTATACCGCTACGTACCTAGCCGCGACGTCCTGTTGACGCTGCTCATCGTGGACGCCTACGACGCCCTCGGCGCTGAGGTGGAGGCCGCGGAGGGGGCGATCGACCGGGCCGATCTGCTCGGCCGGTGGATCGCCACCGGGACCGCGGTGCGCGGTTGGGGCCTGGCCCACCCGCACGACTGGGCGCTGATCTTCGGTTCGCCCGTGCCCGGTTACGCCGCGCCGCAGGATACGATCCAGCCGGCCAGCAGAGTCCCCGAGGTGCTCTGCGGGATCCTCGCCGACGCGGTGGCCGCCGGATGCCTGGACAACTCGCTGGTCGGCGAGGTGTCGGCAGCGGTCGGGTGCGCCATGGCGCCGGTTCGCGCGGTGGTGCCCCGCGATCGAGTGCCCGATCCCGTGCTGGCCGGTGGGCTCACCGCGTGGGCCGGGCTGATCGGCGCGGTGTCCTTCGAGTTGTTCGGCCACCGGCACAACGTGATCGACGACCATGAGACGTTCTTCGTCGACGAGCTGCGCAGGCTGATCACGTTGATCGGGCTGCGCTGACTCTCACCGCCGGACGTAGTGTCATGTTGTGGTGGCGATGGCGGAAGATGGGGCAGGATCCGAACCCCTGACAAAGCAGGATTTCGAGGCGTTGGCGCGGTTCCGTTTCGGGATCCGCCGTTACCTGCGCTTCAGTGAGGAGGCGGTGCGCAGCGACGGCCTCACCCCGCAGCAGTACCAGCTGCTGCTGGTGCTGAAGGGGTTTCCCGGCCGGGAGTGGGCGACTGTGCGGGAGCTCGCTGACCGGCTCCAGCTGCGCCACCACAGCGTGGTGGAACTGGTCGATCGGGCGCAGGGACAGGGGCTCGTGGAGCGAAGTGCTCACCCCAGTGACGGCCGGGCGGTGCGAGTGTCGCTGACCCTACAAGGCGAGCAGGTCCTGGCTCGGCTGAGCGCGCTGCACCGCGACCAACTGCGGCACATGGATGCGGCACTCACCCTGCCGACCTGGCACGGCGTACCACAGGAAGGACACACCTCCACTCCGTGACCCGACCGACACGTCTCAAACGATGCTGCGTGGTTGTGGTCGCTCCTGAAGTAATTCGGCGAGGACGGCAGCCTCGCTGATGACCGGGTCCGTGCTCGCGGTCAGCAGCGTCAGCGCTCGGTCTCTGGCCAATTCACGCAAATGCGCCAGGGCCGCCGCGGGCTCCCCGGTGGCGAGCTCGGCCCGGTAGCGGCGACGGAATTCGGCGAACCGCTGCGGGTCGTGGCTGTACCACTTGCGTAGCGCCGTCGACGGTGCGATGTGCTTGCACCACTCAACGATGTCGGCCCTGGCTTTGCTCATTCCGCGCGGCCACAGCCGGTCCACCAGCACTCGGTTCCCATCGTGCTCCGTCGCCTGGTCATAGATTCGGCCCACCCGCACCGTCACCGTGCGCTCGTCCTCGTTGCCTTCAGCGTTGTCAGCAGTCATGATATTCAAGTTCCAATCGTGGTAGCCCGATCCGGCGTGGTCGTCATCCCATGCGACCCAGCTTGATCGAACTTGTGTATGGCACGGGCCTGGTGCGGGTTAGCGAGAGGCCGCCGCGTCGACGCTCCGCGCTCAGTCGGTCATGGTCGGCATCCACGCCACCCGACGACACTGACCGCGTGCGCTGAAGCTGATCAGCAACCCGCAACGCCGCCCGTCGCACTGGTGGTGGCACTGAGCGGCCGTCGGCCGCGAGCGCGAGGCTCACCGCGTTGAGGAGTTGGGCTAAGGCGAGCGTGGCGCGTTCAGCGGTCACGACGGTTAGTCGCCGCCCACGGAGCAAGATGGACGCCTCCATGCACGTGGCGGCATCCGTTCGGTGCTGGGCCAGGTCCCACGAGTCGGGCGACGTCATCAGACTCACTCCTTGCTTCCCAGGCTCGGGGACATCAGGCTTGGACTCCCCTTGCCGTGTGCGCCGCGCGCAACGCGCGTCCGACACGGCCGCGGCGAGGATCTCCGCACCGGGAAGGTGGCGGCATTACGCCGGATTCGCGGCCTTGGCGGCTTGTTCCGGGCGGTGATCTCGGCTGCTACCAAGGCGCTCGGACCGGGCACGGTGAGCACGAACACGAGGACTACCTCGACCGGGAAAGCCCACCGATGATGATCCCGCGGTAGGTCAGGCTCAACGGCCGCCGGGGACCAGGCCAGGTCTGGATCGGCGATCTGACAAGGTCGCTCGGCCTCCGGCGGTGTCTTGCGCTCGCGATCACTACGCACGACACACCTCCTAGTGTCTCCGGCTTGGCGGTCGAAGCCATCCACCACTTAGTATCGTAACACGATATAATTGAGGGAAACGCTTCGAGTGACCGGGTTGACGTCGGGTTCCATGCCGCCGAGACTGCCCGGCGGCCTCAGTCGCGGACGATCCAGAACAGTGTTGCTTCAGACGGCCCCAGGTTGCGCCAGCTCTCGAGCGTCGTTGCGTCGATCAGCATGACCTCGCCGCTGCGCAGGACCGGCCGGCCGTTGCCGAGGACGATCTGCACGAGGCCATGGGCGACGGCGACCAACTCCGTCCCCTTGTGCGCGACATGCGGAGACCCGGTCTGCCGCGGCGGAAGATGGACAAGGTAAGCGCGCAGCCCAGCGCCCGGGTCGTCGAGCAGCGGCAGCGGCTGATGCCCGCCATCGATGCCGCGGGTGCGCGGGTGGTCGCGGCGGCCGAGGCGGTACCCGGCGACGACCTCGCCGCGCAGCAACTCGTCGATGCTCATGTTCAGATTGCCGGTCAGCTCGAGCAGCGTCTCGAGCGAGAGTCCGCGCTTGCCGCGTTCGGCCTGTGAGATCGCGCTCGGCGACACCCCGGCCAGGCGAGCCAGGTCCGATTGGCTGAGCTGTCGCTGGGTCCGCGCGGCGCGCAGCGCCGCGCCGATGCGGGCGGCGACCGGCGCGGGTGTCAGGGCGGGGATGCCATCGACGTCGCGGTAGCGAAAGACGCTGCCCTCGATGCCAGGCGGGCGACCCTCGGCCTTGGCGACCCGCAGCCGCGAGTCGCCGACCACGAGGACGCATTGGGTGACCTCCTCAATGGTGCGCCGCAAGCCGGGATAGAGCACACCCGAGGGCACCGACCAATAGGCGATCGCACCGAGCTCGAGGAGCTGCGGACAACAGTGGCCGAAGAAGCGCGCGGTGACGTCGGCGCCCCAGCACTCGATCATCGTCTCCATGGCCTCGAACAGGACCAGGTTCCGCTGCCCGCGTCGGCAGCGCTCGACGATCGCGCGGAACAGCGGCGCCGGCTGTGACAGCTCGCTGCCGAGGCGGGCGTCGATGACGTCGAAGCCGGGGAACTCCGTTGGCTCACCGGACAGGGTGACGTACAGACGCTGGTCATAGTGCTCCCCGACCGCGGCGACGGCACAGAAAAACGGCTCAGCCGCCAGCGGATCAGCCACCTCGAAGACGACGTTGTCGCCCCAGAACAACCCACCGAGCGCGCGGTCGAGCTCGGCGATCCCGGTGCTTGCAACGTCGTGAACCAATCGTGGCGTAGGTGTGGGCAGGTCCGGCACGTTGTGAAGCATAGCTTCCGACATGTGCGCATTCTGTTTCTCTCGCTCTATCGTTGTCCTTGTCCCCGACGCGGTTCGCCGGGCGGTGGAGAGCCATGGCGGCGGAAGGGACGCGGGCAGCTACCCGAGCTGTCGATCTTGCCGCGATCACCAGCCTGTTCCGGGAGGTAATCCGGAAGGGAGAGTTCCATGTATCCCAGCGTGCTCCAGGTTCCGCTCGATGAGGCCGTTGCCGTCTCGGAGCCGCTGCTGGTGGCGGGGCAGGGCCGCATGCCCTGCACGATCGCGGTGGTCAGTGACGGCTGTGCCCTGACCCATCGAGGTCTGGCGGGCGGGCTGGGTCGGTCGAGCCCGTCCTGCGTCACTGGGCGGCGCTGATCCACCAGTGCACCAGCCTGGCCACCCGGTCGGTATACCTGGCCACCCACAACGCCGAGGACCTCAGCACCGGGCTGCGCGGTCTTCCCTACGACATCGGGGCCGTCTTCCTGATTCACACCGACCTGGCCCACCACTGGGCGGCCACCGGGTCTCAACAGGCCGGGGGCAGGCAGCGCCGCGTGGTCACCGATCGAGCGATGACCGCGACTGCGGCGACTGCGTCGCTGCTGACGGCTCTGCGCCGCCGCGGGCGGTCGCCAGGTCGCAGCCGGGTCGTGATCGTCGGCGCGGCGACCATGCCGGTGCTGCGCCCGCTGCTGCTGGCCGCCGGATTCGGCTGTGTCACCAGCTGGGATCGCCGCGATGCCGGCACGTTCTCGCTGCGCTGGATCACCCGCCACGCCGATGCCGTCGTCGACCTGCTGGGCCGCACCCGGGAACTCGCCGAGGCAGCCGGTGATCGTCCCGAGCCGGTCATCATCACCCCTGACCAGACGAACTGGACCCTGCTCGCTTTACCCGGCCTGCTCCGCGCCGCTGCCGCAGTCCAAGAACCCACATTCGACATCGCGGGCTACCGCGCCTGCGCGCTGACCCTAGTCGCCGCCACCCTACCCGACCGGTTGCTGCCCGACCCGAGGGACCCAGCGCTAGCCAACACGGTCGGGCAGGCCGCCACCGGCGCAATCTCATGACTGGAGCTATACCGGGACCGCAAGCGGACCGCTCGACCCGTTCGGCGAGGAGAGCTCATACCGACGACTTTGTATCGTGTTACGATAAAAAAGTTCGGTTTGGACGTGTTACCGAGACCGCGCCGACCGGACAGGCACCCCCAGGAGGTGTGTCGTGCTCAGTGACCACGAACGCGACGTGTTGCATGAGATCCAGGCTGGGTTGCTGGTCGAAGACCCGGGCTTTGCGCAGTCCTTCGATACCGAGACGCAGTCCTTGGCCACCGAGGCGCAGTCCTTGGCCACCGAGGCGCAGCGCCCACACCGCGGCTCGCCTGACTGGACCCGGTGGCTCTACACGATCCTGCTCGTACTCAGCTCGACGTACGCGGTGATCATGCTGCTGGCGGAATCACCGATCAGCGCCCTGGCACTCGCGGCGATGGCCGGGGTGAGTTGGGAAGCGCGGCGGCGCCACGACGGCACCAGCCATCAGCGGTCGTGACGGCCCGCGCACCGTGCCGGGTCTGGATATTGCCTATAGCGCCTTCGGGTTGCCGAGAGAGTCAGATCGGCGGGATCGAGGGTAGACATCGGAGAATGAAATGATCATCTATGTACTGATCGTGGTCGGGGTGCTGGGCGCGATGTGGCTCTCCACCAGTGTTCGGATCATCAAACAGTTCGAGCGGGGCGTCGTGTTCCGGTTCGGCCGGGTCCGCGCTGTGACCCGCGGTCCCGGGCTCGCCCTGATCACCCCGATCGCCGACCGTCTTCAGAAGGTCAACATGCAGATCATCACCATGCCGGTGCCCGCCCAGGACGGCATCACCCGCGACAACGTGACGGTCCGCGTGGACGCCGTCATCTACTACCGGGTCGTCGACCCGGTGAAGGTGGTCGTCGACGTCCAAGACTATGACTCCGCCATCCGCCAGGTCGCGCTGGCCTCACTGCGCTCGATCATCGGCAAGAGCGACCTCGACGACCTGTTATCCAACCGGGAGCACCTCAACCAAGGCCTGGAACTGATGATCGACAGCCCGGCCCTGGACTGGGGCGTGCACATCGACCGCGTCGAGATCAAAGACGTGGCACTGCCCGAATCGATGAAGCGGTCCATGTCCCGGCAGGCCGAAGCCGAACGGGAACGACGGGCCCGCGTCATCACCGCCGACGGTGAGCTGCAGGCCTCAGAGAAGCTGGCCCAAGCCGCGCAAGCGATGGCAGTGCACCCCGCCGCGCTGCAACTGCGCCTGCTCCAAACCGTCGTCGAAGTCGCCGCCGAGAAGAACTCCACCCTCGTGCTGCCCTTCCCCGTCGAACTGCTCCGCTTCCTGGAACGAGCAACACCCCCCGAGACCGGCCGCTCCGCCGACCCAGCGCCATCCGCTGGCTTGTCGATACCGCCCGACCTGCGCCTCCCGAACATCCTCGACCCGGCCATGCCCAACGGCGCGCGAGCTGACCAGTAGGGGGACCGCCCGCCTTGAAAAGGAACCGTGATGAGAACCACCGAGACTGCGACGACAACGGGTTGGAAGTATGCGGGCGGGCGACCACCGTCAGACGACGTGGACGCGACAGCGCCGGTGCTGGCCGTGGTGTGGTGCCGCTCGGTGGGGACCTCGTGGACGCTGGAGCTTCACCAACTCGACGGCGGCACGGCGCCTGGGACGATCGTGGACTGGATCAGCTCGGGCGTGCCGATCTCGCAACCGAAGCCCGATGCCTTGGCCCGCGGGTTGCTGGCTGAACGAGGCCTGCAGCTGTTCGGCGATTCGTGCGCTGGCCCGGGTACTCATAGTCGGCACCGCATTGGCTACGTGTGCGAGAAACGCTGAGCTGAACAAACCCACGCGCCTCGGTCGTGCCACCGGCGCCCCAGTCCAACGTCCTGACCTACCGGAACGCTCTGCCTTGGGTCTGGGGACACGTTCGGGAGCTCCGGGGTTTCCCGCGAGTTCAGCCGGATTGAAGCGGTTTCGGCGGGAACTCACGGCCTTGCGGCTGTCGCGGGGTGGGAACCGCCGTGGGTTCGTTGGGCGAGTCTAGTGGCTCGGGCCGGTTTCGGTCGCTCCTGCGGTGTCG
>DATAWX010000145.1:0-25325 GCA_036266995.1 Pseudonocardiaceae bacterium | reverse complement strand
AGGGACTCGTCCTCGCTCTCGGCGATGATCCCTTCGATGAGATCGTTGCGCGCCACACCGACTTCGACGGGATCCGCGGCGGTTGGCTCTCCCTCTGCGGGCGGGTATCCGTCGCGGTAGTCGAACAGTCGCTGCGACAGCAGGCCCACCAGACCGGTCACCACGCCCGCTCCGTCGCGCACCGGCAGGTACAGCGGTATCACTCCACCACCGAAGGCCGCCCGGCAGGCAGCGGTCACCCCGTCGAGGTCGGCCCGTGGGTGGTCCAGCCGACTCACCACCACCATCCGAGGCATCCCGATCTCGGCGCACTCCTGCCACAGGGCAATGGTGGCGGAGTCGACCCCATCCCCGGCGGAGATCACGAACAGCGCCGCGTCCGCCGCCCGCAGGCCGGCCCTCAGCTCGCCGACGAAATCGGCGTAGCCGGGGGTATCCACAAGATTGATCTTTATGTCACCGTGTTGCAGTGGCGCAATGGCCAGCGTCACCGACCGTTGCTGGCGTACCGCGGCGGGGTCGTGGTCGCACACCGTGGTGCCATCCGCGATCGTGCCCGCGCGGCTGATGACGCCAGTGGCCGCTAGGAGCGCCTCCGCCAAGGTAGTCTTGCCCGCCCCGGAGGGCCCGACCAGAGCCACATTGCGGATCCGGGCCGGGTCCTCAGCCGGCACGGCTGTATCAGCCCGTTCAACGTTGCCTTTTGTGCCCATGGAACCACCCTCCGGCGTGCGGACCGTGTGGTCGATCTCACACCGGCACAGCAATCGTCGCAACCCCTAGCCGCCCTTCACTCGCGACGTCACCAGCCACCCCGACGTACGATCGGGTCCTGCATTTTCCGAATCCGCTGCTTGAGGAGTGACCAAGGTGCCCGCCGAGAACAGCAACATCGAGCGCCAGATCGGCACCGCACGGGTTAAGCGTGGGATGGCCGAGATGCTCAAGGGCGGCGTGATCATGGACGTGGTCACGCCGGAACAGGCGAGGATTGCAGAGGATGCCGGCGCGGTGGCTGTGATGGCGCTGGAACGGGTGCCCGCCGATATCCGGGCGCAGGGCGGCGTGGCGCGGATGAGCGACCCGGACATGATCGCCAAGATCATGGACGCGGTGTCCATCCCGGTGATGGCCAAGGCCCGCATCGGCCACTTCGTGGAGGCTCAGGTGCTGCAGGCGATCGGCGTGGACTATGTCGACGAGTCGGAGGTGCTGACCCCGGCGGATGAGGCGCACCACATCGACAAGTTCGCCTTCACTGTGCCTTTCGTGTGTGGCGCCACTAATCTCGGGGAGGCGCTGCGCCGGATTTCCGAAGGTGCCGCCATGATCAGGTCCAAGGGTGAAGCAGGGACCGGCAATGTCGTCGAGGCGACCCGGCACATGCGGTCGATCCGCGCCGCCATCCGGTGGCTGGCCACGATGCATCCCGAGGAGCTGCCGGCGGCGGCCAAGGATCTGGCCGCGCCGTTGGAGCTGGTCCGCGAGGTCGCGGCGGCCGGTTCGTTGCCGGTGGTGCTGTTCACCGCGGGTGGTATCGCCACCCCCGCCGACGCGGCGATGATGATGCAGCTCGGCGCCGAGGGGCTGTTCGTCGGCTCAGGCATTTTCAAATCGGGCGACCCCACCAAGCGAGCGGAGGCGATCGTCAAGGCGACCACGTTCCACGACGATCCGGAGATGGTGGCAAAGGTGTCTCGAGGGTTGGGCGAACCGATGGTGGGGATCAACCTCAGCGAGCTGCCTGATGGGCAGCGGCTGGCCCAGCGCGGCTGGTGACCACCGCCGACGGGATGGCCGAGGCTGAAGCTCTGTTGCTGTCCGCCGCTGCAGGCGCACAGCTGCGCACCCCCGGGCCCGAGGCCGGAGCCGCACGACTGTCTCGGATCAGCCGCGGCACTCTGCTGGTGCATGCCGACCTGCACAATCACACCTTGCTCTCCGACGGTGCCGGCGACCCGGATGCGGCGTTCCCCACGATGCGCGATGCCGGCCTAGACGTCGCAGCGCTCACCGACCATGCGGTCCGCGGCGCCGCGGTGGAAGGCACCGGCGCGGGCGGCACACCGTGGATCGGATTGGACCGGGCCGGCTGGCGGCGCACCGGGAAGCTCGCCGAGGCCTACGACCGACCAGGCGAGTTCACCGCGATCCGTGGCTTCGAGTGGTCGCATCCACAGGTGGGACACGTCAACGCATGGTTCACCGACGACTTCACCGATGTCGCGACCCACCGGGGGATCGGCGAGCTGTACACATGGTTATCCCAGGTCGGCGAGCGCAATGGCGTTGCCGGCGCCGGGCTGGCCGGCTTCAACCATCCTGCCCGGGAGGCCGGCCGATTCGGTGGTTTCCGCCACTCGGTCGCAGCCACTGAGCAGATGGTCAGCTTGGAGATGTTCAACCGCACCGACGACTACCTGTTCGTGGGTGTCGCGGCCGGTGGCACCTCTCCCTTGGTGGCCTGCCTCAATGCCGGCTGGCGCACCGGGCTGCTCGGAGTCAGCGACGAGCACACGGCCAACTGGGGCCTGCAGCCCGGCACCGGACGCGCTGGACTGTGGGTGGTCGAGCACAGCCGGGCCGGAGTCGCCGAGGCATTGCGAGCCCGCCGGTTCTTCGCCACCCGGGTCCCCGGGCTGCGGGTGGACGCCACCGCAGGTGGGATGCGAATGGGCTCGATGCTGCGGCACCGCCGGGGATCCGTTGAGTTCATCCTCGATGTCGACGGCGGCCCGTCCTGGATCGGCCATCCGGTGCAGGTGCAGGTGCTGCGCCCAGACACGCCGGTGCCCGCAGTGGCCGACGTCGTCGAGATGCGCTGTGGTGACGTCTCCCGCTTCACGGTGCCCATGAGCATTGAGGACGGCCACTGGACGGTGCTCCGCCTAGCCGACCCCGACACTGCCGACAAAACCCAAGCCCCTCTCGAGCACCCCGCGAGCAACCACGCGATCGCCTACACCAGCCCCTGGTTCCTGCAACCCTGACCCAGCAGCTCCGCGGGACCGTGATAGGGGAGTCTGCCCACTTCGACGCCGTCGCAGGCCTGCCAGGACACTAACCAGCATGGATCCCGAACCACTCCGGATGGCAGACGGCCACGTCTGGTACTTCGACCACAGCCCAGAGACCCAACTGCACACGATCACGGTCAAGACAGCGGCGGGTGAAGTGTGCTCGCGCATGACGATGACCCGGGATGACGTGCGACGTTTCGCGGACACCATGACCGGCGCGCTGGATAGTCTCGCTGCGGGCACCGCAGAGCCGGGCATCGTGGTGACCGAGGACACGATCGTCGTGATAGAAGTCAAGAGGCGAGAAACCGAGGATCGCGACGACTAGTCGTCGCCAGACATAAACGATCCACCCCGCTTCTACGGGTTATTTCACCCTTCCGGACGGCGCGCAGCGCCCATGGAGTTGGCTCCGAATGGCGGTCTAGCCTGGTGATGTGACGGTTGTAGGTGTGCTGGGGTTGCAGGGCGATGTGCGGGAGCATCTGCGGGCGGTGGGTGAGTGCGGATTGGATAGCCTGCTGGTCCGGCGCGCCGAGGAACTCGCCGAGGCAGATGCACTGATTCTGCCCGGCGGTGAGTCCACCACGATGAGCCGTCTGCTCGTCGCCTTCGACTTGATGGAGCCATTGCGGGCCCGGCTGGCCTCGGGCATGCCGGCCTACGGCTCCTGCGCGGGGCTGATCCTGCTGTGCCGGGAGGTCCTCGATGGCAGGCCTGATCAGCGGCAGCTTGCGATGTTGGACGCGGTGGCGCGGCGAAATGCGTTCGGCCGTCAGGTAGATTCCTTCGAGGCCGATATCGACTTCGTCGGTATACCGGGTGACCCGATCCGGGCGGTGTTCATCCGGGCCCCCTGGGTCGAGCAAGCAGGCCCCGGCGTCGAGGTACTGGCCAGGGTGCCCGAAGTGCCGGTGGCCGGGAGCGCCGCCGGTAGGATCGTGGCGATTCGGCAGGGATCCGTGCTGGCCACCGCGTTTCATCCCGAGCTGACCGGCGACCGGCGGGTGCACCAGCTCTTCTGCGAGATGGTCCGGATGTCCGGTGGGGTGCAGGTGAGTGCGAGGGCATGCAGGTGAGGCACGCGAGCAAGAGGAGCATGGGCAAGCATGAGCGGCCATTCAAAATGGGCGACCACCAAGCACAAGAAGGCCGTGGTCGACGCCAAGCGGGGCAAGCTCTTCGCTAAGTTGATCAAAAACATCGAGGTGGCGGCGCGCACCGGTGGTGGTGACCCGGACGGCAACCCGACGCTGTTCGACGCGATCCAGAAGGCTCGCAGAACCTCGGTGCCGACCGACAACATCGAGCGGGCCGTCAAGCGCGGCTCCGGTGCCGACGCCGGCGGCGTCGACTACCAAACGATCATGTATGAGGGATACGGGCCTGGTGGGGTTGCGCTGCTCATCGAGTGCCTCACCGACAACCGCAACCGGGCCGCTTCCGAGGTCCGCACCGCGATGACCCGCAACGGCGGCACGATGGCTGATCCCGGTTCAGTCTCGTTCCTGTTCAGCCGCAAAGGTCTGGTGATCGTCCCGCAGCAGAAGAGTATCTCCGAGGATGACGTGCTGGCCGCGGTGCTCGATGCCGGTGCCGAGGAGGTCAACGATCTGGGCGAGTCCTTCGAGGTGGTCTCCGAGGCGACCGATCTCGTCGCGGTGCGCACCGCGTTGCAGCACGCAGGCATCGATTACGACTCCGCCGACGCGAGCTTCCTGCCCTCGGCGAGCACCACCCTGGACGCCGACACCGCCCGCAAGGTGTTCAAGCTGATCGACGCGCTGGAGGACAGCGACGACGTCCAGAACGTCTACGCCAACTTCGACGTCCCCGACGACATCCTCGCCGAGGTCGGCTGACGGTTCGCGGAGATCGTGCTGGGGATCCGGTGTGTCGGGAGTTCGGCGCGGGCGAGTTCGGGTTAGGGTTCGAACGGGTGTTCGCTCGTTGTGGGAGGTGCGGGTGCGGGTACTGGGTGTCGATCCTGGGCTCACCCGCTGTGGGCTGGGGGTGGTTGACGGTGGCGTCGGGCGGACAGTCAGCTGCGTGGCCGTCGACGTCGTGCGTACCTCACCTGAGATGGACCTCGGAGGCCGGCTGATGGCGGTGGCCGATGTGGTGGAGCGGTGGGTGGCCGAGCACCGCCCGGACGTCGTTGCGGTCGAGCGAGTGTTCAGCCAGCACAACGTAAGTACCGCGATGGGCACCGCGCAGGTCGGCGGAGTCGTGGCGTTGATCGCGGCTCGCTGCGGGCTGACGGTCGCCTTCCACACCCCTAGCGAGGTCAAAGCCGCCGTCACCGGGTCTGGACGGGCAGGTAAGGAACAGGTGACCATCATGATCACTCGATTACTCGCGCTGCCAGCCAAGCCGCGGCCGGCTGACGCCGCGGATGCCTTGGCTCTGGCGGTCTGCCATCTCTGGCGGGCGCCGATGACCCAACGGCTCGCGCAGGCGCGAGTCGAGTCGGCGCGGTTAGCCCAAGTCCACCGGTCAAAGCTAGCCGCCGCGGCCCGCGAGGCGGGAGCGGCGCGGTGATCGCGTCGGTGCGCGGGCAGGTGCTCTCGGTGGAGTTGGACCACGCCGTGGTCGAGGTTGGCGGCGGT
Source organism: Pseudonocardiaceae bacterium (assembly GCA_036266995.1). Taxonomy (GTDB): domain Bacteria; phylum Actinomycetota; class Actinomycetes; order Mycobacteriales; family Pseudonocardiaceae. Next base: position 19,696 of record DATAWX010000145.1, on the reverse strand, counting down.
GTCGGGCTGGCGGTACATGCGGTTCCCGCGACCCTGGCCACCTTGCGGCGCGGCGAACAGACCCAGCTGTCCACTTCGCTGGTGGTTCGCGAGGACTCCCTGACGTTGTACGGCTTCGCCGATGCGGCAGCACGGGAGTTGTTCGTGCTGCTGCAGACCGTCTCCGGCGTGGGACCACGGCTCGCGCTGGCGATGCTCGCCGTTCTCGAGCCGGACACGCTGCGCACGGCGCTCGCGCAGGGTGATCTCACTGTGCTCACCCGGGTGCCCGGCATCGGACGTAAAGGTGCAGAGCGGCTGGTCGTGGAGCTGCGGGACCGGGTGGGGGTACTCGCGCCCGTTGCAACCGGGCCCCTCACCCGCGGCGGGGGAGCGGTACGGACCCAGGTGACAGAGGCACTGGTCGGGCTCGGGTTCGCGGTCCGACAGGCGGAGCTGGCCGTGGATGCTGTGCTTGCCGAAGCCGACCGCGAGCCTGCGGACACCTCCGAGGTGCTGCGCAGCGTCCTGACCCAGCTGGGACGAAACCGATGACCACCCCGAGGCCGGTCTCCGCTGTGGTGGACCCGGCTGACGTCGAGCTGGAGACCACCCTGCGGCCACGGCGGCTGCCGGAGTTCATCGGGCAGGCCCGGGTGCGCGAGCAACTGGAACTGGTGTTGGAGGGCGCCCGGCGGCGCGGTACCGCGCCGGACCATGTGCTGTTGTCCGGGCCTCCGGGGTTGGGCAAGACAAGCCTCGCGATGATCATCGCCGCGGAGCTGGGTGTGGCGATCCGGGTGACCTCGGGGCCGGCGTTGGAGCGCGCCGGAGACCTCGCCGCGATGCTGTCCAACCTCGTCGACGGTGATGTGCTGTTCATCGACGAGATCCACCGGGTGGCACGGCCCGCCGAGGAGATGCTGTACCTCGCGATGGAGGACTTCCGGGTCGACGTGATGGTCGGTAAGGGCCCTGGGGCCACCTCCATCCCGTTGGAGATCGCGCCGTTCACCCTGGTCGGCGCCACCACCCGGTCCGGTGCGCTGACCAGCCCGCTGCGTGACCGGTTCGGGTTCACCGCACACATGGAGTTCTACGAGCCGCATGAGCTTGAGCTGGTGCTGCACCGCTCGGCCGGCATCCTGGGCGTCGATCTGCGTCCTGATGGCGGCGCTGAGATCGCCGGCCGCTCACGGGGCACGCCCCGGATCGCCAATCGCCTGCTGCGCCGGGTCCGGGACTACGCCGAGGTCCGCGCTGACGGCGCGATCACCCTCGAGGTGGCCCGCGCCGGCCTGGCCGTCTACGACGTCGACGAGTTGGGGCTGGACCGTCTGGACCGCGCCGTCCTCACCGCACTGGTGCGCACCTTCGGCGGTGGACCGGTGGGGGTATCCACCATCGCCGTTGCGGTCGGTGAGGAGCCAGCCACCGTCGAGGAGGTGTGCGAGCCTTTCCTGGTCCGGGCCGGCATGCTCGCCCGCACTCCACGCGGCCGGGTGGCCACCGCCGCCGCGTGGCGGCACCTACAGCTGGATCCGCCCGCCGATGCTCTCGCAGAGCCCACACCGACGCTGTTCGACGAGTGAGGCGTAGCTCAGAGTCCGCCCAACCATAACCCCACGCCGACGATCAGAACGCCGCCGAAAACGACCTGGATGAGGGAGCAGCGGAGGGAGACTTCGAGGTAGCGCTTGCGAATGAGCGCGATCACAGCGAGCTCGACAGCGACCACGATGGCCGCGATCGCAAGGGCGATCCCTCGATCGGCGATCAAGAACGGTAGGGCGTGAAAGACACCACCCACGGTGGTCATCACTCCGGTGATCGAGCCTCGGGTGATAGCTGACCCTCGACCGGTCTGATTCCCGTCATCTGAGAGCGCTTCGGACAGGCCCATACTGATGCCGGCTCCCAGCGCGGTAGCCAGCCCGACCAGCAGGGCAGCGTGGGAACTCGACAGCAACGCCACCGCGAAGATAGGCGCCAGTGTCGAAAGCGTTCCGTCGATGAGCCCTACCAGGCCTGGCTGAACGTACTGGAGGACGAAGGCTTGCTCATCCGCTTCGATGCGTGGCAACAGGGTGTTGGCGAAGCCGGCGCCCAGCTGGACCGGTGAGCTCGTCTGGGGCATTGAGGGGGCCATCGTCGCAGTCGGCGCCCCAGCGGACATGAACGTCGTACCTGCACCGGTAGCGGACACCAGGGTTTGCGGAGTCAACATGCGAGTGTCCAGGGCGTGGGCACTCGGTCGGTATCGAGGTCTCGAGTAGCGGTGCGACGGCACGCGTCGTCCTTTCTTTGGCGCCGTGGTCCACGGGCTGGGCGGCAATCCACTGCGGCAAGTCCATGGGGACCGCTGGCGGAACCCTAGGGAATCGGTCTTCAGCTCTTGGGAACCTGAGAGACCTGGTCTGGTCGCAGCGCCGACAGGTCCGCGTCAGGCGACGAGGGACGTTGTCGTTGCTCTGAATGGCGGCGGCTACTGGGGCATCCGGAGCAGTGCCGCGTCCAGGATGTCGGCCGGGTCGAGCGCCGCGGACGATCGTCACCAGGGATCCACACACGCTGCGGACCCGCCAGGAGCGCGACCTGGCACACTCGGTAACGCAAGGCTGACGGTGATCGGAGAACCATGAACGCCCAGTTCCTACCACTGCTACTCATCGCCGCGCTCGCCGTGCTGCTGATCATGAACACTCGTCGGCAGAAGCGAGCGATCGCCGACGCGCAGAAGCTACAGAAATCCCTGGTCAACGGCGACCAGGTGGTGACCACCTCGGGTCTGCACGCAACCGTCGTAGGCAGTGCGGAAGACGACACGATCGACCTGGAGATCGCTCCGGGGGTCCGGACCAGATGGTTGCGGGCAGCCATCCGAGAAAAGATCACTACCGCCGACGCGGCCAGCGCGCCGCTGGCGGCGCCCGTCGACGGCAGCGCTCGCGGCGACAACTCCTGACCCGGTACGGGGCGGTACGCTCCCGCATCCGATCCCCAGTGCTGGCGCCGATCACAGCGCTGGCACAGTGACGACTGTGGTCCCGGTCGCCGATGCTGGCGTCCGACTGGCCGTGAACCACACTGAGCCGTGAATGAGGAGAACCACCCACCGTGGCACCACCGGCCGGGCGCTTCCGCCCGTGGCGCAACCTGGCGATCTTCGCTGGGGTCGTTGCCGTCCTGTACTCGCTGGTCTTCCTCACTGGCGGCGGGGATGCAACCCCCAAGCTGGGCATCGATCTGAAAGGCGGCACCCGGGTGACGCTGACCGCCCGGACGGTCGATGGTCGGCCACCGTCGCGGGAGTCTCTTGACCAAGCTCGGCAGATCATCGAGCAACGTGTCAATGGCATCGGCGTGACCGGCGCCGAGGTTGTGCTCGACGGTACCAACTTGATCATTACGGTACCGGGTGAGAATGGCGATCAGGCTCGCACTCTTGGGCAGACCGCCAGGTTGTACTTCAGGACGGTGATCTCAGAGCAGCCAGCCGGGGTGCCCGCGCCGGTTCCAGGCGGACAGCATCCGGGCAGTGGCGCGCCAACGCCACAACCAGGGTCCCAGCAACCACCGGCCTCCAGTGCTGTGCCGACGCCGGAGCCGCCAGCGCCGGTCCACCCGCAGCTGGCACAGCCGCCGCCCTCCGGCGAGCCGACGCCATCTCCGGCGCCTCCGCCACCCACTGCGCCGCCGTCGGTGGGCCAGGCCCCGGCGGACTCCGCCGACCCGCAGGCGGCCGAACAGATCCGGCAGGCCAGGGCCCGGCTGCAGAGCCAGGACCCGGCGATGCAACAACAGGCATTGGCCACCCTGAACTGCGCGGCTCCCAACCCGTTGCGCGGCAACGACGACCCAAACCTTCCGCTGGTCGCCTGTGACCAGCACCACACTGCAAAATATCTGCTAGCGCCCGCATTCATGTCTGGTGAGCAGATCGCCAGTGCATCGGCCGGTCCGAACCCGTCCGGTCCGGGCTATGAGGTTCAGCTGAGGTTCAAACACCAAGGTGAGGACATCTGGTCGCAGTACACCGCGAATAACGTGGGCAAGCAGTCAGCATTCGCCCTGGACGGCGAGGTGGTATCTGCGCCGCAGATCATCTCCGCGATCCCGCCCGGCCAACCGACGAGCATCACCGGAAGTTTCACCCAGGCCGAGGCCCAGAACCTCGCCAATGTCCTGAAGTACGGTTCACTGCCGCTGTCCTTCCAGCCCTCGGAGTCCGAGACGGTGTCAGCCACCCTGGGCTTGGCCTCGCTGCGCGCGGGACTGCTCGCCGGGGCGCTCGGGCTGGCTGTGGTGTTCGTCTACTGCCTGTTCTACTACCGGGCGCTCGGGGTACTGACGATCCTGTCCCTGGCGTTGTCCGGGCTCATTGTCTACGCGGCTCTGGTGTTGCTCGGTCGTTGGATCGGCTTCACCCTGGACCTGGCCGGGGTCGCCGGGTTCATCGTCGCGATCGGGATCACAGCGGACTCGTTCGTAATCTTCTTCGAGCGTCTCAAAGATGAGGTCCGGGACGGCCGGACCTTCCGCTCCGCGGTTCCCCGGGCCTGGGCCCGGGCTCGCCGGACCATCCTGTCCGCGGACGCCGTGAGTTTCCTGGCTGCCGCGGTGCTCTACGTTCTGGCGGTCGGGCAGGTGAAGGGTTTCGCCTTCACTCTCGGCATGTCGACAGTGCTCGACCTGGTAGTGGTCTTCCTGGCCACCCACCCGTTGGTGGCGATGGCGTCGCAGTCCCGGCTGTTGTCCCAACCGGGACTGTCCGGGCTCGGGGCCGCGCAGCGAGCCGGAGCCGAGAGCCGATCGGACCTGGTCACCGCGGGAAAGGGGGCCTGAGATGGCGAGTGGGCTGTCGCGCCTCTACAGCGGGACCGGAGCATTGGACGTCGTCGGGCGGCGACGGATCTGGTACGCGATATCTGGTCTGCTCGTCGCGGTCTGCATCGCATCGATGCTGCTGCGCGGGTTCAACCTCGGCATCGACTTCGAGGGCGGCACCCGCGTGCAGATGCCGGCCCAAGGCGTCGCCGGTGCGATCAGCACCCAGCAGGTCGAGCATGTCTTCACTACCACCGTGGGGCAGCCTCCGGAGTCGGTGCAGACCGTCGGTACTGGTTCCGCGGCGAGCATCCTGATCCGCTCCGCGGCGTTGGACACCCACACGTCCTTTGTCCTGAAAAGGGCACTGTTCGACCAGTTGCACCCGCTCGGAAAAGACGGCCGGCCCAGCGAGCAGGCGATCAGTGACAGCGCGGTGAGCGCTACCTGGGGCGGTGAGATCAGCCGGCAGGCGCTGATCGCACTGGTGGTCTTCCTCGGCCTGGTGACCGTGTTCCTCGCGGTGTATTTCGAGCCCCGGATGGCGCTGGCCGCGCTGATAGCGCTGGTGCATGACGTGCTGGTGACCGCGGGGGTCTACTCACTGATCGGTTTCGAGGTGACGCCGGCGTCGGTTATCGGTCTGCTCACCATCCTTGGCTTCTCGCTGTACGACACAGTCGTCGTGTTCGACAAGGTGCAGGAGAACACCCGCGGACTGCTCGGGCTGACTCGACGAACCTACGCCGAAGCCGCCAACCTCGCGGTCAACCAGACTCTGATGCGTTCGATCAACACCTCCTTGATCGCGGTGCTGCCCGTGCTCAGCTTGCTGGTGGTCGGCGTCGGTCTGTTGGGTGTCGGGACACTCAAGGACCTCGCTTTGGTGCAGATGGTGGGCATTATGGCTGGGGCGATGTCCTCGATCTTCCTGGCCACCCCGTTGGTGGTCGATCTGACCATGGCCAGACCGGCGTACCGACAGCAGGCCGAACGGGTCGCCGCGCGCCGAGAGAAGCTGGCCCGCAAGGCCGCCGCGAACCCTGAGCCTGAGGGCGAGGCCGCGCCGACAGCCGCCGACATGGCCGCCCCGGCGGGGGACGCATTAAGCGCCGCGGGTGTGCGCACCACAGTCGGCAAAACCGCACCGGGGGGTCGGCGGCGCGGCCAACCCGGAGGCAAGAACAGCAGACCGTCCGGCAAGGCTGGCAGGTCCTCCGGCCGCTAACGGTCGTTGATGCACTCAACTACGCTGCGTGTTCATTGTTGCACAGAGTAGTGTCTGAGTGACGACCCGGCATCGTTTTTCGTCTTTCCATCACCAATGTGGTGCCTTGTCGCCCTCAGTCCTTGCCTCCAGGCCTCTTTGAGAGAACGCTCTGTAGTCAGACGCCGGATGTCGCTCCGGGGAGTGAGGGTGGCGGGTGGCACCGTAACGGCGACTAGGGAGGATCGGGGATGGTGGGGTGGTCCATTCCGGGTGTGGTACATCCCCGGGAGGTAGGTGAGGACTCGGTAGGTCGCCGCGTGGTTGCTCGCCACCGGATGACCCGCCGATCGCTCGCGATCACCTATGTGTCTCCCGAACTGCTCGTGGACCCTGAGTTCCGTACTCGGTTCGCGCGTGAGTTCCCCCGGCTGGCGCGAGTGCGGGATACCCGAGTAGCCCGCGTCCACCGCTACATTGAGTGTGAACATGGCGCGGCCGTCATCGGCGATCAGGTCAATGGCAGTTCGTTGCGTGCGCTGCTTCTGGCGCACGGTGCGGTCAGTCTCGAGGCGGCGCTGGTCGTGCTCAAGGACTCGCTGCTTGCGCTGGCCGCTTGCCATGAGGCAGGTCTGGCACACGGCGACGTCAAGCCGGAGGACGTGGTCGTCACCTCTACCGGCCGGGTCCGGCTCGTAGACTTTGGACTCTGGACCTCCGGCGGTCGGCAGTTGCTTCTTCGGTCGACGCCCTTCTACCTGGCTCCCGAACAGTGGAGTACTCGGCCGGCCACGTCGGCCGGGGACGTGTATGCCGCCACGGTGACGTTCTTCGAGTGCCTCGTCGGCGCGCCGCCGTTCTACGCCGACGGCGTGGCCGAGCTCTTGGCCAAGCATGAACGCAGCGTCGCTCCGGTCGACGTGGTTCCCGAGCTGGTGCAAGAGTTGGTGCTGCGTGGTCTTGCCAAGGACCCGGTTAGTCGGTCCGACGCACGGAGCCTGCTCGCTCATATCCGTGATGTGGCAAGCCGTGCAGTGGGCTCTGATTGGGAACGGCGCGGGCGACGCGAGTTGGCGACGCTGCTCGGCAGCCGCTGCGGGCTACCTGGTGTGTCCGCGCTAGGTCACCGGGGCGATCGGACTGGCTGGGCACACCGCAAGCCAGTCCGACTGGCTGCGGTGATGGGTGGTGCGTTGGCGTTGGCTGCAGGCTTGTCCAGCCCGCCGTTAGCGGTCATCGTGCCCGGAATGAGCATGCTCAGTCCAGGGGGAAGATCGCCGGTCCTAGCATTTCCTGAGCCCGATCAGCGCGCTGTTCCGGTGCGGGTAGTGACCAACGGACCGCTGGCGGACCGTATCCATTCGGCTAAGACAGGAACCGGCGCGCCGGTTGTCAAGGCGCGACCGCCCGCATCATCGATCCCGGCGTCGAATACTGAGCCGATGCCATACCGGCATCCCCTTGGGGAAGCGCAGGCTCGGGGTTCCGAGGACCCGGACCGCGCCATGCCGAGGCACTCCTCATCGAGCCAGGTCGACGTTGGCCAATCGACACCCACACAGGCGTGTGCCCAGGATCTAATTGATCATGGAACCTGCTCGGCGATGAACCCGGAGCGGCCGACAGCCGGTTCGGACGAGACGACCTGGGATCCGTCGCAGGTGATCCCGGCGGCAGTGTCGACGCCGGTTCAGTTGCCGGTCCAGGTTCAGTTGCCGGTTCAGGTTCCGGCGCCGATTCAGGTGCCCAAGCTGATTCCGATCCAGAAAAAGATCCAAGCTCGTCAGGGGGCCCTGGCCGCCAAAGGTGCTCGAATCAAGACTGATTCGACGGGCTGGAAAGAGGCGCCCGTCGGCCAGAGTCCTACCGGAAAAACGGGTTACCCGACGACCCGATCGCACGGAGACTCGGGGGGGTCGAGAAGCTCGGAATCGTCTGGACATGGAAACTCAGGCTATTCGGAACATGGAAAGTCGGGTCAATAAAATATCTATGGCGCGCGCCAGGCCCGACCGGGACGGCCTGGCGGCCCTACTCGTATCGTTGATTCGCGAAGTCCCGAACTTCCCGGAGCCCGGTGTCCTCTTCCGCGACCTTGCACCGGTCTTCGCCGATGCTACTGCGTTTCCGGCTGTGGTGGACGCGTTGATCGCGCCCGCCGAACAGGTCGACGTAGTGGTCGGGATAGAGGCCCGTGGGTTTCTGCTCGGCGCCGCGGCCGCCTACGCTCTGGGCGTTGGAGTAGTCGGGGTCCGTAAACCCGGCAAACTACCCGTGGTCTGCGACCGGGAGGGCTACTCCCTGGAGTACGGCGTCACCTCGCTGGAACTGGCTGACGGTGTTGTGCGGCCCGGCCAGCGGGCCTTGGTGGTCGACGACGTACTCGCCACCGGGGGCACTGCCGCGGCGGGCTGTGTGCTGGTCGAGAGGGCTGGGGCCACGGTCAGCGGCATCGCGGTGGTGCTGGAGATCGCTTCGCTGGCCGGCCGTGATCGCCTGGCCGGCCGATCGCCGCACGTCCTGCTGACGGTCTAACCTGTCACCTTCCCGACTATCTTCGGGGCGGCTTGGGTTCGCCGAACGCCACCGCTGGGTGCAGGTGCTTGGGGAAGTGGCGGGGAATCGCGGGCGGTAGGCTGAAGAACTGTATGTCACCACGGGCGGGAGTATGCGCTGTGAGCCAGGACCTGCAGCGTGCCGACGCTGCGTCGGCTGACTCCGACGCAGCCACGGGTTCCCAGCGGCCTCCCTCGGCGACCCGGCGGGTTCGGGCCCGCTTTGCGCGGAGGATCACCGCGCAGCGACCCGGCCCGGTCAGGCAGGTGCTTGAACCACTCGCCGCGGTGCACCGGGAGCTGCACCCCAAGGCCGACCTCGCACTGCTGCAGCGGGCCTACGACATCGCAGAAGCTAAGCATGCTCACCAGAAGCGCAAGTCCGGCGATCCCTACATCACCCATCCGTTGGCGGTCTCGACTATCCTCGCCGAGCTGGGGATGGACACCACCACGCTGGTAGCCGCGCTGCTCCACGACACGGTGGAGGATACCGACTACTCGCTGGCCCGTCTCTCGGAGGACTTCGGTGAGGTGGTCGCACACCTCGTCGATGGCGTTACCAAGCTGGACAAAGTCAAGCTCGGCGCCGCCGCTGAGGCTGAGACCATTCGAAAAATGGTCATCGCGATGGCCCGCGATCCCCGCGTACTAGTGATCAAACTGGCGGACCGGCTGCACAACATGCGGACCATGCGGTTCCTGCCGCCGGAGCAACAGGCGCGCAAAGCCAGAGAAACCCTGGAGGTTTTCGCACCGCTAGCACACCGGTTGGGCATGGCCACCATCAAGTGGGAGCTTGAAGACCTTTCTTTTGCTATTCTGCATCCGAAGAAATACGACGAGATAGTGCGGCTGGTAGCCAACCGTGCCCCGTCTCGCGACACCTACCTGCAGACCGTGATCGATGAGGTCTCCGCGCAGCTCACCGGGACGCGGATCACCGCCGCTGTTGAGGGCAGGCCCAAGCACTATTACTCGATCTACCAGAAGATGATCGTGCGCGGCCGCGATTTCGACGACATCCACGACCTAGTCGGGGTGCGGATCATGGTCGAGGACGTACGGGACTGCTACGCCGCGATCGGGGTCGTGCACTCGGTATGGCAGCCGATGCCGGGTCGATTCAAGGACTACGTCGCCCAGCCCCGATTCGGGGTCTACCAGTCGCTGCATACCACGGTGATCGGACCGGACGGCCAACCGCTGGAGGTGCAGATCCGCACCCGAGATATGCACCGGACCGCGGAATACGGTATCGCCGCGCACTGGCGGTACAAGGAGAGCCACGGCACGCACAACGGCACCCATAACGGAATCGTTGATATCGACGAGATGGCCTGGATGCGCCAGCTACTGGACTGGCAGCGGGAGGCTGCCGACCCCAGCGAGTTCCTCGAGTCACTGCGCTATGACCTGGCCACCCGGGAGATCTTCGTCTTCACACCCAAGGGCGAGGTCATCACGCTGCCCACCGGCTCTACACCGGTCGACTTCGCCTACGCGGTGCATACCGAGGTCGGTAACCGTTGCATCGGCGCGCGGCTCAACGGCCAGCTCGTCGCTCTGGAACGGAAACTGGAAAACGGTGAGGTCGTCGAGATCTTCACCTCGAAGGCGGAGGGCGGCGGCCCCAGCCGGGACTGGCTTACCTTCGTCGCCTCACCTCGGGCCCGGGCCAAGATCAGGCAATGGTATGCCAAGGAGCGTCGCGAGGAGGCCATCGAGACCGGCAAGAACGCCATCGCCAAGGAACTGCGCCGGGTCGGACTACCGGTGCAGCGGCTGGTCTCCGCCGAGTCGATGGTGGCCGTGTCCCGAGAGTTGCGCTATCCCGACGTCAGCGCCCTGTACGCCGCTGTCGGTGAGCACCATGCTTCGCCTCGTCATGTGGTGCAACGCCTGGTTGCACTACTGGGCGGTGAGGAGGGTGCCGAGGAGGTGCTGGCCGAGCGGGCCACCCCCTCCACCGTCCAGCGCCGTCGACCCACCACCGACTCCGGCGTGCGGGTCAGTGGCGCCGCAGACGTCTACGCCAAACTCGCCCGGTGCTGCACCCCGGTGCCGGGTGACGAGATCCTCGGGTTTGTCACCCGGGGTGGCGGGGTCAGCGTGCACCGCACCGACTGCACCAACGCCGGGTCGCTGCAGGCGCAGCCCGAGCGGCTCGTCGACGTGGAGTGGGCGCCCTCGTCGTCGTCGGTGTTCCTGGTCGGAATTCAGGTGGAGGCGCTGGATCGGCACCGCCTGCTGTCTGATGTCACCAAGGTGCTCGCGGATGGCCGGGTGAACATCCTGTCCGCCTCGGTCACCACCACCCGAGACCGGGTGGCGGTCAGCCGGTTCTCCTTCGAGATGGGCGATCCGAAGCACCTGGGTCACGTGCTGCGCGCGGTACGCAACATCGAAGGCGTCTACGACGTCTACCGCGTCACGTCCTCCAACTGACGTGACCGTAGTGGCGTCAGGTCGCCTTGACGTCGACGGACGTGATCGTGACCGGTTGGTTGGGCTTGCCGCCACCAGGGGACGGCTCCAGCGAGCCATCGTCGCCCGCCTTGGCTATCTGGTCGAGGACCCCGAGGCCGGCCGGCGAGATCGTGGCGAAGACGGTGTATTGCGGTGGGAGCTGGGTCTGGCCGTAGATCAGGAAGAACTGGCTACCACCGCTGTCGGGTTGGCCGGTGTTGGCCATCGCCACGAGCCCGCGCCCGTAGCTGAGCTGGGGGAACACCTCATCCGGGATGGTGTAGCCGGGTCCGCCGGAGCCCGACCCGGTCGGGTCACCGCATTGCAGAACCTGCAATCCGGGGTTGGTGACCAGCCGGTGGCACGGGCTGTTGTTGTAGAAACCCTGCTGGGCCAGGCTGACGAAGCTGTTCACGGTGCATGGAGCCAACGCCCGGTCGAGGGTGAGGCCGATCGCGCCGGCCGAGGTCTGCATGGTCACCTGAGCTGTGCCTCGGGCGGAGGTGGAGCCGGCCAGCGGAGCTTTCACCGGCCTGGCCGGGGTCTGCTGAGTGGCGGGGTACTGGCAGTCCACCGAGGCGGGTAGTGGCTGCGGTCGGACCGGTAGCGGTGCCAGCTTGTTGTTGGCGGCAGGAGTGGGGGGTGTGGTCGTTTTGGCCGGCGTCGCCGGTGTGGACGGCTTCGCTGTGGCCTGGACCGCCTGGTGACGGTTGCCCAGCGTCACGATCAACACCACGACGCCGATGACCAGCACCACCGCGGCCGCGCCGCCCGCCACTGCATACCTGCGGCGCGCTTTGGCGCGTTCCGCTCGGCGGGCGATCTGACGATCCAGTTTGCGTTTCGCGGCCTCGCGACGCTGCTCGTTCGTGGGCACCCAGACTCCTGTGGCTCGGTAACGATCGCGGCGCAGTCTATGGGTGCCGCGGGTGAGGCTGGCGTCAGCCTCCCTGACGTGCGCGCCCTAGGCTGGGTGGGTGCTCGTCGCAGGCTTTCCTTCAGGCTCCTTCCAGGCGAACTGTTACGTGCTCGCTCCCGAGGCCGCTGGTCCGTGCGTGGTGGTCGATCCGGGGGAGGGTTCCGAGCAGCCACTGGACGAGCTACTGCGCCAGCACCGGCTCGACCCCGTTGCGGTGCTGCTCACTCACGGGCATTTCGACCATATCTTCGCGGTGACGCCGGTATGCGACGGCAATGACATCCCGGCCTGGATCCATCCCGAGGACCGGGTGCTGCTGTCCGACCCGTTACGGGCGCTGTCCGCCGATGCGCGCCAGTTCTTCGGTGGCCGGGTTGAACTGCGTGAGCCCCGTGAGGTGTGCTTACTGGCTGATGTGACGACGTTGGAACTGGCCGGGCTGACCCTGACCGTTGACCACACCCCGGGTCACACCCGCGGCTCGGTGACGTTCCGCTCGATGACCGGTACGGGGCAGGGCGTGTTGATCTCCGGTGACACGCTGTTCGCCGGGTCGATCGGGCGAACCGACCTGCCCGGCGGTGACCACCAGCAGATGCTCGCCTCGCTCCGGGACAAGATCCTCGTGCTGGACGACGACACCGTCGTGTTGCCCGGCCACGGCCCACAGACCACCATCGGCCGCGAACGCTCGAGCAACCCGTTCCTGCACGGCCTCGCCGCGCCGGGCGGGGCAAAAGGCCTGTGATCTACCTCCACCGCATCTGACGCTCAGATGTCGTCTCGGCGCGCGACGACCGCGGCGATTGCGGTGGTGATCGGGACGGCGGCGACCAGCCCGATGCTGCCGACGAGGGTGCGCACGACCTCCTGGGCGACGTCTTGGGTGGTGACCAGGGCGCCGAAACTCTGCCCGGACAGCGAAAAGATCAGCAGCACGGGCAACACGGCCCCGGTGTAGGCCAGCGCCAAGGTGTTGACCGCTGAGGAGATGTGGTCCCGGCCGATGCGCAAGGCGGCGGTGTAGAGCTCGCGCGCCCCGAGCTCGGGATTCGCCCTGCGCAACTCCCACACCGAACTGGTCTGCGTGACGGTGACATCGTCGAGCACGCCGAGGGCCCCGATGAGCATCCCGGCTAGCAGCAAACCGCGGGCGTCGATGCCGTGGCCGAGCACTCCGATGAGCTTGGCGGTGTCGTCGTCCAGCCCGGTCAGCTCGGTGGCCGCGGAAAACGCGATTCCCAGTACGCCGATCAGGGCGAGGCTCAACACCGTGCCCAGCACCGCGCTGGAGGTCTGCGCGGAGACACCGTGGGTGAGGTACAGCACGCCGAACATGATCACGCTCGCGGCCAGCACGCCGACGATCACCGGATTGCCGCCTGACAGGATCGCGGGGAACAGGTACGTCACCAGTACCAGGAAGCTGAAGCCCAGCGCGGCCAGCGACGCGAGACCTCTCCACCGACCGAGCAACAGCACAGCGGCGGCGAACAGCGCTGCCAGCCACAGCATCGATGCGCCCCGTTGGAAATCCTGAATCTGGTACGAGTCGGCGTCAGACGGATTCCCACCGGTGTACCCGAGGACCACATGGTCGCCGACGGCGAAGCGCGGCGTGCTCGGTTCGTCGGGTAGCACCTGTTGAATCAGCACACCCGGTGAGTCGCCGTCGGTGAGCCGCACAGTGAGCGAGATACACTTCTTGGCCTGTCCGGCGGATCCGGCACCGGCGACGTCTGAACCACCGCTGGTGCAGGGGGCAGACGTCGCGGTGAGCACGTCGCCTTGCACCGGCCGCTGCCCGAGCCCGACGTCGACACCGCTGCGTGGCTGGGCACCCGGCCAGGTCAGCCAGAGGCCTGCCACGGTGGCCAGCGCGAGGGGCAGCAGGATCGCGAACAGCAATATCTTCACCCGTCGGGATGACGGTGGTGCAGGTCCGTGCCCATGCCCATGGCCATGCCCGCCCGCTGCCCCGGCCCGCTCGCCGATGCCGCGGTCACGATGCCGGCCGGCCCTGTGGTCCAGCGCACTCATCAGCTGGCTTCCCTTTCTGGTGGATGCTGAGAGACGTTCCTAGCGGATCGAACGTTTGTTCGATACACTGGGCCGATGCGGTGGGACAACCTGACACTCTCGGACGAGCTGGCTCAGGACGCGCTGTTCGGGGTGAGCGACATCAGCACCCGTATCTTTGACACCCCGGAGTTCCGCGGGATGACGTTCTACGAGGTGCGGGCCCGGTCGATCCTCAACAAGGTACCCGGCAGCTCCCGGATGCCATTCCGCTGGACGCTCAACCCCTATCGCGGCTGCAGTCATGCTTGTGTCTATTGCTTCGCTCGGCGGACACACGAGTAGCTCGAACTAGACAGCGGCCTCGACTTCAACTCGAAAATAGTGGTGAAGGTCAACGCGCCAGAGATGCTGAGTATAGAGCTCGCGTCCCCGCGTTGGACGGGGGAAGGCATCGCGATGGGCACCAACGTTGACCCTTACCAGCGCGTCGAGGGAGGCTACCGGCTGATGCCCGGCATCCTTGCGGCGCTACGCGGTGCGCGGAACCCGTTTTCGATCCTCACCAAGGGCACACTGGTGCTGCGCGACCTCGATCTGCTCCGCGCGGCCGCAGAGGTCACCGGAGTCGTGGTCAACGTCTCAGTGGGATTCGTCGATCACACACTCTGGCGGCGGGTCGAGCCTGGGACGCCTTCGCCGCGCGCCCGGCTCGGCGTGTGTCGCACGCTCGTTGATGCGCGCATCGGATGTGGCGTGCTGATGGCGCCCATCCTGCCGTATCTCACCGACTCGCCGGGCCAGCTTCAGGAGACGGTACGCGCGATCGCCGAGGCCGGCGCCGGCAGCGTCACCCCCCTTGTGCTCCACCTACGCCCCGGCGCGCGGGAGTGGTACCTCGCCTGGCTGGAGCGCGAGCACCCCGAACTGGTTGCTCGCTACCAGGAGCTTTACGGCGCAGGCGCATACGCACCCAAGGAATACCGACAGCGCATCTCCGGCCAGGTAGCCGCGCTGGCCCGGCACTACGGCATCGGCGCCGGGCCACCGGGGGAGCCTTCCAGACGTCCTGACCCGCGCACCGCGGAGCGGACCGGGGCCAGGCCGGAAAGCACCTCGGCCACGACGAATTCGCGGGCTGATCAGCTCACCGTATTGTGACGAAGGGACGGGGCGGTTATAGCGCTCGCTGCGCCGCTAGCCTCTGCAGGTCCGGTTAGCCCTCGGAAACCAAGGAGTCAGCTCCAGTGATGCGTACCGACCCTGCCGGCACCCTGCGCGCCGAGCATGCAGGGAGCACCGTCACCCTCGCCGGGTGGGTCGCCCGGCGCCGCGACCACGGGGGCGTGATCTTCATTGATCTGCGGGATGCCTCCGGGGTGACACAGGTGGTCTTCCGCGAGGGTGAGATGGCCCAGCGGGCTCACCGGCTACGCGCCGAGTTCTGCCTTCAGGTCACCGGCACCGTGTCGGCCCGGCCGCCGGGCAACGAGAACCCGGACATCCCCACCGGCGACATCGAGGTCACCGCCGAGGAGCTGTCGGTGCTCAGCGAGTCGGCGCCGTTGCCGTTTTCACTCGACGAGCATCTGGAGGTCGGCGAGGAGATCCGGCTGCGGTACCGCTACCTCGACCTGCGCCGTCCCAGCCCCGCCGCCGCGATGCGGCTACGAAGCGAGGCCAACCGGATCGCCCGCACTGTGCTGCATGAGGAGCACTTCGTCGAGGTGGAGACGCCGACCCTGACCCGGTCCACACCAGAGGGCGCACGGGACTTCCTGGTGCCGGCGCGGCTGCAGCCTGGCTGCTGGTACGCACTTCCGCAGTCGCCGCAGCTGTTCAAGCAGCTACTGATGGTCGCTGGCATGGAGCGGTACTACCAGATCGCTCGCTGCTACCGGGACGAGGACTTCCGCGCCGACCGGCAGCCCGAGTTCACCCAGCTCGACATCGAGATGAGCTTTGTCGAGCAGGAGGACGTGATCGCGGTTGGCGAGACAGTCATCGCCGCGCTGTGGGCGGAGCTGGCCGGGCACCGCATCGAGCTGCCCATACCTCGGCTGAGCTACTTCGACGCGATGGCGCGCTACGGCACAGACAAGCCGGACCTGCGCTGCGGGCTTGAGCTCACCGACCTCACCAGCTACTTTGCCGACACCCCGTTCCGGGTATTCCAGGCGCCCTACGTGGGAGCGGTGGTCATGCCCGGCGGAGCGACTCAGCCGCGCCGGCAGCTGGACGCCTGGCAGGAGTGGGCCAAGCAGCGGGGCGCCAAGGGACTGGCCTATGTGCTGATCAGCGCGGACGGCGAGTTGTCCGGCCCGGTAGCCCGTAACCTCGCCGAGGACGAGCGGGAAGGTCTGGCCAAGGCGGTCGGCGCCAACCCCGGCGACTGTGTGTTTTTCGCCGCCGGCGATGCACGTGACGCTCGTGCGCTGCTGGGTGGCACCCGGGTGGAGATCGGCCGGCGGTGCGGGCTGATCGACGAGTCGGCGTGGTCGTTCGTGTGGGTCGTCGACGCACCCATGTTCGAACCCGCCGAGGGCAGCGGCGACATCGCGGTCGGGCATGGTCGCTGGACAGCGGTGCATCACCCGTTCACCGCGCCGACGCGCGACTGGATCGACCGTTTCGAGCAGGACCCGGGCTCTGCGTTGGCCCACGCCTACGACATCGTCTGCAACGGCAACGAGATCGGCGGGGGATCGATCCGTATCCACCAGGCCGACGTGCAGGAGCGGGTGTTCGGCGTGCTCGGGATATCCGCAGATGACGCGCGGGAGAAATTCGGCTTCCTACTCGAGGCTTTCCGCTACGGACCGCCGCCACACGGGGGAATCGCCTTCGGCTGGGACCGGATCTGCATGCTGCTCGCCGGGGCCGACTCATTGCGCGAGGTCATCGCGTTCCCGAAGTCCGGTGGCGGTTTCGACCCGCTCACCGGCGCTCCCGCCCCGATCACCCGCGAGCAGCGAATCGAGGCCGGGGTGGATGCGAAGCCTGCGCCGAAGGGGTAGTGGATGCGCCCCGGCACGGATCGTTCGCGAAGGTGTCAACGACATGTCATCAGTTGCTCACCGGCGGTGAGTTTCACTACGTGACCATCGCCTCGTGGCCGTGGAAACGTTTCCCGCCGTCCCTGCTCATCCCGTTCCTACTGGCCGTCGCGCCGCGAGCCTGGCCGTACTCGGCGATTCCACCGCGGTGGGCATCGGCGATCCGTTGCCCACCGGTGGCTGGCGTGGTTTCGGTCCGCTGCTGGCGGCGGCCCTTGGTGCGCCAGGGGAGGTCAGCTACACGAACCTCTCCATCATCGGTGCGCGAATGGCCGACATACGGCGCCGGCAGTTACCCGCGGCAGTGGCGCTGCAGCCTGATGTCGCGGTGATCCTGGCTGGGATGAACGACACGCTGCGCTCGGACTTCGATCCGGTCGTCCTCCGCGATGACCTCGATATCGCAGCCACCTCGCTGCAGGCCGGCGGTGCCGTGGTGCTGATCACCCGGTTTCACGATCATGGACGGGTGTTCCGGTTGCCCGGACCGCTGCGCCGCGCTCTGCACCACCGGGTCGAGCAACTCAACGACGCCACCGATGAGGTGGTCGCCCGGTGCGGTGCGCTGTGCCTGGACCTGGGACTGCTACCCGGTGCCTACGATCTCGCGTCGTGGAGCGTGGATCGCCTGCATCCCTCCGAGCTCGGGCACCGGATGCTGGCCGCCGGCTTGGTCGAGCTGCTCGCCGGTGCCGGCATCACTGTGCCCCATCCGGTCGAGTTGACCTGTTCGGGGGGTCGGCAGCTGACTACCGCCCATCACGTCGCCTGGCTGGTCTGCCAGGGCGTGCCGTGGTTGGGCCAGCGCGGCCGGGACCTGCTACCGCATGCCGCCGGGGTGGTGCTGCGAGACCTGTGCGGTTGGCCCGCGGCGGTACCGTCGCGGTGTGCCAGATAACGGTGTCGCGGACAATGAGGCCTTGTTCGACGAGGGGCTGTTCGCCGAGCAAGCCGAAAATCGCGCAGAGCAGCGGCTGTCCGCCTCAGCGCCGCTAGCGGTACGGATGCGCCCGGCCACGCTGGCCGAGGTCGTCGGGCAGGATCATCTACTGGCTCCCGGCAGCCCGCTGCGCAGATTGGTCGAGGGTGGTTCGGCCGCGTCGGTCATCCTTTACGGTCCACCGGGAACGGGAAAGACAACGCTGGCCGGGCTGGTCTCGCAGGCGACCGGACGACGCTTCGAGGCGATGTCGGCGCTGTCGGCGGGGGTCAAGGAAGTCCGATCCGTGATCGACGCCGCCCGTCGCAGGTTGGGACGCGAAGGCGGAGACGCCACCGTACTGTTCATCGACGAGGTGCACCGCTTCTCCCGAACCCAGCAGGATGCGCTGCTCGGCGCGGTCGAGGACCGGGTCATCCTGCTGGTGGCCGCGACCACCGAGAATCCGTTCTTCTCGGTGGTGTCGCCGCTGCTGTCGCGCTCACTGGTGCTGCAGCTGAACCCGCTGTCGGACCAGGACGTGCAGACCTTGATCCAGCGTGCCCTGAGCGATCCGCGCGGTCTCGGCGGGTCCATCACGCTCACGCTCGCGGCCGAGGAATACCTGGTACGCCTTGCCGCCGGGGACGCCCGGCGGGCACTGACCGCACTGGAGACCGCTGCCGAGGCGGTGACCTCAGCCGGGCGCTCCGAGGTGGACCTCGCGTGCGTCGAATCAGTGGTGGACCGGGCAGCGGTGCGCTATGACCGTGCCGGGGACCAGCACTACGACGTGATCAGCGCGTTCATCAAGGCCATCCGCGGGTCCGACGTGGACGCGGCACTGCACTACCTGGCACGGATGGTGGAGGCGGGAGAGGACCCACGATTCATCGCCAGACGGCTGGTAGTGCACGCCAGCGAGGACATCGGGATGGCTGACCCGACGGCGCTGCAGACCGCGGTGGCCGCCGCCGACGCCGTGCAGTTCATCGGCATGCCCGAGGGCCGGCTTGCGCTTGCCCAGGCGACCGTGCACCTGGCGACCGCACCGAAATCCAATGCGGTGATCACCGCGATCGATGCGGCCTTGGCCGACGTCCGCGCCGGTGCCACTGGAGCCGTCCCCGCCCACCTGCGTGACGGTCACTACGCGGGCTCCACCCGGCTCGGTCATGCACAGGGTTACCGCTACCCGCACGACGTGCCCGACGGCGTGCTGGCCCAGCAGTACCCCCCGGACGCCCTGGTCGGCCGGAATTACTACCAGCCCAGTCGCCACGGCGCCGAACAGGCCCTCGCTGAACGGATCGCCCGACTCCGGCGGATTATCCGCGGCCACTGATCACGGCAATCGCCGCCGCTTAGCCCGCCGCGCATATGGACCACCTCTGACTGGTCCACGAGTTGGCGGGACCACGCCGGAGACCGTCGACCTGCTGGGCGGTGAACGCCCTGTTGGCCAGCTTGCGCAAGCGTGTGTGGTCGGCGTGCCATTGTCGCAGCGTGGGAGTGGGAAGTCTTGGTCTGCGACTTGCCCACGGCTTGCCGAGTTGCGATCATCAGCGCACACGGATCAGCAGACTCGCTCCAGGTTCGTGGTGTGGACCTAATGGGGGCTACCGGGTCGTCGTAGGGAAGGCTCGGCGCCGGTAGCCGCCGGCAGGTGAGCACTCTGCGGACCTGGATGCTGTGGGAGTCCTAGTGCCAGATCGTGCCCCTGCTGGTGGTCGGGTGATCGAACCG
>DATAWX010000144.1:0-32807 GCA_036266995.1 Pseudonocardiaceae bacterium | reverse complement strand
GGTCGCCGCAGTTGGCGGCTTCCTCTTCGGCTTCGACACTGCGGTGATCAACGGCGCGGTGGACGCCATCCAGGGAGCCTTTAACCTCAGTCCTGGCCTTACGGGTTTTGCGGTGTCCTGTGCGCTGCTCGGTTCCGCTCTGGGCGCGTGGTACGCCGGCCGCATGGCTGACCACATCGGTCGGGTGCGGGCCATGGTCGTCGCCGCGGTGCTCTTCGCGGTCAGTGCGGTCGGGGCTGGTCTGGCCTTCTCGGTGTGGTCCCTGATCGTGTGGCGGTTCGTCGGCGGCCTGGGCGTCGGGATGGCCTCGGTCATCGCTCCGGCCTACATCGCCGAGGTCGCGCCCGCGCACATCCGCGGTCGGCTCGGCTCCCTGCAACAGCTGGCCATCGTCTCTGGCATCTTCGTCGCGTTGCTGTCCGATGCGTTCCTGGCGAACGTCGCCGGCGGGGCGAGCCAGCAGCTATGGTTCGGTCTGACGGCCTGGCGGTGGATGTTCCTCGCCGGGCTGGTCCCCGCCTTGGCCTACGCCGTGCTGGCTCTGCAGATTCCGGAGTCGCCCCGATACCTGGTGGCCAAGGGAGAGCTCGTCCGCGCCGGTGAGGTGCTGCGCGAGGTGTTGGGCTCCCGAAGCATCGACGCCGTGCAGCGCAAGGTGCAGGACATCGTGGTCAGCCTGCGACGCGAGGACCAACACGCACCGAGATTGTCCGACCTGCGCGGACCCCGTTTCGGGCTGCTCCCCATCGTCTGGGTCGGAATCCTGCTATCAATCTTCCAGCAGTTCGTCGGCATCAATGTGATCTTCTACTATTCGACCAGCCTGTGGCGTTCGGTGGGATTCAGCGAGTCGGACTCGCTCACGATCACCGTCATCACCTCGGTGACCAACGTTCTGGTCACGCTGATCGCCATCGCCATCGTCGACAAAGTGGGTCGCAAACCGATGCTGCTCGGTGGATCGTTGGGCATGGCGGTGACCCTGGGAACGATGGCCGTGTGCTTCTCGCAGTCGATCGGGAGTGGCAAGGACATCAGCCTGCCCCAGCCGTGGGGAACGATCGCGCTGATCGCCGCCAACCTCTACGTCGTGTCATTCGGCACGACCTGGGGTCCGGTTGTCTGGGTGCTGCTGGGTGAGATGTTCCCCAACTGGATCCGGGCGGTCGCGCTTGCCGTGGCCGCCGCCGCCCAGTGGCTGGCCAACTTCGCCATCACCACGACGTTCCCCATTCTGTCGAATGCCGGCCTGTCCTTTGCCTACGGGCTCTACGCAGTCTTCGCCGCGCTGTCGTTCGGGTTCGTACTCAAGGCGGTCAAGGAGACCAAGGGCCGCGAACTGGAGGACATGACTTAACCCGGGGGCATGGCGAGGCGGTGCCTTGGCCCACCGGGGAGCTCAAGGCCACCGCCTTCACGACCTGCGGGGATAATTCAGTGGTCCTCAAAAAGTGCGGCGAGCCCGCTACCACCATCTGCCCTGCTTCCTATGATCGCTGCGAGCCCGTGTCGTTTCAAGCGCGGGTCGTCGATCGCTTCGTTGCCGGCATTGCACTCATCGCTGTCGCAGTAGGCGTAGCAGCTGTCATCGTGCCGTCCACGACCGCCACCCATGGTGAAGATCTCCGAAATTCTCATAATGCTCCTTTTCCCTTCTGGTCGATGGAAAAGTAATCCAAGGCAAAGAGCTCAAGCGGCCTAGGGAGGGGTTGGACGTTTGTACGACGACGAGCTGTCTGTCAGACCAGTGGTGCGATGATGTGCGCGCGTTGGCGAGCTCTGCCCCATATCACAACGACAGCGTCTCACTCCGGCGTATTCGGTAGCCCCCCAGTGACCGGAGCTTGCCCCTTACTCTCCGTGGTCACGCAATGACGAAGTTAGGCCATGCGGTCGCACAGTGCAACGATAACTTTGCGTACATGAGTAGTCACGATCTGTACATCCCGTGGCAGTGTGGCGGTCAGGTGATGAGTACGGCGCGGAAGTCGTTGACGTTGGTCAGGGTGGGGCCGGTGACGACCTGATCGCCCAGCGTGGCGAAGAAACTGTGCCCGTCGTTGTCGGCCAGCGCGGCTGTCGGGTCCATCCCGAGCTGCGCGGCGCGGCGCAGGGTGTCGGGGCCGATCAGCGCGCCGGCCACCTCCTCGACCCCGTCGACGCCGTCGGTGTCGCATGCGATGGCGTGCAGGTTCTGCGCCCCGCGCAGCGCCATCGCCAGCGACAGCAGCAGCTCGACATTGCGGCCGCCGCGGCCGGTACCGCGCACGG
Source organism: Pseudonocardiaceae bacterium (assembly GCA_036266995.1). Taxonomy (GTDB): domain Bacteria; phylum Actinomycetota; class Actinomycetes; order Mycobacteriales; family Pseudonocardiaceae. The sequence continues at coordinate 30,536 of DATAWX010000144.1, read as the reverse complement.
TCACGGTGGTCTCGCCACCGGAGAGCAGCACGCAGGGCGGTGGCGCCGGCTGGCCGTGGCGGCGTACCTGGTGGGCGATCCCGGCCAGCACGATCCCGACCTCCCGGGACTCACCCTCCAGCGAGTCGCTCAAGATCACTGGGGTCACTCCGGTCTGCCGGGCCACCGCCGCGGCGGCCTCCAACGACTGTTGCGGGGCGGCGATCACATGGTTGGTGACGCGGGCCAGCCGCAGGTCTTCGGGCGCCGGGCAGCTCTGGGTGGTCGCCAAGAGCTTTCGCACCGCCGGTGGTACCGGCACGTTGTAGGCCTCCAGCGCCGCCAATGCCTGCGCTGGGGTGGACGCCTCTCCCACGGTGGGTCCGGAGGCGATGACGGCGGGGTCGTCACCGGGCACGTCGGAGATCAGCAGTCCCACGGTGGCTGCCGGGAACGCCGCCGCCGCGAGCCGGCCGCCTTTGATAGCGGACAGGTGTTTGCGCACCAGGTTCATCGTCTCGATCGACGCCCCGGATCGCAGCAGCGCCGTGTTGATCGCCTGCTTGTCAGCCAGAGTGATCCCCGGCGCGGGCAGCGTCAGCAGGGCCGAGCCGCCGCCGGAGATCAGCGCCAGCACCAGGTCGTCCGCACCTAGCCCGGACACCAGTTCGAGGATCCGGCGGGCGGCCCGCTCACCGGCGGTGTCGGGCACCGGGTGCGCCGCCTGCACGACCTCCACGTGCGTGCACGGCACCGCGTGCCCGTAACGGGTCACCACGAGTCCGCTCAGCGGCCCGTCCCACGCCTGCTCGACTGCCTGCGCCATCCGCGCCGCCGCCTTCCCGGCGCCGACCACCACCGCCCGCCCGGCAGGCCGCTCCGGCAGGAACCCCGCGACCCGCTGCAACGGGTCCGCCGCCGCCACCGCCGCGTCGAACATCGCCCGCAACAGTGCCCGGGCATCCAGCGAGCTCATCCGCCCTCCGGTGCTCTTCGAGGACTGCCAACCCCCCGGAGTGCTGCTGGTAACGACAGCCAACCTCAGCCGGTCCACGGCAGTTGGTTGTTGTTTGAGACGTCCCAGGCCGGGGTTGGTGGTCCTTGAAGGGCTACCACGCTCAGGCCACCCGGCAGGAGGGGTCGCGGCCGGCTAGGAAGTCCTGCAGGTTGTCGAGTACGAGCATGCCCATCGCGGTGCGGGTCTCCAGGGTGGCGCTGCCCAGATGTGGCAGCAACACGGCGTTGTCCAGCTCAACCAGCCCCTGCGGGATCTCGGGTTCGCCTTCGTAGACGTCGAGCCCCGCGCCGGCGATCGTCCTGGATCGCAGCGCCTCGATCAGCGCAGCGGAGTCGATGACGTCGCCGCGAGCACTGTTGACCAGGAATGCGGTGGGTTTCATCGTCGCCAGCGCCGCGGCGTCGATGAGGTGGGTGTTCTCGGCACCGCCGGGCATGTGCAGTGAGACGAAGTCGGCGACGGCCAGCACTTCGGCAAGCGTGCCGACCCGGCGGGCGCCGGGAATGCCGTGGTCGGGCTCGAAGTCGGCCGGGTCGTAGAAGACCACCGGCATGCCGAAGCCGAAGTGTCCGCGGCGGGCCACCGCCACTCCGATCCGGCCCATGCCCACGATGCCCAGCGTCTTGCCGGTGACGTCGGCGCCCATCATGTGGGTTGGCCGCCACCCGGTCCAGCGCCCGGCGCGGACCTCGCGTTCCCCCTCACCGGCCCGGCGGGCGGCCATCAGTAACAGGGTCATCGCGGTGTCGGCGGTGGTGTCGGTGAGCACTCGCGGGGTGTTGGTGACGACGATCCCTGCCTTGGCCGCGGCGGCGGTGTCGATGTGGTTGTAGCCGACGCCGAAGTTGCCGAGGAACCTGGTCCGCAGCTCGCCCTCGAAGAGCTCAGCGGGCAGCCGGTCGGAGACGGTGGGCAGCACGACGTCGGCCTGCTCCAGCGCGGCGCGCAACCCGTCGGCCCCGAGCGGGACATCGTCAGTGTTGAGCCGGACGTGGCGAAAGCGCCGCGTCAGCTCTTCCTCGACCGGCGCCGGCCAGCGCCGGCTGACCACGATGACCGGCTCATCCACGGCGATCCTCCAGCAGGGTTGGTCGTGAGTGCGTAACAGTGTTCTAACACTGTTACGCACTCACGAGCGCGGGTGCTCGGAGAGCACCCGCGCCACGGTCTCGCCGATGCACGACGGGTTGGGTGCCACGGTGATGCCGGCGGCGGCCAGGACCTCGGTCTTCTCCTGGGCGGATTCCCCGATGGAGGACACGATCGCGCCGGCGTGGCCCATCTTGCGGCCCTTGGGGGCAGAGAGCCCGGCGATGTAGGCGATCACGGGTTTGGTCATGTGGTCGCGCACGTAGTCCGCGCCCTCGGCTTCCTGCGGGCCGCCGATCTCGCCCACCATGACCACCGCGTCGGTGTCCGGGTCGGCTTCGAACAGCGCTAGGTGGTCGCGGAACGAGGACCCGTTGACCGGGTCGCCGCCGATCCCCACCGAGGTGGACACGCCGATGCCCAGGGCCTTCATCTGCGATGCGGCCTCGTAACCCAGGGTGCCCGAACGCCCGATCAGCCCGACCCGTCCAGGCAGGTAGATGTGGCCGGGCATGATGCCCACCAGGGACCGTCCGGGTGAGACGGTGCCCGCGCAGTTGGGCCCGGTGAGTGTCATCCGCGCATGCGCCCGGTAGCGTCGCATGTAGCGCTTGACGCGCATCATGTCCTGCATCGGGATGCCGTCGGTGATGCAGACGCAGAACCGGATCCCGGCGTCGGCAGCCTCCATGATGGAGTCGGCGGCGAACGGCGGTGGCACGAACACGATCGACGTACTCGCCCCGGTCTCGGCCACGGCGTCTTTCATGGTGTTGAACACCGGAAGATCCAGCACCTGGTCGCCGCCCTTGCCCGGGGTGACACCGGCGACCACGCTGGTGCCGTAGTCGATCATCTCCTCGGTGTGGAAGCGTCCGATGCGGCCGGTGATGCCCTGCACCACCACGCGGGTGTTCTCGTCGATCAGGATCGCCATGCTTTCCGAGACCCTCCACAGACGTCAGGCGCTGGCACCCACGGTGCCCACGACGGCGACGGCCTTGTGGGCCGCGTCGGCGAGGCTGTTCGCGGTGATGATGGGCAATCCGGAGTCACGCAAGATCTGCTGGCCGAGCTCGACGTGCGTGCCGGCCAGCCGCACCACCACCGGGATCTCCACGTCGAGCTCCTTGAACGCCGCCACGATGCCCTCAGCGACCCAGTCGCAGCGGTTGATGCCGGCGAAGATATTGATCAACATCGCCTTGACCTTGGTGTCTTGCAGCACCGCGCGAAAGGCTTTCAGAACCCGCTCTGGCGACGCGCCACCGCCGATGTCCAGGAAGTTCGCCGGCTCCCCACCGGCAAGCTTGATCATATCCATGGTCGCCATGGCCAGGCCCGCACCGTTGATCATGCAGCCGATGTCGCCGTCCAGGCCGACGTAGGCCAATCCACGGTCGGCGGCGTGGCTTTCCCTGGCGTCTTCCTGGCTGCGGTCGCGCAGCTCGGAGATGTCGAGGTGGCGAAACAGCGCGTTGTCGTCGAAGGACATCTTGGCGTCCAGCGCGACGATATCTCCATTGGTTGTCACGGCCAGCGGGTTGATCTCCAGCATGGTGGCGTCGAGGTCCCGGAAGGCCCGGTAGGCGCCGCGGAATATCCGGCTGGCCTCGGCGAGTTGCGCCGGATCCAGACCCAGCGCGAAGGCGATCTCCCGCGCCTGGAACTCCAGGAATCCGGCGGCGGGCTCGATCGTCGTGCGCACCAATGCTTCCGGCCTGGTGGCCGCCAGATCCTCGATCTCCACGCCACCCTCGGCGGAGGTGATGATGCACACCCGCTCGATGCGGCGATCCAGCACGATGCAGAAGTACAGCTCGCGGGCGATGTCGGTGGCCTCCTCGACGTACACCCGGTAGATCAACTTGCCACCCGGTCCGGACTGCTTGGTGACCAACCGCCGGCCGAACATGCTGTTCGCGACGTCCTGGACGGCACGGTCGGAATGGCACACTTTCACCCCGCCGGCTGCGCCGCGGCCGCCGGCATGTACCTGGGCCTTGACCACCCACGCCGACCCGCCGATCTCGGTGCACCGGTAGGACGCCTGCTCGGGGTTGTAAGCCAGCCCGCCGCGGGGGATGGGTACCCCGAAGCGGGCCAGGATCTCCTTTGCCTGGTATTCGTGAATGTCCATGGCCAGCCCCTCTCAGGCCCGGCTCGCGGCGGCGGTCCGGATCGCCTCGTCCATCGCGATCACCGTCTTGGCCATCCGTTCGGAGGCGGCGTCGATCATCTTGCCGTCCACCGCGGCCGCACCTTTACCCTGCGCCTCGGCCTCGCGTAACGCTTCGATGATCCGCCGCGCTCGGTCGACTTCGGCTTCCGGCGGGCTGAACACCTCATTGGCCAGCGCGACCTGGCTGGGATGAATCGCCCACTTACCCTCAGCGCCCAGCGCCGCCGCCCGCCGCGCACCGGCGCGGAAACCGTCCGGATCGGAGAAGTCGCCGAACGGGCCGTCGATCGGGCGTAGCCCGTAGGCCCGGCAGGCCACGATCATCCGGGACAGCGCGAAGTGCCACTGATCGCCGGGGTAGTCCGGGTTCAGACCACCGATGCTCACCGTGCGGGCCCGGTTGCTCGCGGCGTAGTCAGCCACCCCGAAATGCAGCGCCTCCAACCGGCCGGGACTGCTCGCGATGGCTTCCACGTTCGCCATTCCCAGCGCGGTCTCGATCAGCGCCTCGATACCGACCTTGTTCTGATAACCCTTGGCCTGCTCGATCTGGTTGATGAGGGCTTCCACACAGTACAGATCCGCGGGCACCCCGACCTTGGGTACCAGGATGGTGTGCACCCGGTCGCCCGCCTGCTCCATCACGTCGATGACGTCGCGGTACATGTAGTGCGTGTCCAGCCCATTGATCCGCACCGACACGCTCTTACCCTTGCCCGCCCAGTCGATGTCGCGCAGTGCCTCGACGACATTGCGGCGGGCCTGCTCCTTATCGCCGGGGGCTACCGCGTCCTCCAGATCGAGGAACACGAAATCGGCCGCGCTGCCCGCCGCCTTGTCGATGAAGCTGGTATTCGATCCCGGCACCGCCAGTTCACTGCGTTGCAACCGGGGTCGACGCATCGGGTGAAGGGTGTGGCTCATTGGGGGCCGGCCTCGGTTTCCAGCGCCGCGGTCGCGCTGCGGTAGTAGTCCTGGGCTGCCGCGACGCCAACCCCGAGCTCGATCTTGGCCCCGGCGTCGGCCAGCGACATCTCGGCGCTGGCCAGCGCGGCCAGGCACATCACCTCGTTGAGGTCGCCGAGATGGCCGATCCGGAACACCTTGCCCGCAACCTTGGACAGGCCGCCCCCGAACGACGTTCGGTAGCGGTGGTAGCCGATCCGGCAGACCTCCGCGGAGTCGACGCCTTCCGGGGTGCGAATGGCCGTGACGGTGTCGGAGTACCACTTCGGATCCAGTGCACACAGCGACAGGCCCAAGGCGTCGATTCCGCGACGGACTCCTTCGGCGAGCCGGTGGTGGCGCGCGAATACCTGCGGTAGTCCCTCGTCGAACAGCAGGTCCAGCGCGGCCCGCAGGCCGTGCAGCATCGGTATGGACGGGGTGTACGGGAAGTAGCCGAGATCGTTGCTGGCGAGCATGTCCGCGAAGCTGAAGTAGCAGCGCGGCATCGTCGAGGACTTGTGCGCCTCCACCGCCTTGGCGCTGATCCCGAGCAGGGACATCCCGGCGGGCATCATCAAGCCCTTCTGCGAGCCGCTCACCGCCAGGTCGACGCCCCAAGCTTCCTGCTCGAACGGGATGGACGCCAGCGAGGACACCGCGTCGACGAACAGCAGTGCGTCCGAGCCGGCCGCGTCCATCACCGCGCGGACATCGGCGATGTCGGAGGTCACCCCGGTGGCGGTCTCGTTGTGGCAGACGAAGACACCCTTGATGGTCTTGTCCTGGCCCAGGTGGCGCGCGTAGTCCTCCAGGGGGACGCCCTCGCCCCATTCCCGGTCGACGCAGACGACGTCGAGGCCCAGGCGCTGCGCCATATTGGCCCAGAGGTAGGAGAACTGGCCGAAACTCGACATCAGCACCCGGTCGCCCCGGTTGAGGGTGTTGGTGATCGCCGCCTCCCACGCCCCGGTTCCGGAGGAGGGATACATGATCACCCGGCCGGTTTCGTTGGCGAAGACCGTCTTCAGATCGGCGAACAGCGGCAAGGTCAGCTCGGGGAAGTCCGGCGCCCGGTGGTCCTGCATCGGCACGTTCATCGCACAGCGCACCGCGTCCGGGACGTTGGTCGGACCGGGAATGAAAAGGTGCATGGGTCCATTCGGCATGACCGTCACCGCCCTTCAGAGTGGGGTGCGAGTTGCGGGTACAGCGGATAGCGCTTGGCCAGCACCCGGGTGCGCTCGCGTAGCGACGCTCGTTTGGCCTCGTCGAGCCCGCCGGTGAGCGCTTCGGTAATGATCTTGCCGATCTCCCGGAAGTCGCTTTCCTGCAGACCACGGGTAGCCAGCGGGGCGGACCCGATCCGCAGGCCGGACGCTACGGCCGGCGGCCGGGGGTCGAAGGGCACCGCGTTGCGATTGACCGTGACCCCGATCTCGGCGAGCCGGTCCTCGGCCTGCTTGCCGTCCAGCGGGGATTCCCGCAGATCCGCGAGGACCAGGTGGACGTCGGTGCCGCCGGTCAGGACGTTGATCCCACCGCCGAGCATCTCCTCGGCGAGCACCCGGGCACCAGCGCGGGTGCGCCGCTGACGTTCCCGGAACTCTTCCGATGCGGCGATCTTCAGTGCCACCGCCTTCGCGGCGATCACGTGCATCAGCGGGCCGCCCTGCCAGCCCGGGAACGTCCGGGAGTTGATCTTTTTCTTGAACTCCTCCTTGCAGAGGATCATGCCGCTGCGCGGGCCGCCCAGCGTCTTGTGGATCGTCGTGCTGACGACGTCGGCGTAGGGCACCGGGCTGGGGTGTTCTCCGGCGGCGACCAGGCCGGCGAAATGCGCCATGTCGACGAACAGGTAGGCGCCCACCTCGTCGGCGATCTCCCGGAAGCGGGCGAAGTCGAGCTGGCGGGGGTAGGCCGACCAGCCGGCGAGGATCATCTTCGGCCGGTGCTCCTTGGCCAGCGCGGCGACCTCGTCCATGTCCACCCGGGAGGTCTCCCGGTCCACCCCGTAGGGCACCACGTTGTAGTACAGCCCGGAGAAGTTGATCCTCATACCGTGGGTGAGATGCCCGCCGTGGTCGAGTTTCATCCCCAGGAAGGTGTCGCCGGGTTCCATCAGCGTGCTGTAGACGATGGCGTTGGCTTGGGCCCCGGCGTGCGGCTGCACATTGGCGTGCTCTGCTCCGAACAGCTCCTTGGCCCGGTCGATGGCCAGTTGTTCGGCCACGTCGACATACTCGCAACCGCCGTAGTAGCGCCGGCCCGGGTAGCCCTCCGCGTACTTGTTGGTCAGGACCGAGCCCTGGCAGTCCAGGACGGCCTGCGGCACGAAGTTCTCCGAAGCGATCATCTCCAGGGTGTTCTCCTGGCGGGCAAGCTCGTTGGCGAGCACCGCGGCGATCTCCGGGTCGACCTCGGAGACCGGCTTGGTGAAGAAGTCGGCGGGCAAGTCAGCGGGCTGAGTACTCATCGGCGAATCCTCGGCTCGTAGGGCTGTGACGTGAGAAAATGTAGAGACGTGGAGGTGGCTGGGCGCGTCGCACCCGCCGGTGTCGATCGGAAGCGGTCGAGCAGAACCGGGTCGATACAAAACCTACCGCCGACGATGCTCGCGAACTCGTGATCCCGACCCCCATCGAGGCCAGCATATCGGCGGGCAGCCCAGACAGACAGCCTTGTCTCGTTGCTGACGGCCGGCGGCGCGGCGAACGGTGCCCAGCTCTACCATCGGCGCGCATGTCGCCGGTGTCTCGTGGTCGCAAGAACAAGAAGAGTAAGACCACCTCCGGTCGGCGGGACGCTTCGCACCGTCGCACGTATGGCATGCCGACAGCTCAACCGCAATCGGCGTTCAGGACGTTGCAGTCGCTGCTGGGGCCGCCGCGACGGCCCGCGTGGTTCGATTCCGCGAATAAGGCTGTCCTCGATCGGGCCGGCGTAGTCATGGCGGCGCAGGGGCCTCGGGAGCTTGAACAGGCGACGGCGGAGCTGTTGGGCGCCGAGTTGCACCGCGTCCTTCGTGAGGAACGCGAAGGGTTGTGGTTCGACTGGTGGTTCCAGGAGCTCACGGAGGCCGCGACGGCTCGGATCCGGGAGGAGGTGGGCAGCCGGGACGGCGGATGGGAGCCACCGTGGCGATTGCTGCACGGTCTCACTTCGATCGGGTCACCAGCGCTGCGGTCCATGGCGCGGACGGCGTTGGACCGCGCGAAGAAGGAGTTGTGGGGTGCTGCGGCGGTGCGGCAGCAGCCGCCCTGGCTGCGGCAGCTCGCGCGGATCACGGCCACCGGTGAGGTGTGGGAGATGCGCGACGCGTACGGCGCGCGCATCGCGCTGATCGCTGGTTTTTCCTACCCTGATGGGGTGGACCGCTCGGTGTTCCTGTTCGACATCGATGCGTGCGGGTTCGTCGAGATCGCCCATGCGGGTGTCTTCGACGACGTGCCGCAGGCGGCCACCGCGTGGCGAGCGCTGGTGGGTGATACGGCGGACAGCGCACAGCCGGAACGCGTCGAGACCGCGGAGCGCCTGCTCTGCCTGGTCCATTGTGATTCCGAGGAAGAGATTCTCCGGGGAACCGAATCGCGGACGCTGCTGGACAACTGGTTCCGGGTGCGCCGCCGGATCCACGATCTCGCGGAGGCGCTCCGGAGGCGGGGAATGTCACTGCCGGCGGCGCGATCGTTGTACCACGACCTGGACACGGATCCGATGACAGCGGCGTTCACCGGCTGGCATGTGCGGCGCCACGGTACCGAACCCGATCCGGAGGTCGTCGATGCGCTGGCACAGGAGTGGATGGAGGGGACGCTGCCCGACACCTGGCATGCGGTCTCGCCGCATCGAGTTGAGTTCCAGCTCTCGTTGATCAACGATTGGATTCCTGATGATCCGATCACCGTCGCGGCGAAGGCGCTGTTGCCCGAATGGGTGCGGTGGCACGGTGAGCAGGCCGGTCTGTCCGAGGACCTCGTCGACCGTGGGGTCGCTGTCGCCGCAGGCGGTGTCCGGGCGGCATCGGACTGAGCGGTCCTCCGGGTTCGCGCACCTCGCTTCCCTCGCAGCCGCCTCCTCACCCGGATCCGGCGCTGTCCCGGCGCGGGGAGCCGGCGCAGGGGTCGGCGTACTCACCGGCGCTTCGGCAATGGTCTGCGTCGGCGGCAGCGTCGCCGTCTCCTCGGTGCTCACCGACGCGCCCCTGTTCACCGCGCAGGCAGTGCGCTACACCGTCGCCTGCCTGCTCCTGCTCGCCTTCGCGCGGATGAGCGGCCGGCGACTGGTGATGCCCCGCGGCCCGGAGTGGCTTTGGTTGCTGGGGGTGGCCGCGACAGGACTGGTGCTGTTCAATATCGCGCTCGTGGCCGGCGCCCGCCACGCCGAACCCGCCGTACTCGGCGTGGCGGTGGCCTGCGTCCCGCTCATCCTGGCCGTCCTTGCACCGCTGCTCGAGGGGCGCCGCCCGAGTCTCGGTGTGCTGGCCGCCGCGCTGGTGGTCACCTGCGGCGCTGCTCTGGTGCAGGGGCTGGGCCGCAGTGACGTCGTCGGCCTCGCCTGGGCGGTCGTGGTCATGTGCTGCGAAGCTGGTTTCACCCTCCTAGCCGTACCGGTCCTGGGTCGTCACGGGCCGTGGGGGGTATCGGTGCACACCACCTGGCTGGCCGCAGCGGTCTTCGCCGGGCTCGGCGTCGTTCGGGAAGGCCCCGCCGCTGCGGCGCACCTGCGCCTGCAAGACCTGCTCGCCATCGCCTTCCTCGCCGTCGCGGTCACCGCGGTGGCCTTTGTCCTGTGGTACTCCAGCGTCGGACGTCTGGGCGCCGGCCGCGCCGGACTGCTGACCGGTGTGGCACCCGTTGCCGCCGCGGCCGCAGGGGTCGCACTCGGCGCTGCGCCTCCCCGCCCTCTGGTCTGGCTGGGCATCGCCGTCGTTGCCGCCGGACTCACCCTTGGCCTCCCCAAGAGCCGACGGCCGGTGCGCAGCCGGTCGGAAGACCAGGTCGCGCGGCTGTCGGCGAGTCCGCCACCCCTAATCGACTGCCGCGGGGAGGTGTGTGGTGCTCGGGTCGCGCCTCACGAGCAGGATGAGGGGCACTGATGCGGCGCTGAGTACCCGCTCGACGGTGTCACCGAGGTAGGGGTGAGCGCCGTGCCCGCGGTCGGTGCAGCCGAGGACGACGAGGTCGACGTCGGATTCGATGATCTCGGCCAGGATCTCGTCTCCGGGAAAGTTCCCCTGCCGGACCCGGTGACGTTGGCGGATATCGAGACGGTTGAGTAGCTGGGAGAGGTTCTCGACTCCGTACTTCACCTGCTGTTCTTGTGGGTTGCCGCGACGATCTCAGTGGACAAGCCGTGGGGAAAGACCAGACGAGGCCGCCGAGCGACGGTCGATCGACGTCCTCCGGGACCAGCCGACGTTCAGTGCGGTTGGCTGGGCCGAATGTGGTGGGGAACGTTACTGTGCATTCCTGCGCGACAGCAGGTACAGCAGGTACGCGGCGATCGTCGAATCGTCGGTGACGATACCGCCCCGGATCATGTCTTCGAACTCGTCCCGAGAGAACCAGCGCTGGCGCATATCCTGCTCCTCGTGTTCCCGCGAGTGCTGGCCGGCTTCAAGTTGGTCGGCGACGAATACGGTGCAACCTTGGTTACTCATACCTTGAGCCGGATGAAGGTATCCGAGGCGGTGGAGCCGTCCAGCCCGCAGTCCGGTCTCCTCGGCCAGTTCTCTCCGGGCGAGCGCCGCCGGATCGCCATCCTCCAGGTTAGGCAGGGTACCCTGCGGAACTCCCATGACCGGTGCGAAACCGGATAGCGATACTGTTCGACCAAGTGGAATCCGTCGCGCTCGACTGGAATGACGAGAGCGAAGTCCGGTTTATCGATATACGAGTAGATGCCCTGAGATCCGTCGGGGCGCCGGATCACGTCCTCGCGGACCTGCATCCACTGGTTGTGATATACGACCAGAGAGGAGACCTGCTCGATTGTGAGATCGTCAGGCCCCAATTCGGGTTGTGGAGTCATCGGCACGGGCGGATCAGTCGACACGCATAACGAACTCTGCGACCTGTTGTACGTAGCGACGGTAGCAACTCAGGGCCAGCGGCACCGCAGATGCGACCTTCTGCAGGTCTATTTCGAGGTACTCGTGTACCAAGATGTTGCGCATGCCTACCGACGGAAGCAGATCGTCGCGCAGCTGCTTGTCGATCAGGCCGCACTCCTCGGCGAGCTCGAAGGACTCCCGGTAGGAGGTGGCGACGCGCTGCAGGCGGGCGCCGACAACGTGCTCGTTGATGGTGCTGGCGAGTTCGACGAGCTGGGTGAGGATGCGCTCGACGCCGTGTCGCAGCATCCGGTTGTCGGCCAGTGGCGCCTCGCCGGCAGCGACGACTTCGGCGAGGTCGCCGAGTAGCCCACGCATGACCGACAGCCTGGCCTGGACGATCGACGGGTCGAGGCGCCGGGGGGTCATGTGCGACCCGCCATCAACGTCAGATCCAGGCGCCGCATCCATTCGGTGCCCAGCCGCTGCCCGCTAGCCCGCATCTGCTGCCGAGCGAACTCACCCGGTCGGTACTCGTACAGCGGGTCGCCTGGTACCAGTGCGTGCTGGCGCGCCACTGGGCCCGCCCGATCGAGATCGAGCAGGTCGACCCGGTCGCTGTCAACCAGGTCCATGAGTGCGCAGATCACCGCGACCACGTCAAGCCCGGTCCGAGCGCGCGAACCGATCGCGATATCGAGATCGCGCGCGTCGGGCTGACCGCGCGCCGCGCTGCCGAACATCACGACGAGCGAGAGACCATACGCGTCGGCCAACGCCTCGAGTCGGCCGTCGACCGCGGCGCCACGGAGCCGGTGCGCTGCATCGAGAGGACTGACCGCCACGTCGCAGAGCATAGTTCAGTCCGAGTGTCGCGGGGCGGGACTAGATCAATTCAAGCGCCTCCTGTCCGGCATACTCAGCTATCGCGCTCAACTGCCTGCCGCTGCCACAAAGACTCCCTTGATGGCGTCCGCGGCCGCCACAATCGACAGCCCTTGGGCGATGGACGCCGGCTCGGTCCGTTCGATCGCCTTGATCCTGCATGGAGGCGAAGCCACCAGCGTCAAAACAGCCGGCCGCTGGAGGGGTCCCTACCTGCGGATGATCCCGTTCGCCGCGGCACTGCACCGGCACGGCCATAAGCAGGGTCTTTCGGTTCGGCTGCTGCGCTACCGGTACCGCGGCTGGAACGAACCCGAGCTGCACCCGGTGGCGGATGCGAGGTGGGCGCTGGACCACCTCGGCGAGCGACACCCGGATGCTCCGGTGGTCCTGCTCGGGCACTCGATGGGTGGGCGGACGGCGCTGCGGGTCGCCGACCATCCCGCGGTGATGGCGGTGTGCGCGCTCGCACCGTGGACCCCCGAGGACGAGCCGGTGCACCAGCTGACCGGGCGACCGGTGCTGATCGCGCACGGAGATCGCGACCGGGTCACCGATCCGGCGCTGTCCTACCGGTTCGCGGTGCGGGCCCGCGCAGTCAGCGAACGGGTATGCCGCTTCGAAGTGGCCGGCGACGGCCATGCCATGCTGCGACGATCCCGTGACTGGACGGCGCTGGTGACCCGCTTCATCGAACCGGCCCTGGGTCTGTCCGAGCCCGAGCCCCTCATCACCGACGCGATGGCCCGGCCGATCCCCGAGGGGCTCAGGGTGCCACTGCCCCCCAGGCTCAGCTGGCCGACGTGACGTCGACGTGACGTCGACGTGACGTTGACCCGACGTGTCGCCGTCAGGCATGCAGCCAGTTCAACGCCGCGCCCAGGTCGGCCACCACGTGCACCCGCATCTCCGGCGGCGAGGCGCCAGCGCCACCGACCGAGATGCGTACAGCGCTTTCGGGCGGCACGAGTGCGTGCCGGAAGCCCAGCCGGGCGGCCTCGGCCAGGCGTCGGCGTAATCCGGTGACCTGCCGGACCTCGCCGGCCAACCCGACCTCCCCGATCGCCACCGTATGCGGGGGCAGCAGTAGGTCATCAGCCGCCGACGCCACGGCGAGCGCGACAGCGAGATCAGCCGCCGGCTCCACCACGCGCATCCCACCCACCGTCGCGGTGTACACGTCGAACCCGGCCAACGGCACGCCGCCACGGCGCTCGAGGACCGCCAGGATCATTGCCACCCGGGATGAGTCCAGCCCGCTCACCGCTCGGCGCGGATTGGCCAGCGCGGACCTGGCGACCAACGCCTGGACCTCGCCCAGCAGCGGCCGTTTGCCCTCCACCACGACCGTCACCGCCGTCCCGGGTACCGCGCCGTCGCGATGGGTACGAAAGAGTCCGGACGGATCAGGCAAGCCGATGATGCCGTCGTCGGTGAGTTCGAAGCAGCCGACCTCGTCCGCGGCACCGAACCGGTTCTTGATCCCGCGGACCATCCGCAGCGTGGAGTGCCGGTCGCCGTCGAACTGCAGCACTACGTCGACCAGGTGCTCCAGCACCCGGGGCCCGGCCACCGTCCCGTCCTTCGTGACGTGTCCGACCAGCACCACCGGCAGCCCGCGTGCCTTGGCGGTGCTGATCAGCGCGCTGGCCACGGCGCGGACCTGCGACACCCCACCCGGGCTGCCCTCGACGTCGGCGCAGGACATCGTCTGCACCGAGTCGACGATCAGCAGCCCCGGCTCGACGGCGTCGAGATGCCTGAGCACGGCGCCGAGGTCGGACTCGGCGGCGAGGAACAGCTCGTCATGCAGCGCACCAGTGCGCTGCGCGCGCAGCCGGACCTGGCCCGCGGACTCCTCACCGGTCACGTAGAGCGGGCGCCGGCCGGCCAGGGCACAGCGGTGGGCGACCTCCAGGAGCAGGGTGGACTTACCGACGCCGGGCTCGCCGGCCAGCAGCACTACCGCGCCGGGCACCAGGCCGCCGCCGAGCACCCGGTCGAGCTCGCTGACCCCGGTGGCGGTGGCCTGCGCGGAGTGCAGGTCGATCTGGGAGATCGGGCGGGCCGGGGCCGACGGCGCTCCGACGCTCGCCACGGCCGTCACCGGCCGCGCACCGGCCGCCGCCACGCTGCCCCAGCTCTGGCACTCCGGGCAGCGCCCGACCCACTTGGCGACTTCATGCCCGCAGTCACCGCAACGGTGGGTGACGTGGGCGTGGGCGGAAGATCTCACCATGGCCGCGGACGCTATCGGCCCGTGCCGACAGCGCGCCGGGCGGCGCGAGAACCTAGCCCGCCGAGTTCGGCGGTGTCGCCATGGGCACCGGCAGGGTCAGCGTGCCGGCATTGCGAAACTGGAACGTGATCGGCGTGGTCAGGCCGGCGGGAAGCGGCTTAGTAGTGCTGAGCAGGATGCGCAACTCACCGGTGACCAGTGGGCTGGTGGGTCCGGCCGAACCGGCAGTGCTGATGACGGTCGTGCCGGGGGGGATCTGCGTGGTGCCCAGCACCAGCGCCTGGCCGGCTGGGCTCGTCACGGAGACCAACTCGTCCGGTTGATCGCTCTGGTTGACGATCGTGGCCACCACCGGCACGGTCGATCCGGCGGGGTAGGTGCCCGTTGGGTTCGGCGGGTAGGGCATCAGCACGTCGCGCAGCGCGATGGAGTTTCCGACGTTGCCGAACGCCCCGTCGACGGCGGCGACCTGGCTATCGGTCTGGGCGATCTGCCCGGCACCGCAGCCGGCCAGCGCCAGCGCGGCGGCGCAGCAGACCACGAAACGAGCCGCGATGGTAAGGGGGACCCGCATCGTCGAAGCGTATCCGACCCGCCGCCGCGGCCGGTGCGCCACCTCGGCGCGGCCAGCCTGCCGAAGCGGTCCACAGTGGAGTGACCGTGAGCTGCGGGGCACCTGACTGCCTGGCGCGGCCCCGGGTCTGGATCCCCTGACCTGCGATGACGCTCTAGGTAGTCGACCTGCCCCGCGCACCGCGATTTCCAGACGTGGTAACCTGGGGGCAGCGAAAGGGGCAGAGGACACATGGTTTTTAAGGTCGGAGAGACCGTCGTCTACCCGCATCACGGTGCCGCTCTCATCGAGGCCATTGAAACTCGAGTGATCAAAGGCGAGGAGAAGCAGTACCTCGTCTTGAAGGTCGCTCAGGGTGATCTTACCGTCCGTGTTCCCGCTGCTAACGCCGAGTTCGTCGGTGTCCGGGACGTGGTCGGCCAAGAGGGTCTCGATCGGGTCTTCGAGGTGCTGCGTGCTCCCCACACTGAGGAGCCGACGAACTGGTCGCGGCGGTACAAGGCCAACCTGGAGAAGCTCGCCTCTGGCGACGTCAACAAGGTGGCGGAAGTGGTCCGGGATCTCTGGCGTCGCGAGCGCGATCGCGGTCTATCGGCCGGCGAGAAGCGCATGCTTGCGAAAGCTCGCCAGATTCTGGTGAGCGAGCTCGCGCTTGCCGAGGGCACCAACGAGGACAATGCCGAGGTGTTACTCGACGAGGTTCTCGCGGCCGCCTCCTGAGCCGCTGCCTTCCGCGCCAAACGCCCTGACGACGTCATCGTCCAGTACCGTGCCCCCACGGGTCGTGGCACTGGTGCCAGCGGCTGGGCAGGGCGTGCGGTTGGCGGCTGGGATGCCGAAGGCTTTCGTGCCGCTGCTTGGGCGTCCGTTGCTCTGGCACTGTGTGCAGAGTCTGCTGGCGGCGCGCTGCATCGAGACGGTCGTCGTTGCGGTCGGTGAGCAACATCAGGACCTGGCCCGCGCCGCCGTCGCCGAAGCCGGCGGCAAGGTGCGGATTGTCACCGGCGGCACGTATCGCTGTGACTCGGTGCGGGCGGCCCTGCGGGCCGTGCCCGACGCCGAGGTCGTGTTGGTGCATGACGCTGCTCGCTGTCTCACCCCGATCAGCGTGATCCAAGCGGTGGCCCGCGCGGTGCTGGCCGGGATGCAGGCCGTGGTGCCGGTCTTGACGGTGGTCGACACGATCAAGCAGGTCGACGCCGACGGCTGCGTCGTGGCCACTCCGGACCGGGCGGCCCTGCGGGTGGTGCAGACCCCACAGGGGTTCACCGGGGATGTGCTCAGACGGGCCCACCAGCTACCGTCCGGGCCGGTGACCGACGATGCCGGGCTCGTCGAGGCACTGGGGGTCACGGTCAACACGCTGCCGGGCCATCCGCATGCTTTCAAGATCACCACACCGTTCGATCTCGTCGTCGCCGAGGCGGTAGCCAGGGCTGTGGATCAGCAATGCAGTTGAGAGTCTGTCCGGGATGAGAGTCGGGATCGGCACCGACGTGCACCCGGTGCAAGCCGGCCGGGACTGCTGGATCGCCGGGCTGCACTGGCCCGGGGTACCCGGCTGTGCCGGACATTCTGACGGCGACGTCGCCGCGCACGCGTTGTGCGACGCCGCGCTGTCCGCTGCTGGCCTGGGTGACCTGGGTGCGGTGTTCGGCACCGAGGAGCTGCGCTGGGCCGGCGCCCATGGCGCCGAACTGCTCACCGAAGTGCGCCGCAGACTGGCGTTGCACAGCTGGACGGTGGGCAACGGCGCGGTTCAGGTGATCGGCAACGCACCGCGAGTGGGCACGCGCCGCGCCGAGGCACAGCGAGTGCTGTCCGAGGCATTGGGTGGCCCGATCTCGGTATCCGGAACCACCACTGACGGTCTCGGGTTAACCGGCCGCGGTGAGGGCGTCGCAGCGGTGGCAACAGTCCTGCTCGTACCATCATCCGAGTGAGCCTGCAGCTTTACGACACCGCAACGCGCAGCCAGCGGGAGTTCGTCCCGCTTCGACCCCGCACGGCGTCAATCTACGTGTGTGGTGCCACCGTGCAGGGCGTCCCGCACATCGGCCACGTGCGGTCGGCGCTGAACTACGACGTGCTGCGTCGCTGGCTGATCGCCACCGGACACGACGTTCTTCTCGTGCGCAACGTCACCGACATCGACGACAAGATCCTCGCCAGGTCCGCCGAGGCGAGCCGACCCTGGTGGGAGTGGGCGTACACCCACGAACGGGCTTTCGAGGCCGCTTACGCGGCGCTCGGCTGCTTGGCGCCGTCGGCCCTGCCGCGGGCCACCGGCCACATCCCGCAGATGGTCGAGCTGATGGCGCGGTTGATCGACCGGGGGCATGCCTACGCAGCCGGTGGCGATGTCTACTTCGCGGTCGCCACGATGCCGGACTACGGCTCGCTGTCGGGACAGCGTCTCGACGAGCTCTCCCAAGGCGAATGCGCCCAGGGTGAGCTCGCGGCGTCGGCCAAGCGCGATCCCCGGGACTTCACGATGTGGAAGGGTGCCAAGCCGGGCGAGCCATCCTGGCCGACGCCGTGGGGCCGGGGTCGGCCAGGATGGCACCTGGAGTGCTCGGCGATGGCCACTACCTACCTCGGTCCGGAGTTCGATATCCACGGCGGTGGGCTGGATCTGGTCTTCCCGCACCACGAGAACGAACTGGCGCAATCTCGAGGCGCCGGCGACGGATTTGCCCGGTACTGGTTGCATAACGGCTGGGTGACGTTGTCCGGCGAGAAGATGTCGAAGTCGCTGGGCAACACGCTGTCCATCCCGGCTACCCTGCGCCGGGTCCGTGCCGTGGAGTTGCGTTATTATCTGATTTCCGCGCATTACCGATCGGCCATCGAGTATTCGGACGGCGCACTCAATGAGGCGGTGGCCGCCTACCAGCGGATCGAGTCATTCGTGCACCGCGTACGGGAGCGGTGCGGGGTGCCGGAGCCGGGCATCTGGTGCGCGGACTTCGTCGCGGCGATGGACGATGACCTCGGCACGCCTGCTGCGCTGGCCGCGATTCACGGCGCCGTGCACGAGGGCAACGCGGCGCTGGACGCGGGAGACCACCCTGCGGCGGAAGCCGCCGCCGGTTCGGTGCGCGCGATGACCGGCGTGCTGGGCTTGGACCCGCTGGCTGACCAGTGGCGCTCGACGTCGGGATCAGACGCCGCGTCGGCGGCGCTGGCGGTTCTGGTGGACCGGCTGCTCGCCGAGCGTGCCGAGGCTCGCAACCGCCGTGACTACGTGACCGCCGATGCGGCGCGTGATCAGCTGCTGGCGGCTGGAATCACCGTCGAGGACACCCCCGATGGTCCGGTGTGGACGGTCAAGGGGAACTCACGACATGGCTGGTAACTCTCAACGCCGGGGCGCGATGCGCAAGCCGGGCACCAAGAAGGGCGCTGTCGTCGGCTCCGGCGGGCAGAAACGCAAGGGCCTGCGCGGTCGCGGCGCCACGCCGGCCGCCGAGCTGCGGCCCGGCCACCCGGCCCAACGCCAAGGCTCACCACGCCAAGATGACCAGCACCAGGATGCCCAGCACCAGGATGCCCAGCACAGCGCTGCTCAGCGGCGACCAGCTCCTCGGCGTGGTGGGCAGCGTGGGGACAGCACGGCCGCTGCGGCCCGCCGTCGCGGCAATAGCGAACCGGGGGAGACCGTGCTCGGGCGTAACCCGGTGCTGGAATGCCTGCGCGCCGCAGTGCCGGCCACCGCTCTGCAGGTGGCCATCGGGGTGGACCTGGATGACCGCGTCAGCGAGTCCGTCCGGTTGGCTGCCGACGCCGGTCTGTCCATCCTCGAGGTGCCCAAGGCGGACCTCGATCGGCTGGCCAGGGGCGCCCTGCACCAGGGGGTGGCACTGCAGGTGCCACCGTATGAGTACGCATCTCCCGAGGACGTTCTGGTTGCCGCTCAGGAGTCCGCGACGGCACCGTTGTTCGTCGCGCTGGACGGGGTGACCGACCCGCGCAACCTCGGAGCGGTGGTCCGCAGCGCCGTCGCGTTCGGCGCTCATGGAGTGCTGGTGCCGCAGCGCCGCTCGGCGGGAATGACCGCGGTGGCCTGGCGGGCCTCCGCGGGCACGGCCGCGTATCTACCAGTGGCTCGGGCCACGAATCTGGTGCGTGCGCTCAAGGACTTCGCCGCGGCCGGCTTGATGATTGTGGGGCTCGACGCCGAGGGCTCAATGCCGTTGGATGCCTTTGCGCTGGCTACTGGACCGTTAGTGCTGGTCCTCGGTTCGGAGGGCCGGGGGCTGTCCCGGCTGGTCCGGGAAACCTGTGATGCCACGGTGTCGATATCCATGGTGGGACCCGTCGAGTCGCTCAACGCGTCGGTCGCTGCTGGCGTCGTGCTCGCTGAGGTGGCGCGCTTGCGTCGCGCTGGCTGAAGTGCTCCGCCCCGAACTTCAGCAGAGCTGTTCAGCGGTGCGGCGGCACTTTAGGTATGCCGCGGACTCGGGTGGTAGATGCATTGTGTATCTTATCGCGGTCAGCGTTCCCGGCACGGCATGTTGTGCCTACGCCGCCTTCCTCCCGACAAGGAGAATCCGTACCCGTGGCTCAGAAGACCATCGTCACCCTCATCGACGACCTCACCGGTGAGGAAGCTGAGGACATTTCAACAGTCGAGTTCGCGCTCGAGGGCATCACCTACGAGATCGACCTGGCCAACGACAACGCCGCCAAGCTGCGCGACAACTTGGCCCGTTACGTCGCGGCTGCCCGCAAGACCAGCGCACGGCGCTCGGGCGCCCGTGGGGCCGACCGTTCAGCCGGCCGTGCAGCCGGCAACGCCGGTGTTCCCCGCAGTGGCTACAACCGCGACACGCTCAGGTCCATCCGCGAGTGGGCCAAGCAGAACGGTCACAATGTCAGCGACCGCGGTCGGCTGCCACTCACCGTGCTGCACGCCTGGGAAGCAGATCACCAGTCGGTGAAGAACGGCAAGATTCCGACGTTCTCCGGGTAGCAGCAGTTCCCCTTGGTTCGCTTCGGCGTTTGCCAGTCGGCTGAATATGATCGTTCCCACCACAATGCAGGTAAGGCACGATGGGGTGAACGTCGTACCCTTGGTGGACGGGCGCGAGGTCGGTGGCTCGGCAGCGGCAGCAAAGCGGCTGGCCGCAACGCACTGACCGTCGCCGATGACGCGCAATTATGCGAGAAGTTCGCGGTCATGCTGTACTCCGGCGGTATGGATTCCTGACACTACTTCGGGTCGGCCCCGTCGAGGCGATCGTGTGCGGACCTACGAGCAGCTCAGCGGCGTCGATCTGAAGCAGTTGGCGCTCTAGCCCGCTCAGCCAGCGTGCAGGCCGGAGCGAACCGATTGGCCGTGGCCTACGAACGGTCACATGCTCGTCGGCGACTCGCGAGTAACCCGGTGGGCACGGTTGAGGACCTGACCTCTCCGCGCTCACCGGGTTTCCACGTTCGTAGCCCGGTTGCCAGCTACGGACTGGGCTTACCTGCGGGAACCGAACTTGCGGGCCACGGAGAATCCGATCAGGCCGCCGATGACGACCAAAATGATGATGATGAACAGGATGGTCCTCCCGATACCCCGGAGGAAACCTCGGGCCTCGAGCTCGGCGACAAAGAGGCCAGCTTGAGTAGCAAAGAGCAACATGGCTCCCGATCGTAGGGCCCCGCGCGTCGGCGCGCTGTGTCAAATCGCCGGTGTACGTCATACCTTCGTGGTGGCACGTCCACCTGAGCCGCTGCACGCCGTGAACTCGACAGTGCCGACGTTTTCGGTGCCTTGGGAGGTCGGTGTGGTCGAGTTCACGACGCACGGCGACGGTGGGTAGGGGAGCGGTCGGTGTGGCTAGCGGGAGCCGCGCGGGTCGACTCCCTTCGGTTGGACGGCGGAGAGGGTGAGGCAGGCAATCCGGGCGCCGGCCTCCCCGGCGCGGCCCGTTTCCGTTTCCGTTTGCATCGCCTCGTGCACCACGATCGATCCCGGCCCCCGGTCGGTGAAGACGAAAGGCACCGTGGTGCGCGACGTGCCTGATCCGGTCCCATCAGTGCGCACGTCCAGCCAGACCTCGTTGCGCGGGTTGGCGTATTCGGGGTTCGTCGATGGCGTTTGGGGTGTGGCGGCGGGATCGATACGGTTCTGGTAGTGCGGTCCAGCCAACTCGGGGTTGGCGCTACACGCGTTGGTGTGCGCGTGCACCGCGTAGCCGCGGTTCGGCAGCAGTCCGGAGACGGTCAACTCCGCGTTGGTGGTCTCGGCCGACGGGTTAAGGGCAACCGTCAACCGCGAACCGACCGGCGCCAATGCCGGGTTATAAGTCTCGGCGGTTGAGGTCGCGTTCGGCTCGGTGAGTGCACCGTCGCCATGGAGGGTCACTGCGGATTGCGCGGCCATGGTAAGGCCCTTGTAAGCGCACGCCGTCGGAGCGAGGGCCACGATGGCAACGACCGTGGCGAGTGTGAGCCGTCGACGCATCAGCCGCCGACCGGTTACTGTCGGCGTGCGCGGAGCCATGGCCGAACACGCTGTGTGATACCGATCACTTAGACGTGGTCCCCTCATGGATGTATGGTGCCGCACCCGCATGCGTTTGGCGAGCGCAACAATTTTCTGCACGGCCGCCGCACCTCTACGTAGAGCGTTGGTCGCTACCGACCCGCTGCGTCGTCAATATCGTCGTGATCAGCGCCACCTGGAGACGGCGGCTCTTCCGGAGTGACCGGGGTATCGGCTTTTTCCGGGCTCGGAGGTGTTGAGCTCACAGGTTTGTCAGAATTGGGCGGTGTAGCCACGGCGGGATCAGCACCGCGTTCCTTTGTGGGCGTGGGTGTCGCCGAGGGAGTCGCAACGACGTTTTCTTGGGTGCCTGAGTTGGCGTCGGGATTGATCGGATCATCGACGGGATCGGGTGCGCTCGTCTTCGAGTGCGAATGCTGCGCTGGAACCTCGGAAGTCTCGGGGCTCGCCGGAAAACCTGCGGTGTTCGACGCGTCGGGTTCGGTTGATCTGCCTGATCCAGTCGATGTATCTGAACCAGCCGGTGAACCGGGTTTAGTCGGTGCGTTTTGCTTGACCGATGAATCTGAGCTATCGGGTGCATCCGATCGAGCCGGGCTATCTGATTCGGCTGGCACATCTGGCTTAGCCGGTGTCACTGGTTGCGCCGGCTCGACTGGCATGTCAGCAGGATTCGGTTTGACCGCCTTTGTCGGTTTGTGCGCGACCGGGCCGGCTTGATCGGCCGGTGCCTGCTGGTGTACGGGAGGGGCCGCGGGTGCTCGCCGTTGCGGACGTGGCTGCTTGGGAAGCTGCTTCCGAGGTGCCGATATTACGTGCGGCGTTGAGATTACCGGGGCTGCCCGAACTACCTGCGGCGGCACTGCTACTTGTGGCGCGGGAACCGTTTGGGGCGCGGGAACCGTTTGGGGTTCGGGGATCACCTTGGGCGCCGGAACCAGCTGGGGTGCTGGAAGTTGTGGGTCGCCAACCTTGGCGGCATCTGCTGTGGTCGCACTTTGCGCAGCGCTGCCGGCGGGGGCCGGCTGAAGAGAGATCTGTCCACGGTTCTTGATCTGATGCTGTTGCCGTACCACCAGGACGCTCAGTGCGCTGACAACCACAACGGCCACTACTAATAAGGCTAGCAAGATTCTGTTCGAGCGCGCCCAGCGAACGTTCATCGAAGCCCCCATTCGGCTCGATTCCTCCCCAGGAATCAAACCAGGTTTACCCGAGCGAGATGGCGGAGATCGACGCTGCGCAATACGCGGACTGACCCCTCTCAGTAGCCCCGGCCCCGACCATCTGTCAGGGTAGGTCGCCGTTCAGTGGGGGGTCAAGAGCCGCGGCCACGTACTGTCCAGGCGGGCGTCGAGTGCTGGGAGGCCAACGACATGGGTAACGACTACCTCGAGGGCAACTACGCACCGGTACGGCGGGAACAGACGATCACCCAGTTGGCCGTCACCGGCACCATCCCAGGCCACCTCGACGGGTGTTACCTGCGCAACGGACCGAACCCGATCGCCGAGGTCGATCCGGCGACCTATCACTGGTTCGCCGGCGATGGCATGGTTCACGGGGTGCACCTACGGGATGGTGCGGCGCAGTGGTACCGCAACCGCTGGATCCGCACGCCCGCCGTGGCACAGGCTCTCCGCGAGCCCGCTCGCGACCGGTCCCCGATCCGGACCGGGCTGGAACTGGTGGGCGCCAATACCAATGTCGTCAGCCACGCCGGCCGCACGCTGGCGTTGATCGAAGGCGGGATCACCAACTACGAGATCACCGACGACCTGGAGACCGTCGGTCCCTGCGACTTCGACGCCACCCTGCGCGGCGGCTACACCGCGCACCCCAAGCGTGATCCGGGCACCGGCGAACTGCACGCGGTGTCCTACTCCTTCAGCCGCGGCAACCGCGTGCAGTACTCGGTCATCGGCGTCGACGGGCGTGCGCGCCGCACGGTGGACGTCGAGGTCACCGGCAGCCCGATGATGCACGACTTCTCGCTGACCGGAAACCACGTCGTGTTCTACGACCTCCCGGTCACTTTCGACCCCGGGCAGGCCGTCGCGGTGTCCGTGCCTGCTGCCCTGCGCGCACCCGCCCGGTTGGTGCTCGCCGCGCTCATCGGCCGGGTTCGGGTACCCGAACCGATCATCGCGATGGCCGGGAAGGGAATGCGCGGAAACACGAACCTGCCCTACCGGTGGAATCCCGGCCACCCGGCCCGCGTCGGTGTCATGCCGCGGGCCGGAGACGCCGCCGACGTCCGCTGGTTCGACGTCGAGCCCTGCTACGTCTTCCACCCGCTCAATGCCTACGACGATGGCGACTCGATCATCCTGGACGTCGTGCGGCACCCGAAGATGTTCGACACGGAGTTGCACGGGCCCGACGAGGGCCCCACCACGCTGGATCGCTGGACCGTCGACCTCGCCGATGGCAAGGTCCGCGAGACTCGCCTAGACGACCACCCGCAGGAGTTCCCTCGCATCGACGACCGGCTCGTCGGGCGTCCGCACCGCTACGGGTACGCGATGCAGACCGCCGGCACCGGGGGCAACGTCGGCGACTCGGTACTCAAACACGATCTGCGACTCGGCCACACCACTGCCCGGCGCCTCGGCGCGCATCAGTTCGTCGGCGAGTTCGTCTTCGTGCCCAGCGCACCCCAGGCGCCTGAAGATGACGGGGTGCTCATGGGGTTCGTCTACGACGCCGACACCGACCGCAGCGACCTGAGAATCCTCGACGCCGCGAGCCTGGAGACGATCGCCGCGGTCCACCTGCCCGTTCGCGTCCCGTACGGGTTCCATGGCAACTGGGTACCAACCCCGACGACGTGACTTACGAGCTCCCGAACGAGAAGTGCCGGTCAGCGGCGGCGGAGCTGAGCGCGACGGTCAGCGGCAGCGTGAACGACTGACCCTTGCACTTGGGATCCGCGGTGGCCGCCATCGTCACGGAGACCTCGTAGGTATGCAGGCTGCCCGCCCTGATGAAGCCCACTGGACTGTCGACTCCAGTGCTGGTCAGGGTACCGGCTGGGCAGCCACTAGCGGTCGCGTTCGAGCTGCCCTCGCTGATCGAAGTGACTCGAACGCCGTAGTCCTCGGGGTTCTTGACGTACACGGGGAACGTCACGGTCGCGCCGGGGGACAGCGGTCGGACTTGATCGTCCGGAGTGACGCTGAGTTCAGCGGTGGTGGTCCCACCGGTCCCACCACCGCCGGCAGTGCCGATGAGGAATCCCACGCCGACTAGGGTAAGGGCGACGAGCAGGGCGAGACCATCGTAGACGTTCAGGCTGCGCACGCTGGTGCCCAAGCTGTTCTCCACTGCCTACTCCCTCCAGGGCCCGGTCACTCAGAGCCCAACCACCAAAGCGCACAGTCACCGCACCGTAGCTGCTGTTGTACCCGATTTCCGACTGGGCTGTCGACTGACAGTGCCGACATGGCTGCGCTGCGTTGCATCCGGGACAGGTTATGCGGTTTGCGTCGGTGCGGTGTCGTCGGGGTGTCCCAGACCGACTCAGAGGGCTTTGAGCTCCTCGATCACTGCTGAGACGGAGGCTTTGGCGTCGCCGAAGAGCATCGAGGTTCCGGGCTCGTAGTACAGCTCGTTCTCAATCCCGGCGAACCCGGTGTTCATCGAGCGTTTGAGCACGATGACCGATTTGCTCTCGTCGACGTTGAGGATAGGCATGCCGTGGATCGGCGAGTTCGGATCATTGCGAGCGGCCGGGTTGGTGACGTCGTTGGCGCCGATCACCAGGGCGACGTCGGTGCGGTTGAACTCGCCGTTGATCTCGTCCATTTCCTTGAGCTGCTCGTAGGGCACGTCGGCCTCGGCGAGCAGCACGTTCATGTGCCCGGGCATCCGGCCGGCCACCGGGTGGATGGCGTACTTGACCTCGACGCCCTTTTCCTCCAGCAACTTGGCCATGTCCCGTACGGTGTGCTGGGCCTGCGCCACGGCCATGCCGTAGCCGGGCACCACGACGACCTGGTTGGCGTAGGCCATCTGGACCGCCGCGTCGGCCGCGTTGGTCTCGCGGACGGTTTTGTCGCCTATCTCCCGACTAGCTACCGCGCCACCCCCGCCGAACCCTCCTGCGACGATCGCCGGAATGGACCGGTTCATCGCCTTGGCCATCAGGTTGGTGAGGATCGAACCGGAGGCGCCGACGATCATGCCGGCGACGATCATCGCGGTGTTGTTCAGCGCCAGCCCGGCCGCCGCTGCCGACAGCCCGGTCAGCGCGTTGAGCAGTGAGATAACTACTGGCATGTCGGCACCGCCGATCGGCAGCACTACCAGCAGCCCCAATGCCGCGGCGAACACCAATGTCCCGATGATCAACAACTCGGAGCCGTTGCCGAAGCCGATCGCGATCGCGCAGGCCAGAGCCGCCAGCAGGACCAGCGCGTTGACCAGCTGCTGTGGTTTGCCCAAGCTGATCGGCCGGCCGGGAAGGAGTTCCTGCAGCTTGCCGAAGGCCACCAGGGAACCCCAGAACGACACCGAGCCGACGATCGCACCGAACAGCGAGGCGACCATTACGTACGTGGGGTCACCGGTGAACCCGGCGGTGCTGTTGAACTCCACCCAGGCGATCAGCGCGACCGCGCCGCCGCCGACGCCGTTGAACAACGCCACCATCTGCGGCATCGCGGTCATCTTCACCTGCTTGGCCGCCGGCACTCCGAGTAACGTGCCGATCACCACCCCGAGCGCGATGAGCACCCAGTTGGTCATCCCCGGGATGAGCAGGGTCGCAAGCACCGCGATGCCCATTCCGACCGCCGCGATGAGATTTCCGCGCACCGCGGTGCGCGGGCCGGTCAGGCCCATCAAGCCGTAGATGAACAGCGCGAAAGCGACGATATACAGCGCCACGACCACTGTCGTCATTGCTGCTGCGCGCCCTTCTGGGCACCGGCCCTGGCTGGTTGCTTGCCCTTGAACATAGCCAGCATCCGATCGGTGACCAGGAAGCCACCGACCACATTGATGGTGCCGAACGCGATCGCCACCACCAGCAGCAGCTTGTCGAAGATCGTCAGGTCGTGGTTCACCCCGAGCACCACAATGCCGCCGAGCAGCACGATGCCGTGGATGGCGTTCGTGCCGGACATCAGGGGCGTATGCAGCGTGTTGGGCACCTTGGAGATCACGGCGAAGCCGACGAATCCGGCCAGCACGAGGATCGCCAGGTTGGCGAGCAGCATCAGCGGTTGTCCCCTTCCGGCTCCCGCGTAATGCAGGAGCGGACCAGCACCTCGTCATCGGAGTCCGGTGTCAACCGGCCCTCCTTGTCCACCATCAGCTCCAGCAGTGACTGCACGTTGCGGGCGTACAGCTCGCTCGCGTGCTCGGGCATCGTCGCCGGCAGGTTCAACGGAGAGGCAATCGTCACATCCTCGCGGACTACGGTTTCACCTGGCACGGTGAGCTCGCAGTTGCCTCCGGTTTCCCCGGCCAGATCGACGATCACGCTACCTGGCCGCATCCCCTTCACCGCCTCGGCGGTGACCAGGATGGGCGCTTTGCGTCCCGGTACCAGTGCGGTGGTGATCACGACGTCGAAACCACTGGTTGCCTCGGTCAGCCGCTTCTTCTGTTCGGCTCGCTCGTCTTCGGTCAGCTCGCGCGCGTAGCCGCCCTCGCCGGCGGCTTCGATGCCCAGATCGAGCCACTTGGCGCCCAACGAGCGTACCTGGTCGGCGACCTCGGGCCGGACGTCGTAGCCGGTGGTCCTGGCCCCCAGGCGCTTGGCGGTGGCCAGTGCCTGCAGCCCGGCGACCCCGACGCCGAGGATCAGCGCGGTCGCCGGCTTGACGGTGCCCGCGGCCGTGGTGAGCATCGGGAAGAACCGGGTCGACAGCTCCGCGGCCAGCAGCACCGCCTTGTAACCGGCCACGTTGGCCTGCGAGGACAGCGCGTCCATCGACTGCGCCCGGGAGATCCGGGGGATCGCTTCCATGGCGAACCCGGTCACGCCCGCGTTGCGGAGCTTGCCGGCGATTTCCGGGTCGGACCGCGGGGCCAGGAACCCGATCAGCACCGATCCGCGACGCAGCCGGCCGATCTCCTCGTCGGTCGGCGGTGCCACCTTGACTACGACATCGGCATCCCACGGGTCGCCGATGGTGGCCCCGGCCTCGGTGAACAACTCGTCGGGCATCAGCGCGCCCACGCCGGCACCGGGCTCGACCACGACCTGTAATCCCCGTCCGGCCAGCTTCTCGACCATCTTGGGTACCAGAGCGACCCGGCGCTCCCCGTCTCGTGATTCCCGGGGGACGCCGACCCGGGTGCCTGGGTGGTCTTGCGATGAGGTCACCCGCAGAGCATCGAACATGATCGGCGTGGCGTCCAGTACAGGCACGCAAACGTGGCCGGGTCGACAGACCTCGCCTCTGGTGACATCGGGCGCTCCCCGAAGAGCGTTCTGGATGCAGACGCCCGCCGGCTTCAGCCGGCTGGTGGTCTATGCCCGGTCTGCCGGCGAAACCTGTGCTCGACCCGATGGCCATCTCTGTGCCAGTGCTTCTGGCTGGGACAGGAACGGGTGATGCCCGCAGGCGAGCTCGACGGTTCGGGTATGTGCATCCGATGCCACTACCACTGGCCGTCGCCAACCAGCGCTCCATGCCCCTTCGGGGAAGGACTATTGCAGCGTAGGGATGTGCCATGGGTGGCAACTTTGCCCAAAAAGTTGCCACCCATGGCACATCCGCAGCGGATCCATTCCTTCCTTTCTGGGACTGATGAGACTCGTGAGACGGATGCAGGTGGGTCGGGTGCTTCAGGTGCCATAGGGGTATGCCGCCCTGACGTGCTGGAGGGTATGTGCCACCAGGCCAGCCAAGTCCAGGAGCAGACCGGCCGCGGTGCTGACCGCGGCGGGCTCGCGGGGTGCCCCATGGGCGTCGAACTGCGCGTGCGCCCCGTGGAAGCTTACTGTCTCCCGGATGGTGACGGTGTGGAGTTCGGCGAACACGATCCGGAGTTGCTCGACTGCCCTGAGTCCACCGGACAGGCCGCCGTAGCAGACGAAGCCGACGGGGCGACCGGACCGAATCGGCCTTCCCGAACACTGGCAATGATCACCGCCAGGGCAAACGAGGTTGAGCTCATGGTCGGGAAGCTATGACCTCAATCATTGTTAAGGTCAAGGGGCCACCAGTCGACGTGGATGCCGGCGCGGCGGATGGTCAGCCGCATGTGAGGAGTAGCCATGGACGAACCGGGGTGGGACCGGGCCGAGCTCACTGTCGGGCAGCTCGCCGCGCGCAGCGGTGTGGCTGTCTCGGCGTTGCACTTCTACGAGCGCCGAGGCCTGATCAGCAGCCGGCGCACCTCGGGTAACCAGCGCCGGTACAAACGAGAGGCGCTGAGGCGGGTGGCGCTGATCCGCATCGCCCAGCGAGTCGGGATCCCCTTGGTCGACGTGGCTGCCGTGCTCGCGCTGTTACCGGATGGCCGCACCCCCACCCGGCACGACTGGCAACAGATATCCCAAAGCTGGCAGGCCGAGCTTGACCAGCGAATCCGCCAGCTCCAGCAGCTGCGAGACGACTTCACCGACTGCGTGGGATGCGGCTGCCTGTCCATCGACCGTTGCCGCTTGGCCAACCCCTACGACCAGCTCGGGAAGCACGGCGCGGGTCCCCGGCGGTTACTTGAGGCGGATCCGGCTCCGCAGTGCAGCCAGAGATAGCGCATCAGAGTTCAGCAGCGCGGCCACGACGATCACGTATGTGGCGAGCAGCGTGACGGCGCACCCGGCGAGCGCCGCCAGCGACAGCGGGTTGAGCGCGTCGAGCGGCAGCTGCCGCGACGCCTGGACCAGCAGCAGGGCCATCGCGGCTGTCACGCTGGTCACCGCCAGTGCGATCACCTGACGCTGGCGCGCACGAGTCGTCGAGGTGCGGGCGAGAAGCACGGCCGGAACCGCGAGCAACACCAGTCCGTGGATTGCGATGATGTGCGGCAGAACCAGGTCGCCGCCCTGCGTGGCGGGTCGCAGCAGACCGTATTGCGGGCCCACCGTCGCGGCATCCGGTCCCAGGTATGCCGACGTTTGCCGGGCGAATCCCGCACCGATGCTGCCCTGGTACACCCCGCTGTTGTTGGAGATATGGCGGCATCAGCACGACGACCAGCCATTTCTAGGTCACCTGATCTTCTTGGGCCGTGTATGGGCCGTCCGGGTCTTGGCTTACGTTTCGCCGGCCGTACAGGGAGCCGATCAC
Source organism: Pseudonocardiaceae bacterium (assembly GCA_036266995.1). Classification (GTDB taxonomy): domain Bacteria; phylum Actinomycetota; class Actinomycetes; order Mycobacteriales; family Pseudonocardiaceae. The sequence continues at coordinate 816 of DATAWX010000144.1, read as the reverse complement.
ACCCTTGGTCCGCTCGTTGCTGCTCGGCATCAGGTGCGTGTAAGTCTTGAGCGTGAACGCGGCGTCGCTGTGTCCTAGCCACTCGGCTACAGCCTTGATCGACTCGCCCTGGTCGAGCAGTACCGAGGCGAAGAAGTGCCGCAGCTCGTGCATGCCGTTCTCGTAGCGGCCGCACGACACGCCGACCGCTCGAAGCGCGGGCTTCCACCGGTAGGCGTTGAAGTCATTCGCGTCGATTACTCCGCCGCGCACCGCGCTCAGGACCAGACGATGGCTTTGTTCCGGACCACTGGGCACTTCCCACGGCAGGGTCACCGTGGTGGGTGGGTAGCGTCGCAGATGCTCGGCGAGTGCGAGTTTGACCGGCTCGGACAGCGGCACGTCGCGGCTCTTGTCGTATTTGGGAAGCGCGAAGACGTGCTTGCCTCGGACCTTCTTCACTAGCCGCTGGACGTGGACGACGCCGCGGAGGAAGTCGATGTCCTCCACGGCCAGGCCGAAGCACTCGCCTTGTCGTAGGCCAAGGCCTGCCCCGAGATCGACAGTCACCGCGAATCGAGGATGAAGTGCCCCCTGCACGGCCCACACCTGACGCTCTGGCCATGGGATCACCTTGCGCTTGGCAGGTGTCGGCTTCTTCACCGACTTGCCGGCGAACGGGCTCTTGGGCACCAGCTCGTCATCCACGGCCGCCGTGAACATAGCGGAGAGGTTGCCGAACAGAGTATGGCGGTAGCGTTCGGAGATTCCCTCGTCTCGCAACCAGCGATCCCACGAACGGATTCCGGACGGTTTGACTGCACCCAACTCCGTAGT
>DATAWX010000143.1:0-28929 GCA_036266995.1 Pseudonocardiaceae bacterium | reverse complement strand
CCTCCGCCCCGGGCACCCGAAGATCACACCGCACACCAGCGGATCACAGCGTGATCGACACGCACCTATCGCCGACCACCGCATCAGCACACCGGCAGCAGCGCATCAGCCCAGGCCAACCCACGGGCTGAATACTTACGCCACCCTGACCATTCGGTGAAGATCCCGGTTGATCATCGCTGTTTTCACACTGCGGGAGCTCGGGGTCCGGTAGCAGGCAGCGGAGGTCGTCAGGGGTAGGTGCGAAAATCGACTCGTGACCGTGGCAGTGCGCGAACCCCTGGCTGCGATGTCGAGCTGCCTGGATAGCCTGCGCGAAACACTGGGTGGCTTCGACGATAAAGGGATTGTTCAGGCGCTGCGGGATGTCGAATCGCTGGTTCGCCGTACGCACGCGGTGATGCGGGAAATAGTCGCCGAGACGGACTCGTGGGGAATCGCCGTCGAGCGGGGTTTCCGTAACACCGGACAACTGCTGGCAGGAATGCTTCAACTGTCCGCGGCGGAAGCACGAACCCGGGTGGAACACGCGGCCGTGATCGGTGCTCGGCGCGCGATCACTGGGGAGACACTGGCGCCGCGGCTGCCCGCCATGGACCGGTCGTGGGACCCGGTGTCGTTCCGGATGAGCAAGTGAGATCAGGCGGCGCACCGCCCCCTGCGTCTCATGGTCAAGTGGTTGTGAGTATCGAGCCGATCATCTGGCAGGCTGCGCTTCATGAACCTCTTGCTCAGTGTGACCTCTCAATGACGAACGGTAATCGCGTTCCGCTGATGGGATCGGAGCGACCGTTGACGATCGCGCTACATGCGGTCCACGCTATCGGCGCTGGACACCTAGCACGGCAGACTGCACTGGCCAGATATCTGCGGGCACACCAGCCGGGGCTCTCCCCGGTGATCCTCAGCTCGGGCCCCGCCGTGGAGGACATCTGCGGGGAGGTGCCGGCGATGGAGTTGCCGTCGGCGCTGCGGATGCACATGATCCTGGGGAAAGATCCTATCTTCCCTAAGCTGGCTGCGGCCACGGTGCAGATCTGGTTCGCCGCGCTGGCTGGCCTATGCCCCAAGGTGGTGGTGCACGACACGCTGGTGTGGCCACCGTTGCTCCGTGCGGCCGCCCTGCTTGGCGCCCGCCAGGCACTTTGCCTGCGTCCACGCAAGGACCTCGCGAAGTATTTGGCGAAATCGTTGTGTCCATTGCGCGAGATGGACTTGGTGTTCGTACCCGACGATCCGGGCCGGTATCCGGACGTGCATAGCACGCTGGAAGGCACGGGTGTCGAGGCTATCTGGACTGGTCCGATCTTTCGGACCGCGACGACCACTCGTGAGGACACTCGACGACAACTTGGCGTTCCCACTTCGACGCTTATGGTCGTCGTGGTATCCGGTGCTGGCTCCGGGACCGACTCGCAGCGCCACTTCTTGGACTCGCTGGCTGCGCTCCGCCTAGTGTCCGAGCTACGGTTGAGCGTCGTGGTAACCCTCGGTCCTTTGTTCACGTCCACTGTCTCGATACCGGAACACTTCCCCCATGCATTGTTCATCGCGCGGTCAGGCGACCTGCCGAACATTCTCGCAGCGGCCGATTTGGTGCTGTGCCGGGGTGGGTACGGGTCGTTGCATGAGGCCACCGCCGGCGACGCCGCCGTTCTCGCCACTCCAGCGGCTCGCGATTACGACGATCAGGAGACCCGTATCAAGCGTTTCGCCGCGGAGACTACCTGTGAGTTGGCCGACAACGCCAGCCCGCAGAAGCTCGCCGCACAGATTACTGATGCTCTGTGGAAACGATCGCAGCGGCAGGCGACCGGTGTGCGATCGGACGCTCTTAGCGAGGTGGGCAAGCGCCTGGTGAAGCTGGCACGCCAGAACGCAGGCTCCACGAGTCTTCCCATGCACTTTTGGAATGTATGACGGTTATATGTCCCTGCGCTTTTACGCAGTACGCGGCGGTCGTCGCGAGTTGGCGACAAGGACATCCCTTGGGTCGCGGGACATACTGCGACCCGCCTAGTCCAGCAAATTAAGCAGCTGTGCAGCTATTTGATCGGCACCGCGTGTGCCGGCGTCAGTTGTTAGGCCGTCCCATCGGGTCACCGTCGTGGCGTGTCGGATCGCGGCAATCAGCTGATCGATAAGCCACGGATGCACAGCGTGGGGATCGAGCCGGTCCAATGCCTTGTCGATGACGGCAAGGCCGGCATACTCCCCTGCTAGACGTGCGTGTTCAACCTCGGACCGGTCGAGGCTGGTCGGCGGCCATCCGACACGGCACTTGGCGTCGACGGAGGCGGCGAAGCGGTCCCCGTTGAAGATCTGGCTGAGGTTTTGCGCTGGCAAGCATACGGTCAGGAGTCCGGTGGGCACTGGCCTCAAGCAGCGTGGTCAAGCCCGGTGAGGTCATCAGCAGACCAGTCTCGGCGAGCAGCTTTAGGAAATCTCCTTGCGGCAGCGTAACGACCCGAACGGTCAATGAGAGGTCGTCCATGACGGATTGCAGGTCGCTGGGGCGGATGTTTCCGCAGAGGTGCACGGTACGGAAGCCAGTTGCTTCACATGCCCGGAGGGCAGGTTCTAGCACGAGGCGCAGGTAATTCGGATTACCCGCTGGGTTGGCAGGCGAGTGCAGGCCCCCGACGTTGAGTACTGCCAGCTGTCGATCGCGGGGACGTGGTGGCACGGTGGCGTTAATTCCTTCGACCCAGTGGAGTCGTGCGATCCGTCTCAGTGGTGCCCAGGCAGGCTGGGGGAGTGCCGGACACATCTGGGCACAGTAGGCGGTGACATCGAATGGGAGTGAAACGGCCTCTGTCCATAGATAAGGGAGGCTGTCAACGAAGACAGTAGGGCAACCGGCGGTCTCCAGAATGTCGGCAGCGCGGGGATCGAGGACGACGAGTCCGGCAGCCACGTCATGGCGATCGAGCAGTTCCCGTAGTTCAGAGCAATCTTCTGGACTGTCTGTATACCATGCCTCAATGGGCTCGCCAGACAAGACAGTTCGTCCCAGTTTAGTGCCAAGAATCACGAAACGTTGGCCTGGACGCACTCTTCGACAAGAACGCATAATGGCACACAACTTTCCAGCACTACCCCAACCGAAGTCTACACCGCATAGAACAACGCTCTTCCCCAATTCGGCTATCATTACTCAACCAATCCGAAACCCTCTGGGTCCGCACCGACCGGCAGATCGACCTGCTGATCGCCCCTCGCCCTGCCCGACGTCGTTTTCCCCCATCTCGATTCCGCACCGACCAACGGGAAAGGCGGCCGAACACCCGGCGTGCGACGGTTGAGCAACGTCACCGATCCGGCGACCTTATCGCCATCCCCCACGGCCTCGCCCGCTACGTCCAGGACATCGACACCGACCTCACCACCCCCATCGGTGTGTTCAAGACCCACAAGGTCAAGCATGACAACCGCTGCCCCGATCCACGGACGCAACAGTGCCTCCACCCACTACTACAGGCTGGTGGAACCCGGTACTGATCCGGCTCAGCTGCCGGCGGGCAGCTGCCGCCACGTTGACTCGGGCACCGGAAGCCCGGCTGAGGGGGTCGCCGAGGTGAGGACGAAGCAGGTGCGCGGGCTACACAGCGTAAGTTGGACGGCCACAGTGAGCGATCGAGATGCGTCGTGGCACCATGTCGCCCGTGACAGGCACACAGCCCCGCAGCGGCCGGCACGCCAAACAGGAGCCACCGCCTGCGGTGCCCGCTGTCCCGCTGTCACCGGTCGAGCTCCCGCAACTTGCCGACGCGTCGCTGGGTGAGCTCGTCCGCGAAGCCGCCACGCACTTCTCCACCTTGTTCCGCTCGGAAGTGGAGCTGGCCAAGGCGGAGGTGACCCGGGAGGTCCGCAAGGGCGTCAAGGGCAGCATCTTTTTCGTCGTCGCGCTGACGATCCTGCTCTTCAGCCTGTTCTTCCTGTTCATCACGGTGGCCGAGGTGCTTGCCATCTGGCTGCCGCAGTGGGCCGGGTTCGGCATCGTCTTCGGACTGATGTTGGCCACGGCGGCCGCGTCCGCGCTGCTGGGCTGGCGGAGGATGCGCAGTATTCGCAAACCCGAACGCACGATCAGCACAGTCCGCGACACCGGAGCGGCGCTGACCCGCCGACGCAGCGCTGACGAACCCAGCGTTGATCCGCTCCGGGAGTGAGCCGCCCGCCGGATCCCAGCTCGGTCCGGATTCCTGGACCGTGGACGCACCGCGAGATATTCGCCAACGGGATCAGGCTACACGTGGCGGAGGCCGGGGCGGGCCCGCTGGTGATTCTGCTGCACGGCTTCCCGGAGTTCTGGTGGTCCTGGCGTCACCAACTCCCGGCCCTGGCCGCCGCAGGGATGCGCGCCGTCGCGGTGGACCTTCGCGGTTACGGCGACTCGGATAAGCCCCCGCGAGGGTATGACCTGTGGACGCTGTCGGGAGACGTGGCGGGCCTGGTCCGAGCGCTCGGTGAACGTCAAGCTGACCTGGTCGGGCAGGACTGGGGTGGGATCCTCGGTTGGTGCACGGCCGCGCTGCATCCCCGGGTGGTGCGCTCGGTGACGGTGCTGGCCGCCGCGCACCCCCGGGCGATGGGTCAGGCGCTGCTACGCGACCAGGAGCAGCGTTCGTCAGCCCGTTACCTGGCAACTTTCCAGGTCCCGTGGCTGCCCGAGCGTGACCTGACCCGTGATGGCGCGGTGCTGGTGGAAGACATCCTGCGCCGCGGGGCAGGTCCGCGATGGCGCGCGTCGAGCGAGTTCAGCGCGGTGACCCCGCGTTACCGTGAGGCCATGCTGATCCCCGCAGCGGCGCACTGCGCGCTGGAGTACTACCGATGGGTCGGCCGCTCACAGTTCCGCTTCGACGGGCGCCGGTTTTCCCGAGCGGTGGCCCGGCCGGCGCGGGTGCCGGTACTGCAGCTGCACGGTGCCGAGGACCCGTACGTGCTGGAGCGCACCGCACGCCGCTCGGCCCGCTGGGCCGGCAACGGCTACCGCTATGAGCTACTGCCCGGCGTTGGCCACTTCGTGCAACAGGAAGCACCGGAACACACCACGGCGCTGGTCACCGAGTTCCTGCGCAGCCGGTGAGCGGCGACGCGACCGGCCCGACACCTCCGGTGATCGACACCCGGCGGGCGTTGTCCTTCGGCGCGAGAGCCGAGCTCTACGATCGGGTGCGCCCGACCTACCCCTCGCGGGTGCTGCCCTTGCTGTTCGCCGATCTTCGGGCTGAGCACGGGCGGTATCGGGTGGCCGACGTGGGCGCCGGCACCGGAAAGCTCACCGCCGTCCTCGCCGCTGCGGGATTGGATGTCGACGCCATCGAGCCCGATCCCGGGATGCGGGTCATGCTCACCGCGCGGCTGCCCAGGGTTCGGGTGCACGCCGGGCGGGGCGAAGCGTTGCCGCTGGCCGACGGGAGCGTCGATGCGGTCGTTTACGGCCAAGCCTGGCATTGGGTCGACGGTGTGGCGAGCGCGCAAGAGGCGGCCCGGGTGCTTCGACCTGAGGGTGTGCTGGCCATGCTGTGGAACTCCGAGGACGACACGGAAGGTTGGGTGCGCGAGCTGGGGCGGCTCGTCAGGTCGTCCCGGTCCCAGGACCTGCCCGGGCCGCCGGCGCTTCAGCGGTTCGGTGCCGCACAGGTCGCTCAGCTGCCGTGGTTACGCGAGCAGGACGTCACGGCCTTACCCGACTATGCGCTGAGCCACAGCGCGGTCGCGATACTGCCGATCGAGCAGCGGGAGGCGGTGCTGGCCGCCGTTCGACGGCTCACAACGGAGCACCCGGATCTGCGCGGACGCGACCGAGTCACCGTACCGATGCATCTCGAGTACTGGCGCTACCGTCGCGAGGCTTACGGTTGAGAACATCGCAGGGGTGATCACCTGCGCCCCGGCAGTGTCAGCATTAACCTGGAGGTTCGCTGCGGGAGAGGGTCATTGGTGGACGTTGAGGGCGCATCGACGATCGGCGCGCGCGCTCGTAAGATCCGACGTCGCCGTGGGCTGAGACTTGACGTTGTGGCCGGATTTGCCGGGATCGGCAAGCAGTACCTGTCGATGCTGGAGCTTGGCCAGCGCGGTTTCAACCGGCGGGGCCTGCTCGAGGACCTGGCCGCCGCGCTCGGCTGCTCGGTGGCCGATCTCACGGGCCAGCCCTACCTCCCGACGGATCGCGACACGGCGGATGCACTGGCGGCCCTGCCGAGCATCCGGCTGGCGCGCTCCAGTCAACTGTGCGGGTTGAGTCGACTCCAGGGCGACAGTTCGTGTGGGTGCCGGTGCCGCGCCCGCGCCCCGTGAACTCGACACCACCTACGTTTTGGCCGCTTGGAATGTCGGTAGCGTCGAGTTCACGAACAGCGCCCATGGGCACGCCAGCCAGGGAATACGCCGGGTCGGGATGGGGCGAAGCCGGCTAGCGGGTGGTGCAGGCGCCGCCGTTGACGGCGAGGACCTGCCCGGTGATCTGCCCGGCTGCGGGCGATGCGAGGAAGGCGACGGCCCCGGCCACGTCATCCGGGGTACCTGCGCGTCCGGTAAAGGTACTCGCGACGAGCGCGTCACGGCGTTGGTCGGTGAGCTGGTCCCGGAAGAATTCGGTATCGGCGATGTAGCCGGGTGACACGACGTTCGCGGTCACGCCGCGCGGGCCAAGCTCGCTGGCCAGGTCGATGTTCCAGGAGGCGAGCGCCGCCTTGGCCGCGCCGTAGGCACCGGCGCCGTTGTCTGCCGCGATCGAGCCGACACTGATCACCGCGCCACCATCGGTGAGCCGGTCGGCGACTACGGCGGTGATCAGCACGGCAGACAGCAGGTTGGCCTCGAGGTTGGCCCGCCAGCTGGCGGCCAGCGACGCCAGATCGTCCGAGCTGGGGCGGTCGAAGTCGGTGTTGCCCCCGGCGCTGTTGACCAGCACGTCGACCGACGTCGGCAGCTGCGCGCGTAGCGCCTCGACCTGGGCCGGATCGGTCGCATCACAGACCACGGCTCGCACCGCCGGTCCCAGCTCGGTCGCGGTTGACTTCAGCGGTTCCGGTCGCCGGCCGAGGATCACGACGGTGTCGCCATCGGCGGCGAAGCCCGCCGCCACCGCCCGCCCGATTCCGGTACCACCGCCGGTCACCACCACGTTGCGTGGCATCAGAACCTCCTAACTACGTTTAGACCTATACAGTACCCGTGTCATTCAGGTCTAAACGAGGTGTAGTGGTGATCGAACAGTGGGACGAGAACGATCCTGTTGACGCCACCGCGCTGGCATGGTTGCGCGAACGTCCGGGAACGCCGGTGGCGGGCATCGGCATCGTCACCCGAGTGTGGCGGTTGGCCAAGCTGTTCGGCGAGGACCGTCGCCGGATCCTCGCGGCCGCCGGCGCGGATCCGGCCACCCTCGATCTGCTCAGCGTGCTGCGCCGGGCCGGGGCGCCCTACCAGCTGACCACGCGCGAGCTGACCGAGCGCACCCGGGTGACCGCCGGTGCGATCTCGCAGCGGGTGGCCCGCGCGGAGAACTCCGGACTGGTCGAGCGGGCCCGCGCCGCCGACAGTTCGCGAGCCGTCACCGTCACCCTCACGCCGGCCGGGCACGCGCTGGTCGAAAGCCTTGTCGACCAGGTCCTGCACCGGGAAGCCGAGCTGATCTCGTGCTTGGCGCCGCACCAGCGCGCCGCGCTGACCGAGCTGCTGCGTGTGCTACTCGGCGACGTCCAAGAGCAGGTCGGGCTCCGCCGGCACACTCAGGTCGGGTCCGGCTAGTGCCTCCGCCGTCACGTCGATGCTGGTGTCCTCCACGTGATCCAGAAGCCTGCCGTGGTCACCGCCCTGGCGAATCGCTTAAGATCGTCTTTGCGTGGGTAGGCGTCCTGAACTTCGTACCACCCGCCGTCTGGGGGACCCGGTGCTCACCCGCCCGGCCGTGCACCTGAGCCAAGCCGCGGCGAGGTGGCCCTCGCGCCCATTCGCGGTGGTAGATACCCGCTGGAGTAGGTCAGTCGGCCGGAGCGGGTCCTCGTTTGATGGTACGGCGGGCGAGCATGGCTGTGATGATCGTGATGGCGGCCCACATTGGGCCGGTCAGGATGTGAAAGGCCGCCAGCCAGGCTGTCTGGTTCGCGCGGTAGAGGGCGGTTTGCAGGCCGAAGCTGACGACGTTAACGGCTGCGGATACCAGGGTGGTCCCGGAGTAGATGCGTAGTAGTTGGCGATCCTTGCGCCAACTCGCCCGCCCGGCCGCCGACGATCCGATTCACCAGGAACCCGGCGAGGGGCCTGCGAGCCAGAACCGAGCCGACGCACACCACGACGCCTAGCGCCGGCAACAGGACAGCACCGCGCTCGCGACGTTGCGCCACCTCTGGCCGTTGCCACCGGTCGGCGGCACCGGGCCGGGTTCCGCTCGGCTGCTCATCGCGGAGCCGCCGAGCCGCTTGGGGCGGTGGGGAACAGGGCGCGTGTGACCGGTGGCACGGTCTCAGCGACGTGCAGCATAGTGCGGAACCTCAGCCGGGGCAGCCGCGCGTTTAGCCTGTGTGCCCCGGTCGGGTCTCGATGGTGCGGGTAGAGCAGGCAGCGCTGTCACGTCGTTGCTGGTGTCCTCTGCGTGGTCCAGAAGCCCGCCGCGGTCACCGCGATGGCAACGAGCACGGGGCTCAGGGCACCCCCGACGGTGTCGGGCCGGTAGGCCATCAGGAAGGCGGCCGCGAGGGTGAACGCCGGAGCACCCCATTGTGCCGCGGTGATCGCTGATCCCAGTCGTCGTCCCCGGCGGTCGTGACCTCGGCGTGCTTGTCGCAGTGTCCACAGCGCGGTCGTGGCGATGACCAGCGCGGAGAACACGCCGGCCCCGATCCACGGTCCGCCCCGTGCTCCCTGGCCCAACAACATTCCGCCGGTGACCGCGACGACGAGCGTGACGATCGGGACAGCGGTGATGGCCGCCATGATCGACGATGACAGCGGCCGTCGCTGCTCAGGGGTCACCGCCGTGCGGATCCGGCCCAGCGCGACAATCTGAATCCCAAGCAGGATGGTCAGCCCCAGTGCCAGCGTCACGTGGAAGGCAAGAAGAAGCGGCTCGGGATTCATGGTGACACACGCTCCTCATCCATCGTGGTTTCCGACTCGCAGCGGCGCGGTCCTGCGCCTGGCGGGCACGACGAGAGGTTTTCGGCAGCGCTACGCAGACCGGGATGTACGCCGGGAGCAAGCCCAGCGTGGTGCGCGAGACGTTGGAGCAGCGAGACCAGCTGACGTTGGTCGGCCTCGTCGAGTCCGGCAAGCAGCTCGGCGTCGTGCTCGTCGGCGATGGGCTGGGCTTGGACGAGCAGGTCGCAAGCCGCTGTCGTGAGGTGTACGGCGTGGGCCCGCCGGTCGCCGGGGTGGCGGCGGCGCTGGACGAGTCCGCGTTCTTCCAGATCGTCAACCAGCCCGACCATGGCGTTGCGGTGGATGGCCAGGGCATCGGCGAGCTGTTGCTGGGTCTGCCCATCGGCTGCGGCCAGGTGGCTGAGCAGTCCGAAGTGACGGGGGTGCAGTCCCAGTGGCCGTAACCGCTCGGCGAACCGGGCGGCCGAGTGATAGCCGAGCTGGGAGATAAGGAAGGCCGCCCGGTCGGTCAGCGGCCTGCCAGGGGAGCGCGTCGTCGTGTTCGTCGTCACGATGAAATGCTATCATCCGTGATTGCCAATTATCGTGACAATCTTAGATAGTGTGTTTACGCTCGGCTCAGGACACACCACCTCGACGAAGAGGAGACCTTGTGAGCCACCCTGTCACCCTCCCTGACGCGCTCGTGAGTGAACCGGTCACCCTGATCAACGCGTTCACGGTGCCACCGGAGGAGTCGGAGCGCTTTCTGGACCGGTGGAAGGACAATGCCCGGATCATGGCCGGTCAGCCGGGGTTCATCGGGGCCCGGATGTACCGTTCCCTGGTCGATGACGTCGAGCTGCGGTTCATCAACGTCGCCCAATGGGATAGCGGGAAGGCTTTGGACGCGGCGAGAGCCGATCCCGAGTGGCGGGCCTCGATGAAGCGCGTCCTCGACGACCCTGATCTGCATGTCACCCCGCGCCCGGTGGTCTACCAGGTCGCTATCGATGTCCACCCCGGCGACCCGCTGTGACCGACCACGTTCATGGACACCGCGAGGGACGCCGGGCGAAGGCCGGCGCGTGCTCGGGTCGGAGCCCGACGCCGATGAGGTAGGCCGGCACGAACGCCCACGACCGTGCCCGGGGCCACCACGAAGAATGCCGCGCTACCGGTCGCGGCTGTTGATCTGCGCATGGTCACCACTCGCTCGCGCGCGCCGCGCGCCGGTTCGACCCCGCCGCGCTGGCCCGCATCGGCGAACGCCTCCTCGCCCACCTCGATCCCGACGGCGACCCACCCGGCGAGGACCCCGAAACCACCCGCGAACTGCGGGTCCGTACCGCCGCAACGCCGACGCCCTCATCGAGGCCATGACCCGCAACCTCGACGACGGGGACCTCCCCACCCGAGGTGGGCAACGCCCGCACCTGGTACTCACCATGGGACTCAACGACCTGATCGACAGCCTCGGCTCGGCCCTGCTCGACACCGGCGGCCGGCTATCCGCCACCGAAGCCCGCCGCCTGGCCTGCGATTGCGGTGTCGTGCCCATGGTCGTGGGCGACTCAATACCACTGGACGTCGGACGCCAGCAACGCCTGGCCACCACCGCACTCCGTGAGGCTTTGGCTCAACGCGATCAAGGTTGCGCCTTTCCCGCGTGCACCCGTTCACCCCGTTACTGCTACGCCCACCACATTCGGAGCTGGCTCGATTTCGGCGACACCGCACTGCACAATATGTGCCTGCTGTGCGAATACCACCACACCATCGTCCACCGCCAGGGCTGGCACATCAAACTCAATGCTCGGCACCCCGAGTTCATTCCACCAGCCACCGTAAGTCCCACCAGACAACCACTCCACGACCCACTCCGGCAATGAGGCACCACCCGCTATCCGATTAGCGGGTGGTGCGGGCGCCGCCGTTGCACGCCGCCCGAATGGACGCCAGCCGCACGCACCGCATCGTCGCAGTAGGCGGCGCGGTTCTTGGTGCGTTGTCGGGCGGATCCGTTACGCGTCATGGTTGGCATGGTGGCCGTCGGCCGGTTTGCGGGCTAGCAGGTAGGCATGCTGCGTCTTTTCCAGGTCCCCCTCGGGCTCGCGGAGCATCCGAGCCCACGGGACCAGCCCCGCCTGGCTCAACAACTCGACGATCCGGTCGGGTTGCAGTCGGTGGAAGGTGAGCGACACCGCGCGCCCGAACGCCTCCGTCAGGTGCCTCGGCTCGTCGCCGACCTGGAACGCGAGCAGCACGTGGCCGCCCGGAGCCAGTACTCGATGAAACTTGGCGAAGACTTCCGGTAGCCGTTCCTTCGGGATGTGGATGATCGAATACCAGGCCACGATGCCGCCAAGGGCGCCGTCTGGTAGGTCCAGGACCGTCATCGAACCCACGTCGAACCGCAGTTCCGGGTGCGCCTGCCGGGCCACCGCGACCATCTGCGGCGACAGGTCTATCCCGAACACGGGCAACCCGAGGCCGTGCAGGTGTGCCGTCACGCGGCCAGTACCGCATCCGATGTCAGCGACTGGCCCGGAGCCGTCCGCCTGCACGAGTTCGGTGAACCCGGCGAGCAGTGCCCGATCCAAGGGCTTGGATTCCAGCTCGTGGCGTAGCCACTCGGTGTAGTCGTCGGCCACCGCGTCGTAAGACGCTCGGGTAGTGCCCAGGAAGTCGGGTTCGGTCACGGCCGAGCACCGTAGCCCAGAGCTCGTGTCGCTGAGTGTCGTGTTCTAGGTTCGTGCTCGTGGAGCCCTCGTCGATCGATTGGTCGCATCAGCTGGTTGAGCAGTTGGACTGGCATTGGCGCCGCCAGCTGCGTCCTCGCCTGGATGGGTTGTCCGACGAGGAGTATTTGTGGGAGCCGGTCCCTGGAGCTTGGAACGTGCGCCGGCGCGGCACGAGCGGTGCGCCGATGGCCGCCGGCGGCGGTGAGTTCACCATCGACTTTGAAATGCCCGAACCCTCCCCGCCGCCGGTCACCACGATCGCCGGGCGGATCGGGCATGTCGTGGTCGGTGTGCTGGGTATGCGCGTGGCGAGCCATTTCGGCGGGCCGCCGTGCGACTACCTGAGTCATGACTATCCCGGTGACGCTATCGGGGCGCTGGCCCAACTCGATGAGAATTATGCCGCCTGGGTCGCTGGTGTGCGCCAGCTCGGCGGGGAGGGGCTGGCCCGGGCGTGCGGGCCGGCGGAGGGGCCGTTCGCTGCCGCCCCGATGGCCACCTTGGTCCTGCATATCAACCGCGAAATGATCCATCACGGCGCGGAGATCGCGCTGTTGCGCGACTTGTACCGCTCGAAATACGACGCCAGCCAGCGCGCCTGACAGATCGCGAATCCCGGAGGCTCGCCCTGCGAAACCGGGTCAGCTACGTCGCGCCTCGATGAGCCAGGCTGCCGAACCAGAGTCCGCTCTTGACCTGGCCGTGTTTGCACGGTCGACGCCCTGCCATTTGCCACCTCCTTCCGACCGGTCGTCGCATCACTGAAATAGTCTTGCCGACGCCTCAGCTGAACCTCCGACACTGTCGGGGGTGGGTGCGACAATGGTGACGTGATAGAGACGCAGCTGGATCCGGGACTGGCGATGGTCGCCTGCCTCGGTTAGTGGCGTCGCTCCATCATCGACTGTGACGACACGGGATTGCAGGATCAGGTCCGCGACATCGAATCGGCGTCGCGGATGCTGTATTCAGTGATGCTGGATACGGTTGCGGAGCTGGATGCCCGCGATATCGCGGTCACTGTCGGGTTCCGTAACACGAAGCAGCTACTGGCCGGGATGCTGAACCTGTCATCCACCGAGGCCGGTGCCCGAGTCGCGCATGCCGGGCAGCTCGCTCCGCGTCGGGCGCTGGGTGGGGAGGTGCTGGCCCCGTTGTTGCCCACCACGGCCGCGGCGCTGGCCGCTGGGGAAATCGGCCCCGGACAAGTCCGGGTGATCGCCGACACGATGGCTGCGATCCCCGCCAGCGTGAGCGCTACCGACCGCGACGCCGCCGAAGCCGAGCTGGCCCACCATGCCCGGTCGTTTAACCCCACGTCGCTGCACACGATCGGTCGGCACATCGTCGCGCACCTCGACCCCGATGGTCCAGAACCCCGTGACGACCAGGAACCCGACCCGGCCGCCGGGGAACTACGGTTGCGCAACCGCCGCGACGGGCGCCTGGGCCTGGAAGGATTTCTCGAACCTGAGCACGGCGCCGCGTTCCGGTCGTTGATCGAACAACTCGCCGGACCCCGCCCCACCGCGGGCATCCCCGACCGGCGGTCTACCCCGCAGCGCAACGCCGATGCCCTGCTGGAGGTGTGCGGGCTGGCCCGCGCCGCCCACGACTGCCCCAGCACCGCCGGGGAGCCACCGCACCTGACCGTCACCATCGACTGGGACGCCCTGCGCACCGGCCTCGGCGTCGCAACCCTGGACTACGGGACGCACATCAGCGCATCGGAAGCCCGCAGGTGGGCGTGTGACGCCAAAATAATACCGGTTGTCCTGGGTGGGAAATCCGAACCCCTCGACGTCGGCCGGGCCATGCGAACTGTTCCGCTCTCCATCCGCCGCGCGCTTGTCGCGCGAGACCGCGGGTGCGCTTTTCCGGGCTGCGATCGGCCACCCGGAATGTGTCAGGCGCATCACTCGCGGCACTGGATTGACGATGGTGAGACCAGTGTCGAGAATTGCGTACTTTTATGTGAAACCCATCATCGGCATGTGCACCGCACCGGCTGGGAGATCCTCATCCACCCCAGCCACGTCGAATTCATCCCACCCCCGATCATCGACCCGACCAGAACTCCACTGCGCAACCCACTCCGCTGCTAAACCAAGAGCAGACAGAACCCAGCTTGTTTGATCACGATGTTGCCTTGCTGTTATTCGGCGGGCTCGGCGTGGCGTCATGATGTTGGTCGGGTCGGATGGCACGTTCGTCGATCCTACGACCGACAGCAGCCGTGACGGGTGCAACCGGTCGAAGCGGCGTGGGGTTCTGTTCAGGCAGGCACAGGCAACCGGTGCCGGCATCTGGTCCGACGAGGAGATCGTGATGAGCATCCGACCCGCGGAGTCCGAACTGCCCGCGCTGGCTGATCTCGACTGGTCGGCGTTGGAAAGCCAGCTCGACGGCTCGGGCTTCGCCATGACACCGCCATTGCTGTCGCCCGAGCAGTGCGCAGAGCTGGTCGACACCTTCGACGACGACGCCCGGTTCCGCGCCACCGTCGTGATGGCGCGGCATGCGTTCGGCGAGGGCAGCTATCGCTACTTCGCTGATCCGCTGCCGCCGCTGGTGCAGACCCTGCGCGAAAGCCTCTACCCGCCGTTGGCCGCTATCGCCAACCGGTGGGCGCAGCTACTGGGCGAGCACCCGTTCCCCGAGAACCTCGACGCCCTGCTCGACGAGTGCGCTGCGCTGGGCCAGCACAAGCCCACACCGTTGGTCCTGCGCTACGGGCCGGGTGGTTACAACTGCCTGCACCAGGACATCTACGGCGACCTCACATTCCCGCTGCAGTTCCTCGTCATGCTCAGCAAGCCCGATGAGGACTTCACCGGCGGGGAAAGCGTGTTCGTCGAGCAGCGGCCACGCCAGCAGTCCCGGGCGATGGTGGCCCGCCCCGGCCAGGGCCAGGCGATGATCTTCCCCGTGCGCCACCGGCCCAAGCGGGGCACCCGCGGCTATCACCGCGTGCAGATGCGCCATGGCGTCAGCGCGGTGCTCACCGGTGACCGCCACGTGCTGGGCATCATCTTCCACAATGCCCGCTGACGAGCTGTGCCTCGCCATGGTCACCGACCTGGACTCCGGTTTCGCCGAGGTGGTCCGCACCCACGAGCGCGTGGTCTACTCGGTCGCGCTGCGGCTCAGCGGCCGCCCGGCGGACGCCGAAGATCTCGCGGCGGAGGCCTTCCTGCGCGCCTACCAGGCGCTGCGTGGCTACCACGGCGAGCGGATCGCCTCGCTGCGGCTGCGACCGTGGCTACTGACGATCGTTCGCAACACCGCGCGCAACACCGCGCGCGACGCGGCGCGTCGGCCGGACCCACCGCCGGCGGTGGAGCCGGCGGAGCCGCCCGCCCGCGGCGCGAGTGTCGAGCAGCAGGTTGAACGCGACGACGTCGCGCGCGAGCTTGGCTTGGTGCTCGTCCAACTGCCGGAAGCTCAACGCGTGGCGGTGGTGCTGCGCCATGTCGTCGGCCTGCCCACCAGTGAGGTGGCGGAGGTGCTGGGCTGCCCGGACGGCACCGCGAAGTCTCACATCTCCCGAGGATTGCACCGATTGCGAGCGCTGCTCACCGAGCCGGCCGGCGACGGGCTCGTGGCTGGAAGGACGCTTCGATGATGTTCAACGATCTCGACTCGGTCACCGACGCGCTGGCCGGGCTCACCGCTACCCCCGTGCCTGGACTGACGGACCGGATCTTCGGCAGCTGGCTGGCCGCGCCCAGCCGGCTCGGTGCGACGTTCGTCGCGTTCACCGGTGCGGGCGTGCAGTTCGTCCGGTCCGCGGAGTCGGTGCGCGGCGACGCCGCCGCATTCGGCGATGCCTACCGCGACCGGTTCGGCAGGCCGCTGCGCCCGGCGGACCGGGCACCTGCCGGGTTGTTGGTGGCTCTTGCAGGCCGGCCAACCCCCGTGCGGCTGGACCTGCGCGGGCTGTCGGACTTCGAGCGCGACGTGCTCACCGCGACCAGCCGCATCCCAGTGGGTCAGATCCGCCCCTACGGCTGGGTCGCCCGGGAGGCCGGGCGTCCCCGTGCGGTGCGCGCGGTCGGTTCGGTACTGGCCCGCAATCCGGTGCCGCTGCTGATCCCGTGCCACCGCGTGGTCCGCGCCGACGGCCTGCTGGGCGACTACATGTTCGGTTCCACCCACAAGGAGCAGCTGCTGCGCGCGGAGCAGATGAACGTCGACGAGGTCGCCGCACTCGCGCGGCAGGGGGTGCACTTCGTGGGCAGCGACACCACCGGCGTGGTCTGCTTCCCCACCTGCCCGCCCGCCCGCCGGATCACCCCCGCCCACCGCCACGGCTTCCGCACCGCAGCCGCCGCCCTAGCAGCGGGTTACCGCCCCTGCCACCACTGCCGTCCCACCGGCCCTCTCCCACAGCGCCCCCCTCCGACGCCGGGAGCGGTCGGTGATTGAGGTGATTGGGCGGGAACGGCGGACGGTGGCGCCGGGGGCGGTGCACCTGCCGGGGTGGCTGGATCTGCGGCAGCAGCGCGCGCTCGTGACGGCTTGCCGGGAGTGGGCACGCGAAGGCCCGGGGATCCGCGCCGCATCGCTACCCAACGGAGCGCGGATGTCGGCGGCCTCGCATTCAGCGGGCTCAGCAGGGTAATTCGCGCGCCGTTTACCCCGCTGAGCCCGCTGAATGCGCCAGCGGGCGGTTGATGAGGGCTAACGTGGATGTGGAGTGCTTCGCCTCGACGTGCGAAGGGGGGCGTGATGGACGTCCTGGTCGGAGTGGAGGACGGCCTGGCTGGCGCTGCCGAGCGCAACGCGCAGGCGCACGCTGTGCTGGTAGCCGAGCTCGGCGAGCGGCTGGCGAAAGCTCGTCTGGGCGGACCGGTCAGCGCCAGGCAACGGCACGTCGGGCGCGGCAAGCTGTTGCCCCGGGACCGGGTCGACTCACTGGTGGACCCGTCGAGCCCGTTCCTGGAGCTGTCCCCGCTCGCGGCCACCGGCATGTACGGCGACGAGGCCACCGCCGCGGGGATCATCACCGGTATCGGGCGGGTGGCCGGGCGGGAGTGCGTGATCGTCGCCAACGACGCCACCGTCAAGGGCGGCACCTACTACCCGATGACGGTGAAGAAGCATCTGCGCGCCCAGGAGGTGGCGCTGCACAACCGCCTGCCGTGCCTCTACCTCGTCGACTCCGGCGGGGCCTACCTGCCCGAACAGGATCAGGTTTTCCCCGACCGGGAGCACTTCGGGCGGATCTTCTACAACCAGGCGGCGATGTCCGCACGAGGCATCCCGCAGATCGCCGCGGTACTGGGCTCCTGCACCGCGGGCGGCGCCTACGTGCCGGCGATGAGCGATCAAGCGGTGATCGTCCGCAACCAGGGCACGATCTTCCTCGGCGGCCCACCCCTGGTCGCCGCCGCCACTGGGGAGGTGGTGACCGCCGAGGAGCTCGGCGGCGCCGAGCTGCACTCCCGGGTCTCCGGGGTCACCGACCACCTCGCCGACGACGACGCCCACGCGCTGCGGATCGTTCGCTCCATCGTCGGCACCCTCGGTCCGCGCGCGGCCCGGCCCTGGGACGTGATCGCCACCGAGAAGCCCGCCCTGGAGGGGATCTACGAAGTGGTGCCAGTGGACCCCCGCACCAGCTACGACGTGCGGGAGGTGATCGCCCGGATCGTCGACGGCAGTCGCCTGTCGGAGTTCAAGGCCGAGTACGGCACCACGCTGGTCACCGGTTTTGCCCGGCTGCACGGTCACCCGGTCGGGATCGTCGCCAACAACGGGATCCTGTTCAGCGAGTCGGCGCTCAAAGGTGCACATTTTATCGAACTGTGCGACCAGCGCGGCATTCCGCTGGTGTTCTTGCAGAACATCTCCGGTTTCATGGTGGGCCGGGAATATGAGGCCGGCGGGATCGCCAAACACGGTGCTAAAATGGTCACTGCGGTAGCGACCACACGGGTACCCAAACTGACGGTCATCATCGGTGGTTCATTCGGCGCCGGCAACTACGCCATGTGCGGCCGGGCGTACTCGCCACGGTTTCTCTTCATGTGGCCCAATGCGCGGATCTCGGTGATGGGCGGGGAGCAGGCCGCCACGGTGCTCGGTGCCGTCCGGGGTGCTGACGACCCAGAA
Source organism: Pseudonocardiaceae bacterium (assembly GCA_036266995.1). Classification (GTDB taxonomy): domain Bacteria; phylum Actinomycetota; class Actinomycetes; order Mycobacteriales; family Pseudonocardiaceae. The sequence goes on along the minus strand of DATAWX010000143.1, from coordinate 10,975 downwards.
GGCAATGTGACATTTGCGCAGCGCATACGGGACCAGTACGAGCACCAGGGGCACCCCTACTACTCGACGGCCCGGCTGTGGGATGATGGGGTGATCGACCCGGCGGACACCCGGATGGTGCTCGGATTGGCACTGTCAGCCTGCGCCAACGCCCCGCTTGAGCCCAGCCGCTTCGGCATCTTCCGGATGTGAGCCGCGTGTTCGAGTCGGTTCTGGTGGCCAACCGCGGTGAGATCGCGGTCCGGGTGATCCGCACGCTACGCGCGATGGGACTGCGCTCAGTGGCCGTGTACAGCGACGCAGACGCCGGTGCTCGGCATGTCCGCGACGCCGACGTCGCAGTCCGGATCGGTCCAGCGCCGGCGGCGGCGAGCTACCTGTCCATCGACGCGATACTCGCCGCCGCCGCTCGCACCGGCGCGCAGGCCGTACACCCCGGCTACGGGTTCCTGTCGGAGAATGCCGTCTTCGCCCGAGCCTGCGCATGCGCCGGCCTGATCTTCGTCGGCCCGCCTGCCGCCGCTATCGAGGCGATGGGCGACAAGATCCGAGCCAAGGCGACGGTCGCGGCTGCGGGCGTCCCGGTGATCCCCGGCAGCGACGGCTCGGCTGGCGACGATGACGCGTTGGCTGCCACGGCCGACGCGCTGGGCTACCCGGTGCTGATCAAGCCGTCCGCCGGTGGTGGCGGCAAGGGCATGCGGGTGGTGCACCGCGCCCAGGACCTGCCCGAAGCCATTACCGGCGCCCGCCGGGAGGCCCGTGGCGCCTTCGGTGACGCCACGCTGCTCGTCGAACGGTTCATCGCCACCGCACGGCATATCGAGATCCAGGTGCTGGCTGACGCCTACGGCGCTGCGGTGCACCTCGGTGAGCGCGAGTGTAGCCTGCAGCGGCGGCATCAGAAGATCATCGAAGAGGCACCGTCGGTGCTGCTCGACGCCGCGACCCGGGCTCGGATGGGTCAGCGCGCGGTGACCGTCGCCCAGGCCGTGGGGTACACCGGCGCGGGCACGGTCGAGTTCATCGTGCCGGCGGATACCCCGGATCAGTTCTTCTTCCTGGAGATGAACACCCGGTTGCAGGTGGAGCACCCGGTTACCGAGCTGGTCACCAGCCTGGACCTGGTGCAGTGGCAGCTACGGGTGGCCGCGGGCGAGCCATTGAGGTTGCGCCAGAACAACATCAGGATCGACGGTCACGCCGTCGAGGCCCGGATCTACGCCGAAGACCCTGCTCTGGGGTTCCTGCCCACCGGCGGGCAGGTTCTGCAGCTGCGCGAACCGGCTGGTCCGGGAGTTCGGGTGGACTCCGGGCTGGCTCTGGGCGACGCCGTGGGCAGCGACTACGACCCGTTGCTGGCCAAGGTCATCGCGCACGGCCCGGACCGGGACACCGCACTGCGCCGGCTGGACGCCGCATTGGCCCAGACCAGCATCCTGGGTCTGGGCACCAATGTGGCGTTCCTGCGCGCGCTGCTCGCCGATGCCGACGTGCAGGCCGGCAAGCTGGACACCGGGCTGGTGGCGCGCCGGGAGCCGCCGAGGACAGAACTGCCGCGCGACGTGCTCGCCGCAGCCGCATTGCGCGCGCTGCTGGCACTGGAACCCACCGGGCCGGTGGTGGATCCGTTCGAACTGCCCGGCGGCTGGCGGGTCGGCGAGCCGGCCTGGACCCGGTGGCGGGTGCAGGCCAGCGGGGGCGAACCGGTTGACGTCCGAGCCCGAGGCCAGGCCGCCGACGCCGAGCTGGCAGTCGGTGAGGACGCCCCGATCCGCGCGTCGGCCTGTTGGGATGACGGGGACCTGGTCGCCACCCTCGATGGGATCACCCGCCGCTACTCCTGCGCGGTCGACGGCACCGCAGTGTGGCTCGGCCGCGACGGGTACAGCTGGGAGCTGCGCGAGCAGCCGCCCCTCGACGCGGGGCGGCGCACCGAGCAGGGCCCCGGCGGGGCGGTGCACGCTCCGATGCCCGGGACCGTGATTGCCGTCGACGTCGCCGAGGGTCAGCGCGTCACCGCGGGCGCCCGGCTGCTCGTGCTCGAAGCGATGAAGATGGAACATGTGCTCACCGCGCCGATCACCGGGGTGGTTCGCGAGCTGCGTGCCCGCTCCGGTGGCACTGTCGAGCGCAACGCCGTGCTGCTGACGCTCGTGAGTGCGTAACAGTGTTAGAACACTGTTACGCACTCACGAGCGCCCGACCGAAGGGAGGGCGCAATGCTCAGCGAGGAGCATGCGGCGCTGCGTGCCACCGTCGAGGATTTCGCCCGCAAGGAGATCGCCCCGGTCATCGCCGCGCTCTACGAGCGCGGGACGTTCCCCTACGCGATGGTGGCGAAGATGGGCGAGATGGGGTTGTTCGGGCTGCCCTTCCCCGAGGAGTACGGCGGGATGGGCGGCGACTATTTCGCCCTGTGCCTGGCGCTGGAGGAACTGGCGCGGGTGGACTCGTCGGTGGCCATCACGCTGGAGGACAGCGTCTCGCTGGGAGCCATGCCGATCTTCCGGTTCGGCACCGAGGAGCAGAAGCAGCGCTGGCTTCCGGAGTTGTGCACGGGCCAACGGCTCGGGGCCTTCGGCCTCACCGAGCCCGGTGGCGGATCCGACGCGGGCGCGACGCGCACCACCGCTCGCTGCGATGACGAGGAGTGGGTGATCAACGGGTCCAAGGCCTTCATCACCAATTCGGGCACCGACATCACCTCTGTGGTCACCGTCACCGCGATCACCGGCGTCAGCGGGGGCCGCAAGGAGATCTCCACCATCATGGTCCCCGCCCGGCACCCGGGCTTCACGGTGTCCGAGAGCTACTCGAAAGTCGGCTGGCGGTGCTCGGACACCCGCGGCCTGTTCTTCGACGACTGCCGGGTGCCGCTGAGCAACCTGCTCGGCGAGCGCGGCCGAGGTTATGCGCAGTTCCTGACCATTCTCGACGAGGGTCGCATCGCGATCGCCGCGCTGGGGGTAGGCCTGGCCCAGGGCTGTATTGACGAATGCGTATCGTACGCTCGGCAGCGGCACGCTTTCGGCCATGCCATCGGCAGCTATCAGGCAATCCAGTTCAAGATTGCTGATATGGAGGCGCGGACGCACGCCGCCCGGCTGACCTACTACCATGCCGCGCGGCGGATGCTGCGCGGCGAACCGTTCAAGAAAGAGGCCGCCATTGCGAAGCTGGTCTCCTCGAATGCCGCGATGGACAATGCCCGGGACGCCACCCAAGTCTTCGGTGGGTACGGCTTCATGAACGAGTATCCGGTAGCCCGCTTCTACCGTGATGCCAAGGTCCTAGAGATTGGCGAAGGCACCAGCGAGGTCCAACGCATCCTCATCGCCCGCCACTTAGGTGTTGGCTGATCATGACTACCCGCGGCAACAGACCCAAGTCAGGCGGCGGGATCGAAGAAGCGCACATCGGGGAACCGGGCGAACCCGCGATCGGCGGTCGCGATCTGGCAGCCGTGGGTGCGGGCCAGTGCGGCCAGCAACGCGTCCGGCACCAGGCTGCCCCGCAGCCCGCGGTCTTGGCCCACCAGGCGTTCGAGCTCAGTCCACACCGCATCGCTTGACGGCAGCCAGCGGGCCCGTTGCGCTGCACGTAATCGTGCGACGAAGTCGAGTGCCATCGGCATCGGGGCCGGGTCGGCAAAGATTCTCGGGTTGGTGACGAGCCGGACCGCCCCGGTGAGCACGGTGTCGTGCAGCGCGAGCTCGTCAGCGCCCGCGACCACGGCGGCCAGCCAGGCTGAGTACCGCGCGTGTAGCTGGGCCTCCCGGCGAAACGCATACACCAGGATGTTGACGTCCGGCAGGATCACGAATGTCGGTCCTCGTCGAGGACTCTCCACACCGCGTCACGATCGTCCAGGTCGACGAGAATGCGGCCGGCAGGGTGCCCGTAGGCGGGCAGCGGTTCTGGCACAGCGGGGCCGGAGATGTCGTGCTGTTGCAACACCAAACGCAGTCCCTCTTCGATCAGGCGGGTGAGTGTCTGGCCGCTCGACGCCGCCTGGGCCTTGGCTTGTGCCACCAGGCCGTCCGGAAGGTTGAGCGTTGTTCGCATACAGATCAGCATACCATCATATTCAGACGTCTGCGCGCCTTGGTCACGGTAGGCTCGAAGTTCAAATGTGGGCGGCAGGAGGTGGCCGTGAGCGTCAACTACGTGGCCAGACCGTGGGAGAGCCGACTGTTCCGGCGGTGCCGGCGGGCCTGGGACCTCGGTGCGCGGGAGCGGCACGGCTACGAGCCGGCACAGCCTGTGCAGGTTTTCGATCTCGGTGAAGCGATCCATGACGCGCTCGACGTCTACTACTTCCCCGGGATGTGGGACTGGAACCGGGCGATCGTGCGCCCACTGGCGGTCGCTGGATTCGAGAAGTCGATGCGCAGGCAGCGCGATGCCTACGCGCAGGCCCGTGACCTGTCCGCGGACCAGGTCCGGGACTGGGAGCAGCAGCTGGAGCTGGGCAGCGGCATTCTGCAGCGCTACTTCGAATGGGCGAGCGACGTCGACCGGTTCACTCCGATCCAGGTGGCGTCGCAGTTCGACATCGCCCTGCCCGACCCAGCCGACCCGGATAGTGGGCTGATCACCCCCGACGGTCGGCCGCTGCAGTACCGGGTACGAGTGGACCTGGTGGTGATCGACGACCATGAGCTGTACTGGCTCGTCGAGCACCGGATCGTCACCGGCCCGCAGTGGCCGGAACTCGACGAGCTGCGACTCGACGAACAGGCGCTGACCCGCAGCTGGGCCTGGCAGCTGGGCTTTCTGGCCAGACTCGAAGGCACCATCCACAACGAGCTGCGCGCCGCGGTGCCCGCCTCGGGCACACCTAAGGTCCACGTGCGAGCGGTGCCCGGGGCTGGCGGCATCACGACCCAGCGCGCCACTGAGTCCTTCCGCCGCACCCATATCCCGCGGGCTGAGCTCGAAATCGCCCGGCGGGGCGTCGCCGTAGCGCTGGAGGTGCAGGACATGACCGACTCGACGTTGCGGATCTACCCGAATCCTTCCTGGGAGAACTGTTCTGGCTGCGCGTATCGGGCGCCGTGCCTGGCGATAACCCAAGGGATCGACGAGAGCCCGATCCTCGAGGCCTCCTACCGGAAGCGGGTCGCCGGGGACTTCGAGCTCGGTCGGCTGGGGTCGGTGTGGGGATTCGTGCCCGAGATCCACCGGGTAGCCGAATACCGGGCTCCTGGCGCGGGGCAGTAACGCCGGTGCGCATCCGGGTGGTGAGCTGGAACGTCGACTCCCGACCGACCGGACTGCTGGACGCCAAGGTCGAGCTGCTTCGGCGGCTGCAGCCTGACCTCGTGCTGCTCCAGGAGATCGGCCGCCCGGTCTACCGCGCTCTGCTGCCTCACCCGTCAGCGCATGAGCGGATGCACCGCAAGGCCCGGCAGTTCTCCTGGGGTGCGCTGTCCACCGACCTGTGCAAGCCGCGGGCCAGCGAGTACCGGCTGGGATGCGCCGTGCTCGGTGTTGCTGGCACAGCGCTGCTCGATGCCGGGGTCCTGGACCGGGCACCGTTCGACATCAGCGAGCCGGCGCGGCCCGGGTTCTTGTGGCGGACGGTGGCGGCCCAGGTAGCATTGTCCACCGGCGACCTGCTGACCGTATGCAGCTTCCACGGTCGCCAGCCATCCGGCGAGCCCGCTGCCGCGCTACAGCAGGCGTTTCACGCCGGGATCGCCAGCTGGCTCACTGAGGTGCCCGGCCCGGTCATCTTCGGCATCGACGCCGGCCCCCGGTCACCTGACAGCGCCGATCCGCTGCTGGGTCCGGGACCGGTCCACCATCTGAACCACGTGCTCAACGCCACCGATGACCACCTGTGGGCCACCCCCGAACTCAAGGTGACTGACGTCCAGTGCCTGGCCGACGACGCCGCCGCCGCCGGCAGCGACCACCCCCTGCTGCTCGCGGACCTGGAGCTGCCCACCCCGTAGCCAGCCTTCGCCGTTCACGACACTCAGCGGGGCCTACGCCAGGGGGCGGTCCGTGGGGGCGACGGGGGCGGGGAGCACGTCGCGGCCGGTGAGGTAGCGGTCCACACCAGCGGCGGCGGAGCGGCCTTCGGCGATGGCCCACACGATCAGCGACTGCCCGCGGCCCATGTCTCCGGCGACGAAAACGCCCGGCACGCTGGTCATGAATGACGCGTCGCGGGCGACGTTGCCGCGCGGGTCGTACTCGACGCCCAACCCCTCGAGCAGCTTGCCCTTCTCCGGCCCGACGAAGCCCATCGCCAGCAGCACCAGATCGGTGGGCAGGTCCTGCTCGCTATCCGCCACCGGCTCGAACTTGCCGCTGGAGAACTCGACCTGAGACAATCGCAGCCCACGAACCCGACCATCGGCGTCGCCGAGGAACTGCTGGGTGCTCACCGCGAAGAGCCGTTCGCCGCCCTCCTCGTGGGCCGAGGACACCCGATAGATCATCGGGTAGGTGGGCCAGGGCTGGGCCTCCGGACGGAGCTGTGGCGGGGTGGGCAGGATCTCCAGCTGGGTCACCGAGGCCGCGCCCTGACGGTGCGCGGTGCCCAGGCAGTCGGCGCCGGTGTCGCCCCCGCCGATGATCACTACGTGTCTGCCGTCGGCGTGGATCGGCGAGCGGGCAAGGTCGCCCTCCTGAACCCGGTTCGACGGCGGCAGGTACTCCATCGCCTGGTAGATGCCCGCCAGCTCGCGACCCGGCACCGGCAGGTCCCGCCAGGCGGTGGCCCCTCCGGCGAGCACGACGGCGTCGAAACTCGCGCGCAGATCCTCCGCTGTGACATCCACTCCGATGTCGACGCCGGCCCGGAACTCGGTGCCCTCGGCCCGCATCTGCTCCAGCCGCCGGTCCAGCCGGTGCTTGGCCATCTTGAACTCGGGGATGCCGTAGCGCAGCAGCCCGCCGATGCGGTCCGAGCGTTCGTAGACCACCACGTCGTGTCCCACCCGGGTCAGCTGCTGGGCCGCGGCCAGCCCAGCCGGACCGGACCCGACCACGGCGACCGTCTGGCCGGTGCGCACCGCCGGCGGTTGCGGGGTCACCCAGCCCTCGGCCCAAGCTCGGTCGATGATCTCGATCTCAACCTGCTTGATGGTCACCGCGTCGTCGTTGATGGCCAGCACGCAGGCCGCTTCGCAGGGCGCCGGGCACAGGGTCCCGGTGAACTCAGGGAAATTGTTGGTCGCGTGCAGCCGCTCGGCCGCGTCGGCCCAGTCCTGGCGCCAGACCAGGTCGTTCCACTCCGGAATCAGATTGCCCAGCGGGCAACCCAGGTGGCAGAACGGGATACCACAGTTCATGCACCGGCCGGCCTGTTTTTCGACCAAGGGGGTGTCGAAGTCTTCGTAGACCTCGCGCCAGTCCCGTAACCGCAGCTCGACCGGACGGCGCGGCGGGTTCTGCCGCCCCGTGGTGAGGAAACCCTTGGGATCAGCCATGAGCCGCCTCCATGATCGCCTCATCGACGTTGCGGCCGTCCCGCTGTGCCGCCGCTTGGGCGGCCAGCACCCGCTTGAAGTCCTTGGGCATGACCTTGCCGAACCGATCCACCGCGGTGTCCCAGTCGGCCAGCAGCGCATACGCCACCGCGGATCCGGTCTCGGCGTGGTGGCGCGCCACGGCGTCGGCCAGGAACGCGCGGTCCTGGTCGTCCAACGGATCCAGGTCGACCATCTCCGGGTTGATCCGTTGAGTGGGCAGGTCGAGCACGTAGGCGACCCCGCCGGACATCCCGGCCGCGAAGTTGCGCCCGATCTGGCCCAATACCACGACCCGGCCGCCGGTCATGTACTCGCAGCCGTGATCACCGACGCCCTCGACGACAGCCAGCGCGCCGGAGTTGCGCACGCAGAACCGCTCCCCGACCACCCCGCGCAGGAACATCTCCCCGGACGTCGCGCCGTAGAGGATCACGTTGCCGGCGATGATGTTGTGCTCCGCGGTGAACTGGCCATCGGGGTGCGGGCGCACGGTGATCCGGCCACCGGACAGGCCCTTGCCGACGTAGTCGTTGGCGTCACCGACCAGCCGCAGGGTGATCCCGCGGGGCAGGAACGCTCCGAAAGACTGGCCGGCCGATCCGGTCAGGGTGATGTCGATGGTGTTGTCCGGCAGCCCGGCGCCACCCCATCGGCGGGTCAGATGAGACCCCAACATGGTGCCCACCGTGCGGTTGACATTGCGCACCGGCAGGTCCAGCCGGACCGGTTCGCCATCGGCCAACGCGCCCTCCGCCAACGCGATGAGGGTATTGTCCAGCGCCTTGTCCAGCCCGTGGTCCTGCTCCCTGGTCCGGTGCCGCGCAGCCGCTGGATCCAGATCTGAGGGCAGGTCCAGGATCGGCGACAGGTCCAGCCCGGCGGCCTTCCAGTGGTCGATCGCCGGGCGGGTGTCCAGCATCTCGGTGCGCCCGACGGCCTCTTCGAGGGTTCGGAACCCGAGCGCAGCCAGGTACTCGCGGACCTCCTGAGCGATGAACTGGAAGAAGTTGACCACGTACTCGGCCTTGCCGGTGAACTTCGCCCGCAGCACCGGGTTCTGGGTGGCCACGCCGACCGGGCAGGTGTCCAAGTGGCAGACCCGCATCATGATGCAGCCCGACACCACCAGCGGAGCGGTGGCGAAGCCGTACTCCTCGGCGCCCAGCAGCGCGGCGATCACGACGTCGCGACCGGTCTTGAGCTGGCCGTCGGTCTGCACGACGATCCGGTCCCGCAGCTTGTTGGCGATCAGCGTCTGCTGAGTCTCGGCCAGACCCAGCTCCCAGGGAGTGCCGGCGTGCTTGATCGACGACAGCGGCGACGCCCCGGTGCCGCCGTCGTGGCCGGAGATGAGCACCACGTCGGAGTAGGCCTTGGCCACCCCGGCGGCCACCGTGCCGACCCCGACCTCGGACACCAGCTTGACGTGCACGCGGGCCCGCGGGTTGGCGTTCTTCAGATCGTGGATCAGCTGCTTGATGTCCTCGATGGAGTAGATGTCGTGGTGCGGCGGCGGCGAGATCAACCCCACCCCGGGGGTGGAGTACCGGGTCTTGGCGATCCACGGGTAGACCTTGGTTCCGGGTAGTTGGCCGCCCTCGCCAGGCTTGGCGCCTTGCGAAATCTTGATCTGCAGGTCGTCGGCGTTGACGAGGTACTCGCTGGTCACCCCGAACCGACCGGAGGCCACCTGCTTGATCGCTGAGCGACGCAGGTCCCCATTGGCATCGCGAGTGTAGCGGTCGGCGTCCTCGCCGCCCTCACCGGTGTTGGACTTGCCACCCAGCCGGTTCATCGCGATGGCCAGCGTCTCGTGCATCTCCTTGGAGATCGATCCGTAGGAGATGGCGCCGGTGGCGAACCGCTTGACTATGGACTCAACCGGCTCGACCTCGTCGATCGGCACTGGCGGGCGCAGGCCCTCGTGGAAGGCGAACAGCCCACGCAGGGTCATCAGCCGTTGCGACTGATCATCGACCAGCCGGGTGTACTCCTTGAACACCTCGTAGCGGCCGGCCCGGGTGGAGTGCTGCAGTTTGAACACCGTCTGCGGGCTGAAGACATGTGGCTCGCCCTCGCGGCGCCACTGGTAGTCGCCGCCGACCGCGAGCTCCCGGTGCGGGGCGCGCACCCCGTCGGGCGGGAAGGCGTGGCGGTGCCCCATCGCCACCTCGTCGGCCAGCGTGTCGAAGCCGACCCCGCCGAGCCGGGAGGTGGTGCCGGTGAAGCAGGAGTCGATCACTTCCGGCCCGAGCCCGATCGCCTCGAAGGTCTGCGCGCCGGTGTAGGAGGCCACCGTGGACACGCCCATCTTCGACATTGTCTTGCGGACGCCCTTGCCCAGCGCCTTGATCAGATTGCCGGTGGCGGTCTTGCCGTCGATGCCGCCCAGCAGGCCACGGTCGGCGAGGTCCTCCACGGTGGCCATCGCCAGGTAGGGATTGACCGCCGCTGCCCCGTAGCCGATCAGCAGCGCGACGTGATGCACCTCGCGGGCGTCCGCCGCCTCGACAATCAGACCCACCTGGGTACGGGTCTTCTCCCGCACCAGGTGGTGGTGTACGGCTCCGGTAAGCAGCAGGGACGGGATCGACGCATGATCGGCGTCGACGCCCCGATTCGACAGCACGATCAGCCGGGCCCCGTCCTCGACGGCTTCGGCGACCTCGACGCAGATCTCGTTGAGCCGGATTACCAGCGCCTGCCCGCCGCCGTGCACTTTGTACACGCCCCGGACCGTGACGGCCTGGTATTCCGGCTGGTCGCCATCGTCGTTGACGTGGACGATCTTGGCGAGATCATCGTTGTCCAGCACCGGGAACGGCAGCACGATCCGCCGGCAGGAGTCCGCGGTGGCCGCCAGCAGGTTGGGCTGCGCGCCGAGTTGGGCTTGCAGCGAAGTCACCAGCTCTTCTCGGATCGCGTCCAGCGGCGGGTTGGTGACCTGGGCGAACAGCTGGGTGAAGTAGTCGAACAGCGGTCGGGCGTGCTGCGAGAACGGGGCCAACGGCGCGTCGTTGCCCATCGACCCGATCGGCTCGGCGCCGGTGCGCGCCATCGGCGCCAGCAGTACCTCGAGTTCTTCCTGGGTGTATCCCAGCGTCTGCTGGCGGCGTACCAGCGAGGCATGGGTGTGCACCTCGCGGTCGCGCCCGGGCAGCTCCGCCAACCGGGTCAGACCCTGGGCGACCCAGTCGGCGTAGGGATGCTCGGCGGCAAGCTGGCCCTTGATCTCGTCGTCGCCGACGATCCGGCCGGCCGCGGTGTCGGCGAGGAACATCCGACCCGGCTCGAGGCGCCCCTTGCGCACCACTGTGGCGGGGTCGATGTCGAGCACGCCAACCTCGCTGGCCAGCACCACCAGGCCGTCTTCGGTGACCCAGTAGCGGGCCGGGCGCAGGCCGTTGCGGTCCAGCACGGCGCCGATCACCGTGCCGTCGGTGAACGCGACCAGGGCGGGGCCGTCCCACGGCTCCATCAGCGTG
>DATAWX010000142.1:0-12072 GCA_036266995.1 Pseudonocardiaceae bacterium | reverse complement strand
TTGCTGAAGCCTGTAGTATGGTACACGCGGCGGGCCGTCTTTCAGAGAACGAGTGTTGGAACTCAATTCTCTCGGAATTCGGTCCGTCGCCCTATTCGCCACGCCGACGAGCATCAGCAAAAGGCGCCGTGAATAAGCCTCGATGGATGAAGGTAACCGCCAGTCAGAGTTGACAATTTCTGAATTTCAGTCGATGCTCGACCATTTATTGATCACGGCGGGCAGTGATTCTGTGTGGGTGACCTATGTCCGTCAACGTATTGCTGAGCTTAAAGCGCGACAGTCCCATGAGGTGTTCGATCGTGAGACCGTGGACGGCGCTGCGTGATGCAACCCCGCGTGTGGAAGCCCGGCGACCGCAAACCTTTTGACAATCCCATGGTCACCGACAAATTCGGACGGCCGTGGCGCTGGGATCCCAATCTCATGTTCTGGATCTGCGAGCGCAGCAACGGGGACATCGAAGCGAGTTGTCAAGGTTGGCTGTCGTTGACGCAGCACGGTCCTCTCACCGAGCGATGAATCGCGAGGAATCGATGACCGGTGCCGAACTGTCGCAGGTCACCGACCCGTATACTCTGAGCGAGGCAGGTGCGAACACCCTACCCGCCCCGCTGAAACTGACCGAATTCAGTTGGTGGGCTGGCACCTGCCTCGCCGAGGTTGTCTGCCTCGCGGCAGCTCAGGGCTAGGGCAGGGTGCCTGACTGAAGGTGAGGCACGTGCCTCAGCAGAGTGCTAGTGCCCCAACGTCTGCGTCACGCCGGATCGGCAGGGAAACCTCCGGATTCTGGGTGGCAGGGTGCACGTCGAGAGCGGCGGTGATGTCAGCGGGGGAGCGCAGAGCCCCTGGCCGTTGAAGCTCCGTCTCCTGACGTCGACTCCGCTGTCGAACTGCTGGAGCACGTCGGCGGACCGCAGCCTCTCGCCACCGTCCATCAGCCATCAGTTACTCAAGGTGATCGATCGGACGGTCGAACAGTGAGGGAGGGAGGCGCGCCGTGGTGTCGTCTCGACCGGAATCGGGGGTTTCCGGGGCATCGGGAAGCGGAGGGAGCTACCTCCCTGGCCGATGTATGCGCAGCTCAGGGCGGGGAGGCAAGGCAGGGACCCAGGCAGGGAGAACTCCCTGCCTGGGTCCCTGCCTCCCTTAGTGGGTCCCTGTTACTTTCTGTGACCGTGAGCCAGCTCGAATGGTTCGTCGCGGAGCGCATCCGCTCAGCGCGGGACCTCGCTCCGTCACCGTTGACAGCGCCGCGCACCTCGTCCTCAGAGCGCCGTAGAGGGGTCGGAGGGCAGCGCCGAGCAAGGGGTCTACCCCCCGCTACCGTGCAGGTCAGGGCCCATTACCCGGGGGGTCTACCGGGGTAGCGGGCCCCCTCTACCGAGCCGGGTCGGGTAGAGCCCCGTGTCCGGGGACCCCCGACTGTTGCCAGCAAGCGAGCACCGCTCCACGTATACGGGGTGCAGTGCTGGCCAATCCGGTCCTCGGCACTGGTATGGAACGGACTGTAAACCGGACGTTGGCGGTTGTTCGGGTAGCGAAAGAGTAGAGATGATCATGAACTGGTTGTCCCTGCCGCAGGCTAGACGGTGCCCGAGCGGGTATCCCGTTGCGTCCGCAGGCTTGTCCCGAAGCGGGCCTGGGGCAGGTGTCGGATCCGGACAACCAGCGCAAGCTCGAAGCTACTGAGGCGCTGGCCGTGCTGGCCGACAACGCCGGACTGTCCCTGATCCACCTGGCGCTGGCCTTCGTGCTGGCGCACCCCGCGGTGACCACACCGATCATCGGACCCCGCACGATGGACCAGCTCGAATCACAACTCGGCGCCGTCGAGGTCACCCTCACCACCGACGTACTGGACCAGATCGACGACATCGTTCCACCCGGCGTCACCCTCGCCCGCGCAGACACTGGCTACCTGCCGCCAGCGCTACAAGACCCCTCCCTGCGCAGGCGCTGCACGAGATGACTCCTACCGGCCCGAGCCGGATATGCCGGTCGACGGAAATCCAAGCGCGTCCCTCGACCCGACAGTGAGGAGGCGCAAGGACCCCCAGCAGAGAGAGCCGTTGAGCACCAACATCACGGACGGCGTTAGCGGCACCCGCCTGGCGGTCAGTGATCCGCTCATCGGCATCGACAGCGGGTTATGCCGCAGCAAGCGCGCTTCGCGGCGGAGAGCCGGCATGCCGCCGCCCGACCAGCGGCAAAAGAGGACGTTGCACCCGGCGACTCGCCCTGCATGACTATGCGCTGGTTGGCAGCTGCTGAGGCATCCTGACCTAGCGCATTGCGATCGTCTGACTCCGTCATGGCGACTCCCAGCTGCAATACGCCGACGTCGTGGATGCCGATCGCCGTGCACCAGTAGATAGGATCCACCAGCGAGACACGTAGGCCCGCCCTCAGGCAGGCTGGTCCAGATCTTCGGCACGCAGGTCCATGAGCAGGGCGTCGTGCCAGCCAGTGCCGTCAGCATCGCGCTCGTAAACGCATGACAGGCCGACCGGACGAAAACCGACCGCGGGCGTGGCACCGAATAGTGCCTCGTTGTCCGCAGCCGGATCGATCACCAGGCGGTGGTGGCCTCGTTTACGCACGAGGTAGCGGGATAAGAGTGGCGTCGCGGCCGACACCCTGCCCGTGCACAACCGGGTCAAGAAAGATATCGATCGACGCGCGTGCCGGTACGCCGGCTCCTCCTCCTCGCCGTACTGCACCATTCCACAGACCGATCCGTCCAACACGACGGCGAACCGGTAGCGGACGGGCGGTAAAAGGGCCACTGTGCGGACGCGGCCTCGTCACCCCAGCGCGATCCGCCGCAGGTCGGCCCGTGCTCTGCGATGACGAGCCGCAGCACAACGCGCTGCCCGCGCAGCTCCGGCCCCGCGATCATACCGCCCGCCGCGCGGGGCGGTCAGCGGTCGATGACACCGAGACCCTGTGGGGACCGCTCACGTCATCACCGATGCCCGCAAACGTCATCGTCGCCGCGATCGATGGCCGCCAGCGCATCCCCGCAAGCTAATCCGCCGAAAGCGCTCGTGACGCGGCAACCGGGTCGGGGGCCACTGTGTACCGGCACATCACGACTCACGTGTCGATTCCCGGTGGGACGGCGGGATCGTGACTGACCGCTGTCTCCGCGGAGCGGGATCACCGGTGGCGGGGAACCTAGCTGACGGGCGCGCCTTGACTTGGCGCTGGGAGGATGTGGGTCACCCCTGTTGTGCGGTAGCGCTGAGGGTAGGCGTGCGGTGAGACGCCGACCTCGCGCGTGAAGCTCCGCCTTAACGTCTCGGCTGATCTCATTCCCGATCGGCGAGCGACTACGTCGATGGGTGCGTCGGCACTTTCAAGCAGGGTCCGGGGGCCTCCATACGAGTCTCTTCGACGTACCGCGCCGGCGTCATGCCCATCTCGCAGGAGGACGAGCGCACCCCTTCTCCCCGCAGCGGTCTGTGGATGTGCCCGATCTGTGGCGGGGGCAGGCGGGATTTCGTCTTCTACCAGGATTGATCGCCGGGCAGGTCCGCCGTGAGTGCTTCGAGTGCGGCGAGCCAGCTCTCGTAGTACGGGCGCTGGGGGTCGCGCTCGATCTCCGCGATCAAGCGGTGGCGGAAGTCGTCCCATGGGAAAGCGAGGCGCTGCTGCAGCGCGATCGCCATCGCGAAGACGCGGCCCTCCCACGGTGCGGCGAAGACCAGCTCGCCGTTGCGCCGGGGCGGGGCCTCGATCCCGCGCATCCCCGTCACCTCACGCGATACCGGTGTCACAGCGCGGCCACCCCGACCATGCCGTCACGCGTGACCAGCGCGGCCAGCTGCTCCTCGTCGAGATCCTCGGTGCCGGCCGGGCGCTCGGGCAGGACCAGGTAGCGGATCTCGGCGCTGGAGTCCCAGACGCGGATCTCGACGTCGTCTGCCAGCTCGAGCCCCATCTCCCGTAGGACCGCACGCGGCTCGCGCACCATCCGCGCACGGTAGGTCGGGCTTTTGTACCAGACCGGCGGCAGGCCCAGCAGTGCCCAGGGATAGCAGGAGCACAGCGTGCACACGATCACGTTGTGCACGCCCGGCCGGTTCTCGACCACCACGACGTGCTCGCCTTCGGGACCGCCGAAGCCCAGCTCGGCGATGGCGGCCGTGCCATCGGCGAGCAGGCGCTGCTGATACTCGGGGTCCGTCCAGGCCCGGGCGACCACGCGCGCGCCGTTCCTCGCCCCGATGTCGTTCTCGTAGGAGCGCACGATCGCATCGAGAAACTCTGCCTTGACGAGCCCCTTGTCGGTCAGCAGCGCCTCGAGCGTTGCCACCCGCTGCTCGATCGCGGACGGCGGCGCATCGTGATGAGGGGGCCCGGTCACGGTGCCGGCTCGAGGTAGCTGCGCCACAGGCCGACGCAGACGCAGGCGGCGCCGGGCTCGGCATCGTCGCCCCACAGCTCGCGGGGCTCGAAGCGCACCGCGTACGTCAGCTCCGTGCGCGCCGTGCGCGCATGAGCGGCCTGGTCCGGCAGCGCCGCCTCGTGGTCGACGCGCACGACCGTGCCGCGGTGCCCGCGCACGTAGCGCGGGCAGCGGGTGTGCCCGCGGGCGTGGAGATCGCGCACCCGGACGCGGTCCCCCACGGCGACCGGCGCGCTCGGCTCCGGCGGGTCGTGGGGCGAAGCCGCCGGCCGCCCGAGCGGCACGTCCGGCACCGCCTCGCGCGCCATGATGCCCTTCTCGACGAGCAGCGTCGCCAGCGCGCTCAGCCAGCGCTCGTAATACGACGAGGCCAAGTAGTGCGCCGGGTCCATCCGCTCGACCGCATGCCGCAACTGGTCAAGCTGGGTGATCCGCTCCAGCGACGCGATCGCCAGCCCGAACACCCGGCCCTCCCAACGCTCGTGGAAGACCGGCTCGTCGCGCTCGACCGCGACCGCACCGAAACCGTGGAGACCGCCGAGGTCATGAATGCCGTCCAAGCACTCGATCTTACGAGCAGGAGGTCGCTGCCGCAGCACCGCGCAGCTCGACGGCCTCGTTACCCACGAGCTCCCTGAACGCCAGTATGTCGAGGTGATCGACTCGTGGCTGTTGGCTGAGCGGGAGGTGCCGGATTCAGCAACGACCGGTGGCGGCTCGAGGAGATGCTGCGGTGGATGGCAGGCGTCGAGGACGGGTCTGCGACACGCTCACGCCCTACGCGCAGCCCGTCACCGCGGGTACTACATGGTGCCGTCGGTCACGCCGTTCGTCCGGTTCGCGCCAGGCGGCGGGTAGCGGCGTGGTTCACCGGGCCCGCGACGCTCCTGCCCCGGCCACGGCGTCCCGCCGCTGCGCGGGCCGGAACCGCTGCTGGTACGCGCTGGGCGACACCCCGAGTCGGGCCACGAACGCGCGGCGCAACGTTTCGGAGCTCCCGCAACCGACCCGCTCGGCGACCTCGGTGATCGTATAGCCCGACTCCAGCGCTGCTTTGGCGCCGTCGAAGCGCACCGCCTCGACGTACTTGGCAGGGGTCGTGCCGAGTTCGTCGTGGAACAGCCGGGTGAGGTGCCGCGGGCTCATCGCGGCCAGCGCCGCGAGCTTGGGGGTGGAGTGGTCGCCTGCCGGATCCGCGGCTACCGCGTCGAACACCAAGCGCAGCGCCGAAGTCCGCGGGCGGGGACCGCTTAGCGTGGGGGAGAACTGCGACTGCCCGCCGGGGCGTTGCAGGAACACCACCAGCGACTGCGCGACCTGCCGCGCCAGTTGCTCGCCGTGGTCGTCTTCGAGTAAGGCCAGTGCAAGGTCGATCCCCGCCGTCACACCTGCTGAGGTGAACGTCGTGCCGTCGCGGACGAAAACCGCGTCAGGCTCCACGATGATGTCCGGATAACCCCTGCTCAGCACGCCGGTGTGCCGCCAGTGCGTGGTGGCGCGGCGGCCGTCGAGCAGCCCGGCCGCGGCGTCTTGTCTTCACCACCCGACTGGGAGGTGTCTGGCGATCGATACGCGGTGCTCCCCGCTGTCAGGCGAAGTGGGCGTACGACGGATCGCTGGTGTCGCGTGCGCCGGGCAGCATGTTCCGCACCAGCTCCGGACTGCCAGCGTCGGGCCCGAACAGGGCGGCCGTCTGGTCGGTGGCGTCGGCGACCCGGGCGTGATCCAGAACAAGTTGACGCCGGAGGATGCGCCAGACGCCGTCACGCTCCTCCAGGTTATCGAGGAAGCGACCCCGACCGAGGATCTCGTACGGCTTGCCTTGGTGTTCGACTCGAAGGGCGACCGCGGCGCACGTTTCGGCTTTCGCGGTGGAGCCGTGCAGCTCGACGTAGTGATTGAGCATGTAGTGGGTGGTTCCGAGGTAGGTGGTGAGGTGCATGTGCACCACCCAGTCGGCGAAGTCGGCGGCGGTTCCGGCGAAAGCGCCGTGATCGTCCCAGCCGTCCGGATGAAACGCCGAGCGAATCAGCTCGGGATCATTGCGGTCGACGCCGCGTGCCCACCGCATAATCGCGTCGTAGATCTGGCACCGGGCATCGTGTTCACGAACCATGGTCTTCAAGTCCCGCTCGGGCATCACTGGTATCCCTCCTGGATCGCAGACTACTGCGACGAGGATTGCTGTCTGCGCGCCTCCTACCAGGTCACCGCGTGGTTTATGAAGGACGCTTGACTGAGGCGATGACCGCGATCCCTGCCTCGGTCAGCGCCGAAGATCGCGACGCCGCCGAAGCGGACCTGGCTCGTCACGCCCGATCGTTCAACCCGACGTCGCTGCATAAGATCGGCCTGCGGATCCTCGGGTGTCTCGACCCGGACGGTCGGCCATCCCGCGACGAGCCGCAACCCGATCCGGCTGCGGGGGAGTTGCGGTTGTGGGACCGCCGCGACGGGCGACTCGGGGTGGAGGGATACCTCGAACCCGAACACTGTGCCGCGGTCCGGTCGTTGATCGAACAACTCACCGCACCCCGACCCGCTACCGTGGGCATCCCCGATCCGCGCACCGCCGGGCAACGCAACGCCGACGCGCTGCTGGAGGTTTGTGGGCTGGCTCGCGCTGCCCAGGACTGCCCCAGCACCGCTGGGAGCCTCCGCATTTGACTGTGACCATTGACTGGGAGGCGCTGCGCACCGGGGCAGTCCGGGCAGCCGACCTGCCCTGCCACCAACCGCGATTCGACCCGAACCTGATCAGCCTCTACCGTCACCAACGGGTGCCTCCGTGCATCCAGCACGGCCCTCCCGCGGCGGTCCCCACGACAGGAGCGGGAGGGCCGTTGTCGTCTCAACTCAACTCACTCGGCACACTGACGGTGACGACGAGACAGACCAACACACCAACCACAGCCCCCGCCGCCGTCCGCAACTTCAATGACGGACAGCAACCCCGACGTCGTTATCCGGAACGACGGTCAACACCCGGCGAACTCGGCAACAGTCGGATCCTCTGAGCCAAGAACGCCGGGCTCGCCTACGGTCCAGCTCGGCGTCCGCTTAGCCTCCGTCGCCGGACACCTGCCGGACACCTCACCGCGCGACACATACAAGACACCACAGCTCAAGGTCCACTACGTCTCGACCCAACGGTTGAGCGTCCTGGTGGACAGTTCCCTCACCGACACACGTTCACCTCGGCGCGCGCCGCCCACGAGACTGTCCGGGCGTCCTCTTCTGCCGATGAGCAGACAACGAAGAACGTGGTTGGGTTTGGTTGGTGAGGTAGATCCGCTCCGCGCCGCCACCCTCCGTTCGGGGTCTTAGCGTTGCATCCGGCTGCGGCCGACGTCAGGAAACCGGCGCTGCGGCGCGGCATCCGCGAGGAGCGTCGAGATGGGCGTGGCCAATGCCGCCGGATCCCCTGTTAGCACCAGCGCGCCACACGCGCCGTGGCCGAGTTGCTCAGGAATACCGCCAACCGGGCTGACCACCACGGGAGTGCCCACTAGTACGGGGGATGAGCGGGATACCTGACAAGGGGTTCGTAGTGGCGTGACCTGGGCGAAACCGTCAGCGTTGTAGCGGTTTCATCGGTTCCGCCGCGTGACGCTGGTGGTCAGGTAGCGCAGCAACCTGACCGCTACGGGTTGAAAGGGTGCAGTATTCAGGATGGCCAAGGCTTGGTTGCATCGGTCTGTGATCATGTGCTCGACAGTGGCTCGGGCGCCGATGGCAGTGAGGAGGTACCTGACCTCCGCTGCGCTGTCCTCGTCGAGTTCGGGGTCGCCGACCAAGGCGTCCAGCCAGTTGCGTTGGTGCGCGTCGGCGCGTTGTCTCGCGATGGCCAGCAAGACCGTGTGTTTGCCAAAGCGTAGGTCGTCTAGCGCGGGCTTGCCCGTTTCCGCAGGGTTGCCGAAGACGCCAAGCAAGTCATCACGCAGCTGGAATGCCTCCCCGAGAGGAATGCCGTAGGCGGTGCAGGCACCCAGCACGTCGTCGCCCCGGCCAGGTGCGCACCCAGCCGCAACGGGTACTCCACAGTGTATTTGGCGGTCTTGTAGCGGACGATGGCCAGGGCGTCCTCCACACTGCCAGGCGATGTTCCGGTGGCGAGCAGGTCCAAGTACTGGCCCGTCATGGTCTCGATGCGCATGGCGTCCAACAGCGGCCACACCGTCGCTGCCTGGGTGCTGTCCAGCGCGGCGGCGTGCACTAGATCATAGGACCAGCCCAGGGCGAGGTCGCCCAGCAGGATCGCCACATTAACCCCGAGGAGATCGGCCGCTTGGTGCCCGCGATGGCGGGCGGCCACCAGGCGGTGCATCGTTGGACGGCCACGGCGGGTGTCACTGGCGTCCATGACATCGTCGTGAATCAGAGCGAAGGAGTGAAACAGCTCCAACGAGGCCGCCACATGCCTCACAGCAGCGGTGTCCCCGTATCCACCAGCTGCCCGCCAGCCACAGCAACACAGTAAGGGGCGCAGCCGTTTGCCGCCCACGAGGAACTCCCGCAGCAGCCTCACGAACGCCGATACTTGGGGGCCCGGTCCCTGTTCCTTTCCGGCCAGGAAGTCTGACAGAAGCCTGTCGACCGCCGAAACGTCGTCGGTCAAAGCAGCTCCTGCCCAGTGCAGCCTCGTGGAATCATGTGACATGGGCGGTCTCCTTGCGGACTTGACCCAGGAGCGGCAAGGACGAGGATGATATGTGCCCACACGCCTTGAACACAGTATTCCTCCCATGTCGTGTGACTCCATCCGAGAAGACTGTGACGATAAGGTAATTTCCCAAGGGTTGTGGTCAGATTTCGTAATCCCAGGTCTAGTCCGTTGTGAGCAGTTTAAGTTGGTTGGTCGTGGTCTGCTGGCAGACGACGCGACCGGGTCTTTGTTTGAACATGGTGCTGGAGATGGGGGCCTGGTACCGCCGTCAGTCGGCCAGCTGGTTCCACCACCAGGCGATTTCTGGGTAGGGAGGAGGGGTCAGGTCGTCCGGGTCCCAGAGGGTCGGGGTGTCTGTCATGGTCACCGTCTGCGGGGCGATCCGGGCACCTGGACCGCCGGGCGTGCCGGGCAGTTGCAGGTAGCGGGCGCTGGTCGTGGTCCAGTGAAGTGTGGCGGGGATCCAATGAGGGAACTCCGTGGCGTAACGTGCGACGGCCGGGCGCGGGTCGTTCAGGAGCTGTCCTTGCAGCCGCAGCATCAGGCAGATCATGCGCTCCCACAGTTTCCAGACTTCTGCCAGTGCGGCAATGGGACCGTCCGCATGCCTGCTGACGACGGAGACTATGTTCAGACCGCTTTGCCCCAGAGGGCTCTCTTTTGCCAGGCTGATCAGGTCGTTGATGAGCAGACACGAATAACCGACGGCTCGGGTGAAGGCGCTCACCAGGGGGTCGCGGAATTCTTCGGCGCTCAGGGCGTAACCCGTGTCGAGGGCTGCGAGCGCAGCGATGGTCCCTATTCCGCCTTTGTACCAGCGCATGCGCAGGTATTCGCCGGGCGGCGGCGGAGCTTCTCTTCTTTGCAGGCTGAACTTCCACAACTCACCGATGACCCAGGCCATGTGTTCTGATCGCCAGACAGTCATTTGCTCTGGAGTCATGAGGCTTTCGAACATGTCGGCCAGCGAGCGCAGAGCCGTGAGCCATTTGCAGTCTGGAACCGGCGCGGAGCGAGGTTCTAGCAGAACCCGGTTTGCCTCGGCGGCCTGTATCGCCAGATAGCCTGGATCGTGGCTCCTGGATTCCAGGTAGTCGTCCTTGAGTAGGCCGAAATAGAAATAGCAGGTAGCTGCCATGGCGGCTTCCTCCGTGACGAAAGGCGACCCCGCCGCCACACATAGGCCGACATTCATGCGCGTCGCGCGCGAGCCGGGAGCGCACAGCTCTTGCTCGACAGACCACCGAACACCGCAGGCGTCCAGCTTTTCCGCTCCGGCTGGGTGGATGACTAGCGGGACGGGACAGTAGATCTTTAGTTCGCTCGCGAGAAGTTCCGTGAGGACCGGGTGCAGCGAAGCTGCTTCGTGTGTCACGAGTGCCCCTTCGGGGAGTAGGTGCTCCTGTTTCCTTCGTTGCATCAAGGGTTGGCCGGCCGGGTTACCAGTCCGCAGCGGGCGACATCTGCGCAACTCAGCCCGAGGCTATGCCCTTACTTTTCAATTATTTTTGGATCCTCCTTAGAGAGCCCTACGCAAGTCACTTTGCGTGTTCCTCAACACTGGCCGCTGCGTTTACACGCTACAAAAAAGTCATCTACTGGGACAACGCGTAGTTCTTGCTGTGGCACGCATTCGCAGTCCGCGTGGATGCAACAGGGGAACCAGCGCGGGGTGGACGTGTTGGCCGGGAAGGAGCCGCAGGCGCCAGCGGCCGGCGAGGGTGGCCAGGGCGAGGGTGGCCGCGGTGACGGCGAAAGTGTCGCCGATGCATTTGCGGGGCCCCCCGCCGAAGGGGATGAGGGCCTCACGCGGCGGCTGTGCGGTGTGCCCGGTCCAGCGGTCGGGGTCGAAGCGGTCAGGATCGGGGTACAGGTCGGGCCGGTGGTGGAGGAGGTAGGTGCTGTAGGCGAGGATGCTCCCGGCCGGGATGGGGTGCCCTCCTAGGTGGGTGTCGGTGGTGGTGGTGCGGGTACTGATCCAGATAGGCGGGTACAGCCGCAGGGTCTCGGTGAGGGCCCGGCCGGTCAGCTCCAGTTTCGGCAGATCCTCGAAGCTGGCGGCTGCGCCTGCGAGGACGGCGTCGACCTCGGCGTGCAGCCGGCGTTCGATGTCGGGGTGGCGCGCCAGCAGGTGCACGGCCCACGCCAAGGTGCCGGCGGTGGTCTCCGATCCTGCGATGAAGAACGTCAAGACCTGGTCAACGATTTCGGCGTCGGACAGGCCCTGGCCGTCGGTGGGGTCACTGGCGGCCAGCAGTATCGACAGGAGGTCGCCACGGTCGGCACGGCTGGCTCGGCGCTCGGTGACGACGCGGCCGATAATCTGTCGCAGGCGGAGTCGAGCACGGTCGTAGCGGCGGTTTCCGAAAATGGCGAGGCTGTCCAGTGCTGGCGGCATGAAAGCGCGCTTGTAGATTCTCGCCAGGACGGCGCTGAAATCGTCGAGTACCGCGCCGAGCACGGCAGGCGGCAGAGCATCGGAGAACATCGTCTCGACCACGGTTCTGGTGGTCAGTGTCATCATCTCGGGGAGGACGTCGAGGACCTGGCCGTCCTGCCAGGAGCCGGTCACATCGGTGATGTGTTTGGTCATCATTTGCGCGTAACCGGGCAGCCGGGTGGGGTGGAAGGCGGGCTGGGTCAGGCGACGTTGCCGCCGATGTAAGCTGTGCGGGCAGGTGGCGAGACCATCGCCGAGCATCTCTCGGCCCCGGTCAAGTAAGGGTCCGCCCTTGTCGAAGACGCGGTCGTTGAGCAGGACCTGGCGGATCAGCTCCGGCTTACACACCACGATCGCCTCGACGGGTCCGATCCGGATACGCACCAGGTCACCGCAGGTGGGGAGGGAGGCTAAGAACTGCAACGGGTTGCGCAACAGCGGCAGGGTGTGACCGAGTAATGGTAACGCCCCCGGCGCCGTGCCAGCCCTACACTGAGCATCTGATGGCCTTGTGGGCAGCTGGTTCCGCGATGAAAATTTTGTCACAGCAGC
>DATAWX010000141.1:0-14367 GCA_036266995.1 Pseudonocardiaceae bacterium | reverse complement strand
CTCGTGAGTGGGAAACAGTGTTATAACACTGTTTCCCACTCACGAGTTATCCACAGACGGCGCCTTCTGCGGCGGAACCGACGAGCCGGGCGTACTTGGACAGCACGCCGCGCAGCACGCGCTGGGGGACTTTCCACTCCTGCCTGCGCCGTGCGAGTTCGCCGGCGTCGACAAGCAGGTTGAGCTCGCGGCTGGCCATGTCCAGCACGATCGGATCGCCGTCGCGGACCAGCGCGATGGGGCCGCCCTCCGTCGCTTCGGGGGCCACGTGGCCGACGCACAGCCCGGTGGTGCCACCGGAGAAACGCCCGTCGGTGAGCAGCAGGACGTCCTTGCCCAGCCCGGCGCCCTTGATCGCACCGGTGACCGCGAGCATCTCGCGCATCCCCGGCCCACCCCGTGGACCCTCATACCGGATCACCACCACGTCGCTGGGCTGCAGGTCACCGACGGCGTCCATCGCGGCCTGCTCGCCGTCAAAAACCCGCGCTGTGCCCTCGAAGCGGGTGGAGTCCAGCCCGGCGGTCTTCACCACCGCGCCGTCAGGGGCCAGCGATCCGCGCAGGATGGTGATGCCGCCGGTGGGGTGGATCGGGTCGGCGAGGCGGTGCAGGATCTTGCCATCCAGGTCGGGCGGATCCAGCTCGGTGAGATTCTCGGCGACGGTGCGCCCGGTGACGGTGAGGCAGTCGCCGTGCAGCAGCCCCGCGTCCAGCAGTGCCTTCATCACCACCGGCACACCGCCGACGTGGTCCACCGAGGCCATCACGTGCGCACCGAAGGGTTTGACGTCGGCCAGGTGCGGCACCTTGTCGCCCACCCGGTTGAAATCGTCCAGCTCCAGCGGGACCCCGGCCTCGTGGGCGATGGCGAGCAGGTGCAACACCGCGTTGGTCGAGCCACCGAAAGCCATCACCACCGCGATCGCGTTCTCGAACGCCTCGCGGGTGAGGATCTGCCGAGCGGTGATCCCACGTTTGATGAGCTCCACCACCGCGCTGCCACTGGCGCGGGCGTACCCGTCGCGACGGCGATCCACCGCGGGCGGGCTGGCCGAGCCGGGCAGCGACATTCCTATTGCCTCGGCGGCACAGGCCATCGTGTTGGCGGTGAACATGCCGGCGCAGGCACCCTCACCTGGGCAGATGGCACGCTCGATCGTATCGACGTCTGCGCGGCTGATTCGACCACGGATACAGGCGCCCACCGCCTCGAAGGCGTCGACGATGTTGACTTCGCGGTCGCCCACCCGGCCCGGCAGGATGGTGCCCCCGTAGAGGAACACCGCCGCTAGGTCTAGCCGCGCGGCAGCCATCAGCATCCCGGGCAGGCTTTTGTCGCAGCCGGCGAGCAACACCGTCCCGTCCAGCCGGTCGGCCTCTACCACGCACTCCACCGAGTCGGCGATCACCTCGCGGGAGACTAGTGAGTAGTGCATCCCGACGTGTCCCATGGAGATGCCGTCGGAAACGGAGATCGTGCCGAACTCCAGCGGGAAGCCCCCTGCGGCGTGCACGCCTTCCTTGCTGGCCTTGGCGAGCCGGTCCAGGGACAGGTTGCACGGGGTGAGCTCATTCCACGACGAGGCGACCCCGATCTGAGGCTTGGCGAAGTCGTCGTCGCCCATGCCTACAGCGCGCAGCATGCCACGGGCTGCCGCGCGTTCCAGCCCGTCGGTGACGTCGCGGCTGCGGGGTTTGAGGTCTGGTTTGTCCATGCTGTCCTCCTGCTGCGCTCTATCGATCCCTGATGGATCATGTCACGATGCCCCGTACCGAGGGCTAGCATTTCCCGCGACGCCAACAGCAGCCTGGTCCGATCAGCGAGGGAGCGTTATGTCGGTCGACGTCGTGGGACTTCCGAGCACCGCGGGTTCGGGTGATGACGCGCTGCTGAAGAAGGACTTCGGCACGATCGGGTTGCTGTTCACCGCGGTCGGCTCGATCATCGGGTCCGGTTGGCTGTTCGGTGCTTTGAAAGCGTCGCAGATCGCCGGGCCGGCCGCCATCTTCTCCTGGTTGATCGGCACCGTGATGTTCGTGCTGATCGGGCTGACCTACGCCGAGGTCGGGGTGATGTTCCCGCGTTCCGGTGGCCTGGCCCGCTACCCGCACTATGCCTTCGGTTCGTTCACCAGCTTCACGATGGGCTGGATCACCTGGTTGGCGACGGTGTCGGTGGCGCCGGTCGAGGTGCAGGCGGTGACCCAGTACGCCACCAACTACCTGCCCTGGTTGCAGGTGCAGGCCAATGGCACGCCGGTGCTGACCAACCCGGGTCTGGGTGTGGCGGTCGCCCTGATGGCGGTCTTCACCGCGATCAATTTCTTGGGTGTCCGGTGGTTCGCCCGGATCAACAACGTGCTCGTCTGGTGGAAGCTCGCCATCATCGCCGTGGTGGTGGTCGCGTTCTTCGTGGTCTCGTTCAACGCCACCCACTTCACTGGCTTCGGGGGATTCGCTCCGTTCGGCTTGCAGGGGGTCTTCGAGGCGATTCCCACGGCGTCGATCGCGTTCGCCTTCTTCGGCTTTCGACAGGGCATCGAGCTTGCCGGCGAGACGAGCAACCCGGGCCGCAACATCCCGTTGACGGTGGTGGGCTCGGTGGTGCTGTGCGGGATCGTCTACATCGCGCTGCAGTTCGTCTTCATCGGCGCGGTCCCGTCGCAGTCGATCGCCGCCGGCGGGTGGGCCTCGGTCGGTAACCACATCATCCCCGGCACGAGTGCGACCGCGTCGGGCAGCTTCGGTCCGCTGGCCGCGACCGCCACCGTACTCGGTATCGGCTGGCTCGCCGTCCTGCTCTACATCGACGCGATCATCTCCCCCGGCGATACCGGCCTTATCTATACGGGGGTCAGCGCGCGACTGTCCTACGGGATGGGCCGCAACCGCAACGCCCCCGCGGTGTTGGCCAAGGTGAACAACAACGGGGTGCCGTGGCTGAGCCTGCTGCTGGCTTTTGTGATCGGTTGCCTGTTCTTCCTGCCGTTTCCCGGCTGGCAACAGCTCGTCGAGTTCGTCACCAACACCACGGTGCTGTCCTTCGGCATGGGACCGCTGGTACTGATCGCCATGCGCAATCAGCTTCCTGACACGCCTCGCCCGTTCCGTCTCAAAGGCGCCTGGGTGATCGCCTTTCTGGCGCTGTGGTCGTCGAATCTGATCGTCTACTGGACCGGGTGGGACACCAACTGGAAGATGTTCGCGGCCATCTTGATCGGTTTCGTCTTGCTCATAGCGCAGCAGAACTTCGCAAAACGCGCCATGCCGACACTTGATCTGCGCCACGGTTGGTGGCTGCTGGTCTGGTTCGCCGGTCTGGCCATCATCAGCTACCTGGGTCCCTACCCGGCGGTGTCCAAGGGGGCGGGCAACCTCGGTGTGACGGCCTTCGGTGTCGGAGTCGGGCTTTGCGCCGTGCTCACCGCCATCGTGATGGCCCTGGCCTACACCTGCCGGCTGCCCGGCGAGGTGGTCCGCCAGCGCATGGCGGCGGCCGAGTAAGGCGGCCACCTGGTGGCTAATCAGCAGGGCATGCGGTGGTGGGGATGAACCGGGCGGAGACCAGCATGACTGCCGCGCCGGCGGTGAGGATGAGCAGGGCGGTGCGCGGGCCCGCCTGGTCGGCACCGAGCAGCCGCGCTCCTGCTGGGCTGAGGTGCAGCGCGAGAGTGATCAGTGCGACGCCCAGGGCGGTGCCCAGGCTGCGGGTCATGTTCAACAGTCCCCCGCCGGTACCGGCGGTGCATGCCGGGATGGACCGCATGACCACGGTGTTGTTCGCCGGCGTGAAGATTCCCAGCGCGATCCCCAGAGCGCCCAGCAGCGGGGTCAACGTGGTGCCGGTCAACGGGGCGATCACCAGCGCGCACAGTGCGATGAGACCGAGCACCGCACCCAGCGTGCAGCGGGCCCGGTCAGTCCAGTGCTGGGGCAGGAGTCGTCCGCTGGTGGTGGCGGCGATAGCGAACCCCGCCGGCAACGCGGTCAGGACGAGCCCGGCGTGCAGTTCTGACAAGCCGGCGGCGGTGAGGGTGACCGGGATGAGGACGAGCGGGCCGAACAAGACCAGGTAGCCGCACAGCGCGCCGAGCAACCCTGCGCTCACCGCGCGGGACCGCAACAGGTTCAGGTCGAGCAGCGGTGCGGCCGCCAGCCGCTCGCGCAGCACGAACCCGGCCACGCAGGCAGCGGCCAGCGCCAGCAGTACCAGCGGGGCCCAGCTGGGTAGCGACAGCCCCGACGCGGCCGATACCCCGAGTAGCCCGGCGGTGGTCGCGATGGCCAGTAGCACCAGCCCGGAGCGGTCCCGTCCGGCGGTGGCGGTGCGGGTCCGGGTTCGCGGCAACAGGTAGACACCCGCGACCACGGCCATTACCCCGACCGGGACGTTGATGCCGAACACCCACCGCCAACCCAGCGTCGAGACCAGCAGCCCACCGAGGGTAGGGCCCAGGGCCAGTCCGATGGCCTGCGCAGCGGCCTGGACCCCGAGCGCCGAACGCATCCGGGCGCCGGGGACGGTGGTGGCGACCAGGGCGACGCTGTTGGCCTGCAGCAACGCCGCGCCGAGGCCTTGGGCGACCCGGAAGCTGATCAGCGCGCCCAGCGACGGGGCCAGCCCGCAGGCCGCCGACGCGACGGTGAACACGACGAACCCGTACAGATAGAGCAGCTTGCGGCCATAGGCATCAGCCATGCGTCCGACCGGGATCAGCAGGGCGACCAGGGCCAATAGGTAGGACAGCGACACCCACTGCACCCCGGCCAACGAGGCCCCGAACTCCACCCGCAGGGGGCGGTAGGTCAGCGTGACGATGCTTGCGTCGAGCTGACCCATGAACGCGCCGAAGCACACCGTCGCCACCGCCAGCCACCACGCGTGCGGCCACTCGCGAAGCCGCGCCGGGCGGCGCCGTTCCCGGGCGAGTGCCTTGAGCCACACTTGCGGGTCAGGACGTCGCGTGCAGCGCGGTGAGGAACTTCTGCGCGATGGGGTTGGCGGGCACCCCGCTGGTCTGCCCGTTCTCGACGAGCACGGCGAAGGCCAGATCACCCTGGTAGCCGGTGAACCAGGAGTCGGCCTGGGGCGGTGCGGTGCTGCCGTGCTCGGCGGTGCCGGTCTTGCCGAACACCGCTGCGCCGGGCACTGCCGCCAGGTTCGTCGCGGTTCCGCGGGTGACCACGGCGCGCATGAAGCTGGACAGGGGTGCCAGGATCGCCGCCGGGGGGCTCGGCGGTGGCTGCTTCGCCGTGGCGGGCTGCCCGGCGACGAGCACCGGCGCCGGGGTGGAGCCGTGCGCCACGGTGGCCGCCATCAGGGCTTCGGACAGCGGGCTGACGAGGTCGGTGCCCTGGCCGAAGGCATTCGCCGCCTGCCCCGCCCCGTCCTTGGCGGGGGTGTAGGAGCCGCTGAAGGAACTGACGGGCAGTTGCCAACCGGCTTCGAAGCCGTACTCGGCGGCGGCCTGGTCCAGCGCACCAGGCGGCAGCTTCTGCGAGAGCAGCGCGAAGCTGGTGTTGCAGGAATGCGCGAAGGCGTCGGTCAGGCTGACCGTGCCCAGGTTAAAGGCGTTCTCATTGGGAATGGTGCGGCCATCGATGGTGACCGTGCCTGGGCAACGCACCGGGGTGTCCGGCTGCGCTACCCCGCTGCTCAGCACGGCGGTGGCAGTGACGATCTTGAACGTTGAGCCGGGTGGGTACTGGCCGGCCAGTGCGATGTCGAAGGGCGCGCTGTCGCTGTTCGCGACGGCGAGGATCTCCCCGGTGGACGGGCGGACGGCCACGATCGCGGCATGCAGCCCCACCCCGGACAGCGCGGAGTCAGCGGCCTGTTGCACCCGGGTGTCGAGCGTGGTCTGCACTGGGGAGCCGGGATGTCCGGTGAACTGCCCGACCTGGGCCAGGGTGGCGCCCTGGGCGTCGTGGATTTCGATGGTGGCGCTGGCAGTCCCAGCGAGTTGGCTGTTGAACACCTGTTGCAGCCCAGACAGACCGATCTGGTCCGTAGGCAGGTAACCGGGGCCTGCCTGGTGCAGCGCCTCGGCGGTGGGCTTGCCGACCTGCCCGATCAGCGGTTGAGCGAAATGCCGGCTCGGCCCGACGAGCTGGGTGCCGGTCCGGAACACGGTGCCGGGCAAGTCGTGGATCTTGGCCTGGACGGCACGGTAGTCGGCCTGGCGCAGGGTGACCACCGGCACGAAGTCAGTGGGCTTGGCCTGCCCGACGGCATTGATCACCTCAGTTGCATTGACGTGCAAGGTCGAGGCGAGCGCGGCGGCGAGGTCGTCAAGGTTCGCCACGAGCTGAGGCTCCACCCCGACGGTGACAGTGTCACGCTCGGTGACCAGCGGTTGACCCGCGCCGTCAAGGATCGACGCCCGCTGCGGCAGCGTCCGGTTCATCACCAGGGTGTCGGCGGTACCGAGCTGGGGTTGCACGTCCGGCGGCTGCCAGTGCACCCGCCACTGGCCGTCACTGCCCTTGGCGAGAGCGAGTTTTCCCTGGTAAAGCCACGGGGTGGGCAGGCCGGCGAGCGTCCAGGACGCCGCGAACGCCATGGTCGTCGCGTCCTTGGTGGTGGTGATCGCGCCGGGGGTCAGTTCGGCTGCGGTCGAGTCCAGCGCCTGCCGGGTGGCTTGCAGGACGCGCTGCGCGGCGACCGGGTCGTCGGTGGCCTGGGCCGCGGCAGCGATATCACCTTTCGCCCAGGCGCCCAGAAACGCCTGCCCGGCCTGCCGTTGGGCATCCTCGGTGCTCGAACAACCGGCTGCGCCGATCACCGCGCCCACCAGCACGACCGCCACCGTCAACCGCCGGACAGTCATCGTGTTCTTTCGCCTCACGGCGGGAATCGTTGCACTCGCTCAAGCCTCGCCGACCACGGCCGGTAGGTAAGCGCCAGCACCTCAGTTGAGCACGTGGAAGATGCCCCACGCCAGGTTGCCGGCGTTACCGCCGTGCACCCAGTGTTGCAGACCTGCCTTCATCCGTGTGTAGTACTCGTCGCTGACCCGCCCTTTGAGGTCGCCCTCGCGCCGCACGAGTTCCTCGTACACGTGCTGGTAATGCCGGGGTAGCTGCTCGGAGTGGTCATGGAACTCCACGGAGCGCACGCCGAGCCGCAACAGCTCGCGCTGATAGAACGCCGGGGTAGCCAGCGTGTCAAGCTGGATTCGCTGCAAGATCGGCTTGAGGTCCTCCTTGCTGGCGCCCTGGGTGGCCATCGGGTCGGTGAAGATCATCTCGCCACCGGGTCGAAGCACCCGCACCGCCTCTTCCAGCACCCGTGCCCGGTCACCGCTGTGCAGCAGGGAATCCTGCGACCAGATCACGTCGAACGCGTTGTCCTGGAACGCGAGATCCTCGAACGAGCCGTCAGCTACCTCGATCAGCTCCTCGAGCCCCTGCTCGGCGTTCATCCGCCGGTTGCGCTCATTCTCCACCTCAGACAGGTTCAGGCAGGTGACATGGCACCCGTAGGTGCGAGCCAGATAGCGGGCAGCTCCCCCGTATCCGGCCCCGAGGTCGAGCACGGTGGACTCCCGGGTGAGATCGCCCAGGCCGGCCATGGTCTCGACGGTGCAGCGGCTGGCAGCGCCGATCTCCGCTACCTCGTCGCCATCCATGTCGCCATACATACCGACATGGATGTCCTCGCCACCCCAGACCACGGCATAGAAGGTGTCGGCGTCGTCGGAGTTGTAGTAGTCCCGGGCTGTGTTGACGGCGTTGGAGTACAAGTCGACCCCGTCCTGGGCGAAGTTGTAGACCTTCTCGGCGATGTGGACGAAGAAGTCCGGGTCTCCGTCTGAGTAGCTTGACTGGAAGTCACCATAGGTCTCGATCCGCTGGAAGCCGACCTCGCGCAGCAGCCGTCGCATGTAGTTCCTGCGCAGCGGGAACATGTTGAGGTGGTAGACCGAGTCGTCCGGGAACGTGTAGCGGAAGCGGGCCAACCCGTCGTCGATATGTTCTGGTTCGGCCTTGACCTCCTCACCGCAGTAGTAGTACGTGTGCTTGGACGAGAAACCGTCGTCTAAGATGCTGTCGTAGTTGCGCTGGTCGATGATCAGCACGCCGTCGTGTTTGAGCATCGCGTAAAACTCGGCGAGCGCTTTGCGCCGGTCGCGCTCGGAGAATAGATGGGTGAACGAGTTCCCCAGGCACACGATCGCGTCGTAAGTGCCGTGCACGTCGCGATTGAGCCAGCGCCAGTCGGCCTCGACGACGCGCAGGACGTGGCCGCCGGCGGCTCGACCGTTCGCGAATGCCTTGGCAAGCATGTGTGGGCTGCCATCGGCGCTGACCACGTCGAAGCCCGCTTCGAGCAGCCGAACTGAGTGGTAACCGGTGCCCGTGGCGACGTCGAGCACTTCGCGGACGCCTCTGACCTTGAGCTGGTCGATGAAGAACGCGCCCTCGCTCTGGGCGCGGCGCTTCCAGTCGATGAGCTCGTCCCACTTCTCGACGAAGCTGGTGACGTACTCCTCGACGTAGTGGTCGGACTCGCGCACCTTGGTCGGGCTGTCTCCGAAGTCCTGACAGCCGTTGTCCTGGAGGCCGTTGTCCTGGAGGCCCTCGTCCTGGGGGACAGCGTGTAGCGGGTCGTGGCCCGGAAGGATCCGGGCGCTGGTCCGGGCAGTTTCTGTCATCAGGTCACCTCGCGCGCTCGTTGTCCGCCAATTCGGGCATTCCGCATGCACGCCCCAACTTCAGAAGACCGTGCTCATACGTGCGCAATCGGTTGGCACATTGGCAACCGGCGCATGGTTAAAACTAAGTGAACATGCCGGACCGAGCAACCCCCCGAGCCCGCCGGGCCGGCACCCATCCCGGCCGATCCGGCAGCCGTCACAATAGCTCTGAGCAGCAAAAACACGGTCAGATGTTGGACGAAACGCACGATCGGTTACGTTTCTGAAGTAACGGACTGAATACCACGGGGAGCGGCGCTGATGAGCGCCGGCGATTTCCCGACCGCCGGGGCTTCTGCGCAGGTAGTGCCCGATATGGAGCCGTTGGGCGGACGGCGGTGCATCAGTTCTTGATGATGCCGGCCAGCGGCACTGCGGGCTC
The DNA here is from genome assembly GCA_036266995.1 of Pseudonocardiaceae bacterium. Lineage (GTDB taxonomy): Bacteria > Actinomycetota > Actinomycetes > Mycobacteriales > Pseudonocardiaceae. The sequence goes on along the minus strand of DATAWX010000141.1, from coordinate 5,284 downwards.
GGCCCGGCGGTTGCCGCCCGAACCTTCGTGGTTGACCACCGCGAGCACGATTGCTTTGGGGTCCTGCGCAAGGCCTCGGATGAAGCCGTGGTGATAGGCCTGGCAGGCCTTACGGGCCGCCCATCGCCGCACGGCAGGCACGCCCAGCAGACCTGGCACCTCGAAGACGCCTGGTCCCAGACAGTCCAGCCGGCGGGAGACCTCTGCCCCCAGGCGCAGCGTCTCCTCGACCGCCATCCCCACGGTCGTACCTGTGCTGCCGACGATGGGAGAGCTCCACAATGCCTCGGCATCCACCGCCCGCCAGTTCTGCGCAGGGTTGTCGGGTGACGGGATCGGGATCCGGGTCTCAGCTCGGTATGCATCGTTGGGGGCACCGGTGGATGATCGGACCCGCTGGTAGAGGGCCTCCCCGCGCAGACGGCTGCCCGACACTCCGAGCCGGTAGGCGATCTCGATATCGTCGATGCCCGAGCGGACAGCCGCAACGGCGAGTTCCTTGCCAACGCCCTGCTCGAAGAGTCCGTCGCCGAAGAGGAGCCCGCCTCCCTGAAGGGTGAGGCCGTGGGTGTTGTCCCAGTCGTGAAACACTCGGGCCAACAGGTCGCCGAGGGTGATCCGCGGAAACCCGCTCGTGCGGGCCTTGACCGCGGCGTGGACGCGGCGGTCGAGGAAGCCCCCGGGCAGGATCCTCGCCGGCCGGACGAGTTCCCGTAGCGCCAAGGCCGTGTCCATGGCGACTTTGCGTTGCAGGCTCTGCCAGAACCATGGGTACCGGTGATCCCAGAAGTGGCGGATCGCCGTGACTGGAGTCCGCAGGTGCCCGGCCGCGAAGGCGTCGGTGAGATAGTGCTGGGCGGCCGCCTCCCGTGCCATCGCCCGGGACTCGTCCCCCCGGCAACGCCCCAGCCGGCAGGCCTCGTCCAGGGCCACCTCGTGAAGCCGGTGATAGGCGACGACTGCTGACTCGAAGCGGCTGGGCGGCGGGCCCTTGTGGCAGTGCGCGGTATCGCAACGGCCGGGAGCGACGAAGTGGTCGCCGTTCGCTGTGGCCAAGGCCAGGAAGCGGTCCCGGACCCGTCTCTCGACCTCGGTGTTCGCCGCGGTCGCGGTGAACCGGAAGTCACTGAACTCCCCTCCGGGCTCGAAGCGGGCATCAGCAGACGCTCCGTCCACCGCCATCACCTTCAGAGCGCAGACGACCTCGTCCCGGGTGCCGAGCGTGGTTCCGCGCTTTCCGGGGATAGCGGCCAACCGGAACAAGTCGTCGGATGCCGGGCCTGGCGACCCCGTGAAAAAGTCACCGCTCAAGGCCACCACGTCGCCGTAGCTGAGAACGCAACGCTCCTCGGCGCAGTCACCACCGACGTCGACGAGCGCACCTGCGGTAGCGGCGTCGCCCACGGCGCAGTGCTCGGAGGACTTCATCTGGGGAATCCGATGCCAGCGCAAGCCACCACGTGACCGAGCGCCGCCAGGTAGCCGCCGGCGAAGTCGGCGATGTCAGTCGGACCGAACAGTGGCGGGCGATAGCGGAACACCAGATGCAGCCGGCCCCGCGCGGTGACCGCCCCGACGGCCAGACCCATGGGCATCCTGGCCGGCGGAGAGAACCACACCTCGCAGGCGCGGAGATCGGGACCGAAGTCCTGGTCCTCATCGAGGCGGCCGAGGTTGGACAGGATGGCCGTCGGGATCACCCGCTCGGAAGCGGCGAGGCGGGCGATGCTCCGCTTGACCGGCAGCGGCAAACGCTGGAGGACGTCGAGGAGCCTGACGCAGGCAGCGGGGCTGCGTTCCCGTTTGATGCGCCGGGTGCGGCGGCGGATGGCCTCGACTGCGGCGGCGGGGTCAGCTCGATCTTCGGGGCGGGTGACGACGGGCACCATGAAGGTGAAGTTTCCGAACCCCTCGTGCCAGCGTGACGCGGGCCGCAAGTTGACCGGCATGAGCACACTGAGTCGGCCGGCAGCGCCGCCGTGCCGGGAGTTCCAGTCATCCAGGGCCAGATGTAGACCGGCCAGCAGCAGGTCGTTGACAGTGGTCCCCGCCGCAGCCTTGGCGGCCAGTGCCGCGGTCTGCGCGGCGTCGAGGACAAGGTGATGGAGTCGGTAGCCCGGACGGTCCTCGCCACCGCTTGGGGCCAGGTGCACTGACCGGGGGGCGGCTTGCCCGAACTCCTCCACCAGTGCTCGCAGCTGGGCCCAGCGGCCGGTCGGCGCTGGGATCTCCAGCTCTTCGGGCGGTGTTTGGGGCACCGGGTTGGGGCGTCCGGCGTAGGCCCGCGCGATGGAGCGAAGCAGGCCCAGCGCGGCGATTCCGTCACCAGCGGCGTGATGGACGTTGAGCATGATCACGTCGCCCCGGGGATGACGGGCGAGGCGGACGCGCAGCGGTGGCGACGTCGCCAGCGGCACTGTCAGGCTCTGCAGTTCGGCCCGGGCGGCCTGCAGGGCGTCGTCGTCAGAACACCCGACGATGTCGAGCGGGTCGACGTCAGATCCGGGGGTGATCTCCCACTCAACTCGACCCCAGCGGCCGGTTGCCAGCCGGGCGCGAGCTCGGGGTTGTCTGCCCAGCGCCACCCGCACGGCCCGTCGCAGTCGATCCTCGACGACGCTGCCGCTGAGCCGGACCTCCAGGTGGACGGTCCACGGTTCGGCGGCTGAGTCGAGGTGATAGCTGGCCTCGTCGAGAGCGCAGAAGGATCGCCGGACTACCGCGGGATCCGAGCCTGTGGCCGCCTCATCGACCCCCACGACGCGGACGCCAGACCGTCGGAACGCCTCGCGCTCGGATGGCGCGGTAGCTAGGTGGCCTGTCATCAGTGCCCCACGCCGGCTAGCGCGAAGAACTCCTGCCGCGAGCTTGCGTCCGCACGCAGGACCCCGTGCAGTGCCGAGGTCACGGTGCGCGAGCCGGTGGCTCGAACGCCACGCAGTGACATACACAGGTGTTCGGCCTCGATCACCACGCCGACCCCCTTCGGGGACAGGTGTTTTTGCAGCGCGTCGGCCACCTGCTGGGTCAGGCGCTCCTGAACCTGCAGGTCCCGGGCGAACAGCTCGACGATCCGGGCCAGCTTCGACAGTCCCAGGATGCGCTCGCCGGGCAGGTAGCCGACGTGCGCGATCCCATGAAAGGGCAGCATGTGGTGCTCGCACAGCGATTGCACCGGGATGCTCTTGGCGAGCACCAGCTCGTCGTAGCCCTCGTCGTTCGGGAAGGTCGTCAGGTCGAACTCCCGCGGGGTCAGCAGCTCGGCGAAGGCGCTGGCGACTCGTCGCGGCGTGTCGGACAGGTGTTCCGATGTCGGGTCCTTACCCAGGGCGATCAGCAGATCGGCCACCGCTCGCTGCGCCGCCAGCAGGTCCACTTCCTTCCTGGGCGCAACGACCCGAAGGCTTAAGTGGCGCGCGGGCGGCGGCTGCACGGGCAGCGCTCCGGTTGGCTCAACGATGCTCATGCGAATACCTCCGCTGTCGCCGGGGCCACGGTTCTCTGGGTGGCCATCGCGGGGGGAATGACCAGCACGGGGCAGGTTGCGTGCCGCACGCAGTACCACGTCACAGACCGGTGCAGCATGTCGATCGACCGGGGGCCGTGACCGACGACCAGCAGGTCGGCACCAGCAGCCAGCGAGACAAGTCCAGGGCCGGCCGGCCCGCGAACAATCCTTCGCCGTACCGAAACCTGCGCGGCCCCGGTGGGATTGCGCGCTAGTGCGGCCGCTACGACCTGGGCCAACTCCCGTTCGGCCCGAGCTCGCTGCTCGGCGACGGGGGGCACCGGCTCGGCGGTGACTGCTGCTTCCCACCCCCTGGCCAGCACCGGTGTCCAAGCGCGGACGGCACATATCCCAGCGCCGGTGCGACCGGCATGCGCCAGAGTCCACCGCAGCGCCGTGTAGCTGGCTGGGGATCCGTCAACACCTACCACCACCAGGTGCTCGCTCATCTCGGCGACCTCCTCGCTTCTAGTAACATGATATACTCACGTTAGAACGAGCGTCACCTTTTCGTCAACAGGAGTTGGTTCTAGAATGGAGTCCCGGGAGGCGGAGATCTCCGCGATCGCCGCGCTGGACGAGCCGACCCGGCGCCGGCTGTACGACTACGTGGTGCGCCAGCCCGCGCCGGTCAGTCGCGACGACGCCGCCGGGGCCCTGGAGTTGCCGCGCACCACCGTGGCGTTTCACCTCGACCGACTGGTGGATGAGGACCTGCTCGATGTGATCTACCAGCGCCGCACTGGCCGCACCGGCCCCGGAGCGGGGCGGCCGGCCAAGCTATACCAGCGGTCGCACCAGCACGTAGCCGTGTCGCTGCCCCAGCGCCGCTACGACCTCGCCGGTCGGCTGCTGTCCAGCGCCGTCGAAGACGCCGAGCGCTCCGGGAACTCACCGCGGGAGACGCTGGCCCAGCGGGCATACGAACTGGGTAAGGAACTCGGCGAAACGGCGCGCAGCGCCGCAGGTGACCGCGACACCCGCGACACTGCGATACAGGTACTGGAGGCATACGGCTTCGAACCCCGCATCGACAATGGGGAGGTCAGCCTCGCCAACTGCCCCTTTCACGCCCTGGCACAGGACTACACCGAACTCGTGTGCGGAATGAACCTGCGCCTGCTCGACGGCCTCCTCGAGGGTCTAGCCCACACCGGCCTCACCGCTCGTCTGGACCCCTCCCCGCTGCATTGCTGCGTCCGCATCGGGCCCGCAGCCGCGCCAGATTAGAGAAGTAACAGGTGCGTCGGTCCCTGCACTTCCCAGGTTTCGATGAGTTCCGGGCGCAGTGATGGTCGTAACAGTATGCTGATCATTGCTGGGCACCTGATCGTCGAGGCTGCCGATCGCGACCGTTACATTGCTGACTGCGCCATGGCTGTCACGCAAGCCCGGCGCGCTCCTGGCTGCCTGGACTTCGCCCTCACCGCCGACCCGCTCGACCCTGCGCGGGTCAACGTCTATGAGCGGTGGCAGTCCGACGCGGAGTTGGCCACCTTCCGTGGATCCGGACCGGACGCTGAGACTGCCCCTCGCATTCTTGCTGCCGAGGTGCACAAGTATCGGATCTCCGCGATCGATGCGCCCTGATCTCGGGGCAACTTTTCTGTTCCACCTGTCGGACACCCGGGCGCGGGATGACACAGGGCTCTACGGGCCGACATTTCAACAGCGGAGTGGGTTGTGTAGTGGGGTGCGGGTGGGGTCGATGATGGCGGGTGGGATGAATTCGACGTGGCCGGGGTGGATGAGGATTTCCCAGCCGGTGTGATGCAC
>DATAWX010000140.1:0-3508 GCA_036266995.1 Pseudonocardiaceae bacterium | reverse complement strand
TGTTGAGCGATTTTTTGTGCGAGTTCATCTAGTTCGCGTGTCGACATGTGTTGCAGGACCGTCGGACTGGGCGATCGATCGGCTCCGCCAGCGGAAGCATTATTACCTGGAGAAGGAATCAACCAGAGAAGTACAGACAATATCACGGTAAGAATGTAAGCAATCCAGCCCGGAGGGTGCTCGCGGATAGTCTGTGCTAGCTGTGTGAAAGGTGTCTGTGCTGCAATTTCGTCAGCTACCTGCGCGGCGTCTGAACCGGACGTCTGGGCCTTCTTTAGCAGCCTGACCAATCTGACGAAATCGTCAGATGTGGCCTGCGCTGACTTTAGGTCATTCGCTACGCGACGCACTAGTTGCCACTGTCCGTCATGAACGTCATAGATACCGCCGGGCAGCGCCGGGCGGGTTTCCGTCCCGCACTGAGGGCAATCAAACGTAATGTTTGAAATATCGAGGCCCTCGGTATCTCCGTCGATGCGCACGGCTGTCGGTCCCAGGCCGTTGTCTCCCCAGCGGTACCCGCAGCGCGAGCATACGAACGGGAGGTAGGTCTCTGGCATAACATCCCCATGACGAGGGTTAGTGAGTCTTCAACAACTGTAGTCTTCCTCGTGCCTTCTCGTAGCCACCCCGAACCATGTAAGCGGCTGCCCTCGATAGGTGCCGAGGTTGGCCTTCGTGCAGAAAGTCACAACAGCAGACGAAGGCTACAGTCCCAGCCGCTGTTTCAGTGCTACGTCGCAGCCGCTAGCGTCGTGGTGTGAGTACTGCGATGGGTGATGGGCAGAGCAGGTGGAAGACGTTCGGTGAGCGGACGATCTATGACAACCCGTGGGTGTGGCTGGGGCAGGTGGATGTCGAGCTGCCGGGTGGGGAGCGGTTCTGGCATCACGTGGTGCGGTTGCAGCGTGCTGCGCTGATCGTGGTTGTTGATGACCAGGACCGGGCGCTGATGATGTGGCGGCATCGGTTTGTGCAGGACCGGTGGGGCTGGGAGCTGCCCGGCGGCCTGATCGATGAGGGTGAGGAACCGGCGGAGACCGTCCAGCGGGAGCTGGAGGAGGAGACCGGCTACCGGGCGGGGCGGGTGGAGCACCTGGTGACGTTCCAGCCGATGGTCGGGATGGTGGATTCTGAGCATGTGGTGTTCCTCGGCCGGGACCCGGTGAAGGTCGGGGAGCCGACCGAGGCCACCGAGGCTGACAAGATCGAATGGATTCCGCTGTCGGCGATCCCGAAGCTGATCGAGACCGGGAAGATCTGGAATGCGGGGTCGCTGGTGGCGCTGTTGCGGGTGCTGGCGAAGGGGTTCTAGGTCGCGGGACCGAGGCGGCGGGCCAGGTCGCGGATGCGGCGCCGCCGGCGGGTGGAGCCGGTGAGCTGGGCTAGGTCGCGGGCGCGGCCGAGCTGGTGGTGGGCTTCGTCGCGTTCCCCGCGTACATGCAGGGCGGCGGCCAGGTCGCAGCGCAGTCCCGCTTCGGCTCGGGTGAAGCTGGCATCCATGGCATCAAGAGCCTGGGCCAGGTCGTCGGCGGTTTCCGGGTCGCCGAAGGCCACCAGGCAGTTGCCGCGCCAGCGGGCCAGGTGGGCGGTATTGAGTGACAGGTAGGGCAACTCGTCGTCACTGGGACCGTGCTCGATTTCCTGAGCGGCCTGGTCGAGCGAGTGACGACAGGCTGATTCGTCGCCGGTAGCGGCGGCCATCTCGCCTTCGGCCGCATACAGCCAGACCTTGATCTGGGACGGGACGGCGGTACGGGCCTGGTCGTGGGCGGCGCGGACCAATTCGAGCGCGTCGTGGTGGTGGCCGAGGTCGGCCAGCACGTAGGCCTGTTCCCCGGTGGCATAGGCGAGCTGGCATGTGTCGCCCGCCTCACGGGCGGCAGAGGTGGCGCGCTGGTAGTGGTCCCAGGCATCGGGCAGGTTGCCCATGTCGATGGCCTGCCATCCGGCCAGCGATGAGGCGTCGGCCAGCACTGCGGCGAGCGCTTCGCGCTGGGCTGGGAGCAGGGAGAAACGCAAGCTGGTCCGGACGTGCTCGATGTGTACCTGAAGCTTGGCCGTGACTGCGGGAGCGCCTAGACGGCGGTCTAGTCGCCTGATCGCATCGGTCTCGCCGTCCAGGGTGCGGATGACCCCGGGGTCTATGACGCGAGCGCGGGCCAGGTAGCGCGCGAAGTGGGTGCGCTGTTCGGCTTGATCGGCGGGCGAGGGTACCCGCGGGGCTGGGGTGCCATCACGGGGTGCCAGGCCCAGGAAGGCGCGGGCCGTGTCGGGCATGTCCAGACCGTCGGCGATGCGCTCCCAGACAGCCATTTCTTTGATCTTGTGCTTGCCGGTGGCGTAGTTGCTCATGCGGCCTTGCGCGATGCCGGTTGCGGTGGCGATGCGGGTCTGGCTCAGGCCGGCCCACTGGCGTAGCAGGGCGATCAGGCGGCCGATGTCGCGGCGTTGCAGGGCGGTGGTCACGTCATGGCGATCCCAGATGTCGGCAGATATCGCCGGTGGGTCGAACGCGCCGGACCGCATGACCGCAGGCCTCCCCCTTGCGTGCCGCTAGGTTACTGATCGTTAGCCTACCGCCCCATATCACGGTGATAACTCACTGTGTGATGGGTTAGCGACAAAGAGTCGCGGATCGTGGGGGCATGACCCGACGTGATCCTGATCCCTCGCCGTGCCTGGCCTGCCGTGGCCGGGGCTGGAAATTCCGCCGTTCTCGCCGTGCCCTCGTCGTTGGCACTTTGACCCGGGGAGCGGCCGAGCCGGTTCGCCGGTCGTGCCTGGAGTGCGGTGGCAGCGGCCATGCGCACTGAACCGATGCCCGCCAGGGTGCGAATGGTGGCCAGGCCCGGACGGGAAGCAGGTGCAGGGCAGGTGACTTCTGGCCCGGGCGCCGCGAGTACGCGGGCTAGCGCGGGTGTTCGTATGCGTTCCTTTCCTGGAGCACTGGACCAGGTGCGCGAGGCTCGCGCATTCACGGCGCGGCTGCTGGCTGGCTGCCCCGTCGCTGATGATGCGGTGCTGTGCGTGTCGGAGTTCGCGGCTAATGCGGTGCTGCACAGCGACACCCGGGACCGGGGTCGGTTCGTCGTGCGGGTCGAGGTGTTCGCTCCGGACTACACATGGGTCGAGGTTGAAGACAACGGCGGCCCGTGGCAGCTTCCCCAGGCGGCCAACCTGGCCGGGCATGGCCTGGATATCGTGGGCAAGATCGCCACTGAGTGGGGTGTGGATGGCGATCCGGGCTGCTGGATCGCGTGGGCCCGCCTGGACTGGCCTCGCCCGTGATGCACCCGCCCGCCCCACGCATCCGGCCCGGCGTCGTGGTGCGAGCTGTCGCTGGTGAGTTGGAGTCGGCGGGGGTGCGGGTGCTGGATGTGCGGTCGTGCTCGCGGGTGGGGCTGCTGCTGGTCTCGGGGGAGTTGGTGGTGTGGTGCTGGGGGCGGCTGCTGCGCTGGCAGTATCAGGGGCAGCAGGTGACCTGGCCTGCGGGGGATGCCTACGG
>DATAWX010000139.1:0-6041 GCA_036266995.1 Pseudonocardiaceae bacterium | reverse complement strand
CCACGATCCCGGCTAACGGGCTGCTGACCGTGGCCGCCGCTATCGCACCCTCGGCCGCTTCCAGCCGGGCTGTGGCCCGCTGACGGGCGATACCGGCCTCAGCCCTGGTCAGCTCGCCGTCGCCGAGCATCTCGGCGATCTCGCCGAGCCGGGCCCTGGCAGCGGCGGCCGTGGCACGCAGCGCGGCCAGGTCCACGTCCGGCGCAGCCGGACGCAGCAACTCGATCGCATCCGGCCGGGACAGCCGCTCAATGATGATCGACTCGACGTAGGCGTCCAACGGCCCGGCCATGCGCGTCACATGGCCACGTCCGGTACCCGCGCAGCGGTAACCCGCGATACCGCGACCCACCCGGCTGACCCGCAGCGACGGCTTGCCGCAGCCTGAACAGACGTAGAGCCCGCTGCCCAGCCACTTGATCTTGGAATCGTTGGGCGTGGTGCGCCGCGCTGGGTCGGTCAGGATCGCCACCACGGCGCGCCACTGCTCCTCCGGCACGATCGCTGGCCAGCCAGCCGTGCCGATCACCTGACCTTGGTGTTGCCGCAGTCCGGCGTTGCGTGGCTTGATCCGCATCTCCCGGACCGCGTTCTGGTCCCACGTGTTGGCCTTCATGCTGGTCAACAAGCCAGTCTTATTGAGATCACGAGCGACGCCGCGCAGCGTCGCACCGGCCAGCACCGCTTCCGTCGCCGCCCGCACCGCTTCGGCCTCATCTGCTCGGATGGTGACCCCGTCGTCCTCGTAGCCGAACGGGCGCGGCCCGCCACACCGGCGCCCGGCCTGGGCACGCTGCAAGCTCGCCGCACGCACCCGCTCGGAGCGATGCTCAGACTCGTAGCGAGCCACCGCACCCAACTGCCGGGCGACCATCCGGCCACTGGGCGTCGACAGATCCAGCGCCCCGGCCTTGACGCAACAGGTGGGCAGCTCGCGCCCCTCGGCGGTGCACGCCGTGATGTAGTCCTCCAACTCGATCGGCGAGCGATGCAACCGGTCGGTGTGCCAGGCCAGCACACCATCAACGCGCCCGGCGCGGATGGCTACCAGCAACTCCAGGTAGCGGGGGCGTGGCTTGCCGCTGTAGGCGCTCAGATCGTTGTCGACGTACACCGCCACCACCGTCCAGCCCAACCGGGTGGCCAACTCGCGGCAGTCCTGCTCCTGACGCTCGACGCCCAAGCCAGCGCCCGTCTTGTCTTTGGAGATCCGGCAGTAGATCGCCGCCTTGAGGGGGAGTGTGTCGGTCATGAGGAAAGTGTGTCACATGCCGACTCTCATCCAGGTGAAGTGTCCGGGTTGTGACTGGTGCAACCGCCACCAGCCAGCGGTCTTCAGCTGGTGATCGTGCCGGCACAGTGGTCCTGAGTTGGTGTCGGTGGTGGGCCCGCCAAGGGCGTGGTCGCGGGTGTGGTCAAGGTCGGCGCTGCGGGCTGTGGCGCGGCACCCGGGATAGACGCAGAACCGGTCCCGGATCTGGACATGACGACGTAGCGCCGCCCCGGCGAACCGGGTGGTCGGGTCCTGAGTGTCAGGTTTCCCCGGTCCGCGGTGAGTGTGCAGGGTGTATTGGGTGGCGACGTCGGTCACGATCCCGGCCCACTCACCACAGCTGTCGGGGCTTGCGGCGAGGTCGGTGAGCAGGGTGGCAGGGAGCTGCAGTTCGACGACCCCGCCTCGGCACGGCGGCTGCTGGCTTGCGGTGTGACCGAGCGTGGTGTGCCCTGACGCTGGGTGGTGGGGTCGGCGGCGGGTGATCCCAGCAAGCAGCAGCTGTCCCGTGGGGTCGGTGATCGCAAAGCGCCATTCTGCAGCACACTGGGCCGCCACTATGGTGCGCGCGGTTTCGGCAGGGATGGGTCCCCAACCGGGGATCTCCCCGGGATGCTGGTCGCGGCCGAGCAGGGTCGCCAGTCCCACCCGCACTTCCACCCCGACCCGCCGGACCGGCAGCGCTGTACCAGGCTCGCCCGCGGTGGGATGCCCGTCCGGCCTGGTACCTCGGCTGTCACTGTCCTCGGCGACGCTCTGGGCTGCGGGGTCGTCGGCGTTGGCGGTCGCACCACCAGGGGCATCGCCAGCCGCGGGCTCCCCGCCGGTCGCAGCATCGGGTTCGGCCGGATGATGGAATTCAACGCCGTCCTCGGTGTCGCCGGTCGCGTCGATGAGCAGGTCGGTGATGATCTGATCGCCGGTGTGGTGTTGCCAGCGACCATCGAGCAGGCCCAGGTAGATGTCGGCTCGTAGGGGACCGATCCGGCTGGGATGCCCGGCGCGTTTGGCCGCCCGGGCCAACTCCTCGATGCGGGCACACGCGGAGGCCGCCTGGTCTGCGGGCAATCCGGAGCCGGTGATGGTCGCGGTGCCCGCCGGGCCCAAATATCCGATCACCGTGCGCTCGCGCACCGCGGTGGCGTACCGGCGGGCGGCCCACTGCGGATCGAGGGCGATGGCCAGTTTCTTGATCCGCGCCGCGAGCTCCCCGGTGGTCAGCCTTTCGGCGTGGGGCAGCAGCCGGGTACAGACCACCTCGGTCTGCTCGGGGGTCAGATCAGCGCACAGATCGGCGAACACCCACGCCTTGCTCCGATCAATCCGGCCGGTCTCCAGTGCGGTGAACACCGCCGGCATCCGCAGCACCAGGGCCTCGGCGAAGTTGAGTTCCCGGTCGGCGGCGCGACGGGTCCAGGCCAATGCGGCGCGGATCTCATCCGCGGCATAAGCTGGCGGCTCCGAAAGCCGGGCTACCTCATAGTCGTGGGTGTCGGGGTCGCACAATCCGACTTCCACCATGGTGGCCAGCAATCGGGCCTGGTCATGGGACAATTGCCGCGCGCGGGCCCGCAATACCTCTACGACGTCAGAACCGGTGAGTGCGGAAATGTCGATTCCGGCCAGCAGCGTACCCAACTCCGGACCCGGCGCTATTTCGGCCAGACCCGCGGGAAGCAACTGCCGCACCATCACAACCCGAACGCTACAAGGAAGGTCTGACAGTCTCGGCCAGCCAACCCAGCAGCCCGAACACAATCCCACGGCGAGGATTACGCCACCAGCGAAACACCACAGCGCCGGCCCGAAAGATAAAAGACCCGCTAGTCAGAAGCAAAAATCGGTGTTCCGAGGGTGACGTACCCGGGTGACGCTCACCATGAAGTGGACCGGCAGCCTGGGCGCCGCGATCCTGTATTCCGGCGAGCGACTGGCCGACGCTACGACGTGGCGGAGGCGATCTGGTCAACAACCGTGGCCCACTCGCGGCGGGTCACGGTAATCGTCGGGCCCGCCCCGCGGTCCTTGCTGTCCCGGATGTGGACCAAGTCGAGTTGAGTGAGGTTGACCTCGAGGCAGTTGGCGTTGGCGGCGCTGTGGCTGCTCTTGCGCCACCCGGCTGGCGCGGTGTCCACGCCCGGACCTGGGCGTGTGTCGCGGTTCATGTCATCTCCCTGAGCATCTGCTCGATCAGGGCGACCGAGTCGTCGGCACCAAGAGCCGACCGCAGCAGTCTACTCGCGGTGTCCTGGTACGCGGCAATCTCGTCCGGCTCCTCAAGGAACAGATCGGCAGTCTTGCCCTCCAGCAGCACCGCCCCCGGTTCCACCCCGAACTCGACGATCGCGAAGGAGCCCTCGACCGCGGCGTGGGCTCCGGCGGTGAACGGGATCACCAGGACCGTCACGTTGGGCTGGGTGGTGGCCGCCTCGATCAGCTGCCGCAACTGGCGGGCCATCACCACGCGACCGCCGACCTCGCGGTGCAGCACGGCCTCGTCCAGGATGGTGATCAGCTGGGGCGGGTCGGGCTTGGTGAGGATCGCCTGCCGCGCCATCCGAGCCCCGACCTTGGCCTCGACCTCCCTGGGCATGGCATGCAGCCCGACGGTGCTGATCACCGCCCGCGCGTAGGCAGCGGTCTGCAGCAGGCCCGGCACGACGACGGGCTCGAAGTTGGTGATCGTGGTGGCGTCTTCCTCCAGGGCGATCTGGGTCTGGGTGGCGTCGGTCAACGCTGAGCCGTACGCCTGCCACCAGCCCCGCTCGGCGGCGCGCTCGGCCATCTCCAGGTACTCCCGCTGCTGGGGCACCGGCACCCGGTAGGTGTCGAGAAGCTTCTCCACCTCATCGACGGTCATGCCGCGCTTGCCGCTCTCGATGCGGCTGATCGTCGGCCCGGACAGACCGGCTCGCCGTCCGGCGTCGTCGACGTTCAGGCCGGCGGTGTTGCGGAACCGCTTGAGTTCCCGGCGCAACCGCCGCGCCCGGACCGTCGGGCCAGCGCCACTAGGCATCCCCGTATCTCCTTGCCCGAATCGAACCCTGACGTGAATCGAGGCAACTCTGACTGGACAACGCACATCATCGTCGGATACGTTCCATACTCTGTGAAACGTTTCAGCTAGGGTGACATCGTCTCTGTCAAGAGGAGTCTGCTGATGCTAACGCGGCGGGCATGCACCGCGCGGCGCGCCCGTGACGTCGCCGGTTGATGGGGTGCCACGGGTGACCGGCATGGGGTGGACCGTCGAGCAGACCAGTCATCGGCTGGTCTGTGACGCACTGCGTGAGGTGCTGCGCCAGACCCCGCAGGCTGGGCCCGGCGTCGCCGGGAAAATCGACTCGATCCGGTACCGGGCCTGCGCCGTGTTGTACACCCTGCTGCTCGACCATTCCCTCGATCACCGGGGCCGCTGCCGATCCTGCCGACGCTCCGGCGCGATGATCGGGCCGCGACGCCGACCCTGCCGGATCCACCTCAGGGCGAGCTACTGGCTGCTGCGCCAACCCGACGAGGCGGCCCTGCTGCCCTGGCACCTTGGCGACGAACTCGGCCTCGGCGCAGAGCCTGATGGCCGACCACCGATGTCGTTGGTGATGCCGGGAGCTGCGCCATGGTCCGGGTGACACCAGACCGCGATCCCGCCACCTCCCGGGGGGCCGCCGTGGAGGTCCCCGAGCCCGATTTCCCCGCCAAGACGCCGGCTGGCCGCCGGTCGAGAACCCCCGAAGCTCCTGGCGGCCAGCCGGATCCCACGCCAGTGATCCCCAGCCCAGCCACTGCCGCCCAGGCGCTGTGCGACCACTTCCTGGCCAACGCCGACCGCGGCGACCACGCCGCCAACGACGAACTCGTCACCGAGTTGGTCCGCCGCATCCGCTCCCGCCAGGCCGCCCGCGGCGGTGCGCGCGAATGCGACGCTCGGAAGCCGAGATCGCGCATTCCATAGCCGAAGCCTCCGGCACCGATGTCGAGCACATCAGACGCGACGTCGCGGCGTTCGTCGCGTGTCTAGAGCCCGCAGGACTGCTCATCCGATAACACCGACCTGTGCGGGCGATCCGGATTCGGTTCATGCGGTCGAATGCGGGGACAGCAGGCGATGCGCGCGCTGCGGTCCAATGGACAACAGCAGAGTGGGCAGCCGGGGACCGGTGTCCGAGGAGCACAGCAGCCGGTACAGCGCGGCGAAGAAAACTCGTTGCGACTTCTTCAGCTCCGGGCTGGGCGGTGCGTCCTGGGGCAGCCCTTGGAGCAGCTTCGGGATGGCGTACACCAGACGGGTCAAGCGTTCGAGGGTCCAGGCGTTCTCCAAGCGCTCGTCGAGCATGCGCACGCCCTTGCGGGTCTGCTCATCCAGCTCCTGCCACACTTCGCTGTTGAACTCGGTGCGGATCGTGGTGCGTTGTTCGGGCGGCAGCAGGCGTGTGGCGTAGTTGATCGCACAGGTCAGCCGTGGCTCCAACTCCTTGAGCAAAGCATCGCGATCAGGCAGGGCATCGGCGTTGTCGACATGCTGGCGCACGAGGCGATCGATCTGTTCGGTGTTGGCCTGCGTGAGGTCAGCAGCCGAGGACAGCAGCCGGAACGAGACCGGTCGCTGACTGTGCTCGACCGGGCCCGCCGAGGTGCGCAGGCACACCTGGCGCACGTGCCTATCGACCGGGGACGCTGCCGCCGCGTCGGCACGCTCGCCGAACTGGTCCCACTCGTCGTAGAACCGCTGCACCGCCCGCGGCGAGAGGTCAATCGTGAACGAGTGGGA
>DATAWX010000138.1:0-37257 GCA_036266995.1 Pseudonocardiaceae bacterium | reverse complement strand
CCCGCCTACCTGATCTACACCTCCGGCTCCACCGGCACCCCCAAAGCCGTGATGAGCGAACACCGAAATGTAGTCGCGTTGGCAGTCAACTCATGTTTCCGCGGTGGTGGCCACGAACGGGTGCTGGTGCACTCGCCCCAGGTTTTCGACGCGTCGACCTACGAGCTATGGGTCCCGCTGCTCAGCGGTGGTCGGCTGGTGGTGGCTCGGACGGGTGCGGTGGACGCATCGACGATCAGCAGATTGGTCGCCGAGCAGCACATCACGGGATTGTGGTTGACCGCTGGCCTATTCCAGTTGGTGGCCGAGGAATCCCCCGACTGCCTCACCGGAGTGCGTGAGGTATGGACCGGCGGTGACGTGGTCTCGGCTGCCGCCGTGCGGCGGGTGTTGCGGGCATGCCCGGGCCTGGTCGTGGTCGACGGCTATGGGCCCACCGAGACGACCACGTTCGCCACCTGCCATCCAATACATGGCGAGTTCGCCGGACCGGTGCCGATCGGTCGGCCGATCGCGAATGCACGGGTGTATGTGCTGGATGCGGGTTTGCAGCTGGTGCCGGTCGGGGTGGTCGGTGAGTTGTATATCGGTGGGGCTGGTGTGACACGGGGGTATCTGCGCCAGCCAGGTCTGACCGCGCAGCGGTTTGTGGCCGACCCGTTCGGCGGGCCCGGGTCGCGGTTATATCGCACCGGGGACCTGGTCCGCTGGAACCCCGATACGCAGTTGGAGTTCGTGGGCCGGGCCGATGATCAGGTCAAGGTGCGGGGGTTCCGGATCGAACCCGGCGAGATCGAGACCGCACTGGCCACCCATCCCGATGTCGCCCACGCCGTGGTGATCGCCCGCCAAGACCAGCCAGCGAACAAGCGGCTGGTCGGCTATGTCGTGCCGGTCGCGGATCGGGTTGTCCACGCTGATGCGCTGCGGGAGTTCATCCGCCAACGGTTGCCGGAGTTTATGGTGCCCGCAGCGTTCGTGGCATTAGACACGATGCCGATCACCCGGAACGGGAAACTCGACCGGGCCGCCCTCCCGGCCCCCGAGATCACCGTAGCCGCATCGGAACGGGAACCGCGCACCCCGCAGGAACACATCCTATGCTCGG
The DNA here is from genome assembly GCA_036266995.1 of Pseudonocardiaceae bacterium. GTDB lineage: Bacteria > Actinomycetota > Actinomycetes > Mycobacteriales > Pseudonocardiaceae. The sequence goes on along the minus strand of DATAWX010000138.1, from coordinate 36,149 downwards.
TGTTCGCGGAAGTACTGGGGCTTTCCCGGGTCGGGATCGACGATAACTTTTTTGATCTGGGTGGGCATTCCTTGACGGCCATCCAGCTGATCTCCCGGATACGCGCGGTCCTCGGCGTTGAGCTTGAGCTGCGGGTGTTGTTCCAGGCTCCGACGGTGGCTGGGTTGGCCGCGCGATGGGTCGATGCCGGGCCGGCGCGGTTGGCATTGCGGGCCAGTGAGCGTCCGGACCGGCTGCCGTTGTCGTTTGCCCAGCGCCGGCTGTGGTTTTTACACCAGTTGCAGGGCCCCAGCGCGACCTACCACATTCCGGTGGCGCTTGGCCTGTCCGGACGGTTGGACCGGGCGGCGTTGCAGGCCGCGTTTGGTGATGTGCTGGCTCGGCACGAGAGCCTGCGCACGATCTTCCCCCAACTCGACGGCATGCCTTACCAGCAGGTCGAAGACAGCGCGGCGGCCTGTCCACGGCTGAGGGTGACCCAGACCACCCCAGCACGACTGCCCGAAATGTTGGCCGCTGCGGCCCGGCGCGGGTTCGACCTGGCCACCCAGGCGCCGGTGCGGACCGAACTGTTCGCCCTGGCACCGGACGAGCATGTGCTGTTACTGGTGGTCCACCATATTGCCGCCGATGGGTGGTCGATGGGCCCGCTATGCCGGGATCTGGCCACCGCCTATACCGCTCGCTGCCAAGATCAGGAACCAGAGTGGGCGCCGCTGCCGGTTCAGTACGCCGACTACACGCTCTGGCAACAGAGGTTGTTCGGTAGCCACGACGACCCCGACAGCCTGGTCGCCACGCAGGTGGCCTACTGGACATCGGCGTTGGCCGGGTTACCCGACCAACTGCATCTGCCTACCGACCGACCCCGCCCGGCGGTGGCCTCTGACCGCGGCGGTCACCTGGCTGTTCGGCTAGACGCAGCGCTGCACCAGGGATTGCGTGAGCTGGCCCGCTGCTGTGGAGCCACGATATTCATGGTGATCCACGCTGGACTCGCCGCGCTGCTGTCCAAACTCGGCGCGGGCACCGATATCCCGATCGGGTCCCCCATCGCAGGGCGCACAGATGACGCCCTTGATGACCTGGTCGGGTTTTTCGTCAACACCTTGGTGTTACGCAGCGACACCTCCGGAGACCCCACCTTCCGCCAACTGCTGTCCCGGGTGAAAGCCACCGACCTGGGTGCCTTCGCCCATCAGGACCTGCCCTTCGAGCATCTGGTGGAAGTCCTCAACCCCATCCGCTCACTGACCCACCATCCACTATTCCAGATCATGTTGGCCTTACACCCCACCCCCTGCCCAGGCATGGGCCTGCCCGGGCTTCACGTCACCCCCAAGCCAGTGGACACCCAGACAGCCAAATTCGATCTGGTGGTGGAATTGGGCGAACACAACGACACGTACGCGGGACCGGCAGGGATCACCGGTGCAATCCACTACGCCACCGACCTGTTCGACCACACCAGCATCGAGACCATTGTGGCCCGCTGGTTGCGCCTCCTCAACGCGGTGGCCACTAATCCCGACCAGCCCCTCAGCCGGATCGACATGCTTTCCGCTGAGGAGCGCCACCAACTGCTGGTGGATTACAACAACACCACCCGAGAAGTGCCCGCGGCTACGCTACCGGAATTATTCGGGCAACAAGTGGCGCGCAGCCCTGACAGCACCGCGGTGATCTTTGAAGACGTCGAGATATCCTACACCGAGCTGGAAACCGCTGCCAACCAACTCGCCCATCTGTTGATTGCCCGCGGAATCGGCCCGGAGCATTTCGTCGCGCTCGTCCTGCCCCGCTGCCCGCAACTCGTCGTCGCCATTCTCGGAGTGCTCAAGGCCGGCGCGGCCTACCTCCCCCTGGATCCCGACCATCCCCCCACCCGCCTGGGCTTCATGCTCACCGACGCCCACGCCACCATGCTGCTCACCACCACCCACACCACGCCGTGCATCTCCCCCAACACCACCACCCCCCAACTGATCCTCGACCACCCCGACACCCGGGCCCTGCTCGACCAGCAGCCCCACACCAATTGGGGCGATCCGGGGATTTCCGGTGATCCCGAGCAGCTCGCCTATGTCATGTACACCTCCGGCTCCACCGGGACACCGAAGGGCATCGCGGTCACCCATCGTAACGTGGCGGAGTTGGCCCTGGACCCGTGTTGGCACGGCGGCAACCACAAGCGGGTGTTGTTGCACTCACCGCACACCTTCGACGCGTCGACGTATGAAATCTGGGTGCCGCTACTGTCTGGTGGCCAAATCGTGGTCGCACCACCCAGCATGTTAGACATTTCCACCTTGGAAAGGTTGATCAGACAGAACGAGATCACCGGCCTGTTCTTCACAACTATGTTGTTCAACTTATTGGCCGAGCAGTGCCCGGACTGCTTCGCTAGCGCCCGAGAGGTATGGACAGGAGGGGAAACGGTTTCTCCTCCTGCGATTCAGTCCGTCTTGGACGCGTGCCCTGAGACCGCAGTGGTGCATGTCTATGGCCCGACTGAAACCACCACCTTTGCTACCTGTCACCGGATGCGACCTCCGTATCAGGTGCAGGGCACGGTGCCGATTGGTGGACCGATCTCTAATACGCGGGTGTTTGTGCTCGATAGCGGGTTGCAGCTGGTGCCGCCAGGCGTGACCGGTGAGCTGTATATCGCCGGGTCGGGGTTGGCTCGGGGGTATCTCCATCGGCCGGGTTTGACGGCGGGGCGGTTTGTGGCGTGCCCGTTTGGTGAGCCGGGGTCGCGGATGTATCGCACGGGGGATATGGTTCGCTGGAACATAGACGGTGACCTGGTGTTTGTGGGCCGGGCCGATGAACAGGTCAAGGTTCGGGGGTTCCGGATCGAGCCGGGTGAGATCGAGGCCGTGCTCAGCGAGCGTTCTGAAGTTCGGCAAGCGGTGGTAGTGGCCCGCGAGGACCAGCCTGGGGATAAACGCTTGGTAGCCTATGTCGTCGCGGCGGAAAATGGTTGCCGGCCGGAGGTCTTGCGGGAGTTTGCGCGGGTGCGCTTGCCAGAGTATATGGTACCCGCGGTGTTCGTGGCGCTGGACGCGTTGCCGATCACGCCGAACGGGAAATTGGACCGAGCCGCCCTCCCAGCACCCGAGGCCACCGTCGCCGAGTCTGGGCGGGAACCGCGCACCCCACAGGAACACATCTTGTGTGCGATCTTCGCCGAAGTACTGGGCCTGACCCGGGTAGGAATCGATGACGACTTTTTCGATCTAGGTGGACATTCCCTGCTCGCCACCCGCCTGATCTCTCGAATACGCGCGGCATTGGAGATGAATCTATCCATCCGGACACTATTTGAAACGCCCACGGTGGCGGGTCTGGCCCGACTGGTAGACACCGCTACGCAGCGGGACGCCTTCGACGTGCTGCTGCCCCTTCGCACACAGGGAGTGCGACCGCCCCTGTTCTGCATCCACCCAGCCGGCGGTCTGAGCTGGTGTTACGCCGGATTGCTCCGTCATGTAGGCCCCGACCATCCAATCTACGCACTGCAAGCACCTGGCCTAGCTACCCCAGGTGCACTCCCTGCCACGCTGGAGGACATGGTCGCCGACTACGTCGACCACATCCGCACCGTGCAACCCACCGGGCCCTATCACCTGGTGGGCTGGTCCTTCGGGGGCACCGTGGCGCACGCCATCGCCGTCCGCTTGCAAGATCAAGGTGAACCGGTAGCGCTGCTGGCCATGCTCGATTCCTTACCGCTCGATATCCGGCGGAGGTGCACCCCGCTGCCCACGCAGCACGATCTGCTGGCTCTTCTACTCGAGGTCACTGGCCACCCCTCGGCCAAGATCGACCACACGCTGAGCGTCGCCGAGGTCGCCTCGATCCTCCGCGACGAGGTCGAACTACTGTCCGACTTGAAGCAACACCACGTCGAAGCGTTCATCGAGATCTACGCCCACAATGCCACGCTCAGGGCCACCTCCTCGGTGGGCTGCTTTGACGGCGACGTGCTCTACTTCCAGGCGACACGCGACACGCCAGCAGATGTTCCCAATAGCGACGCGTGGCGGCCGCTGGTCAGCGGACACATCGACACCCACGAAGTCGCCTGCACGCACAACACCATGACGCAGCCAGCGCCCTTGGCTCACATCGGTCGAATACTGGACAACCATCTCGACATCATCAACGATCATCAAAGGAGTCGCGGTGAGCAATCCATTCGACGATGAGAGCGGCATCTTCCACGTGCTGGTCAATGACGAGGGCCAGCACTCGCTGTGGCCCACCTTCGCCGACGTTCCCGCCGGATGGTCCATCGTGCTCGCCAGCACCGATCGACGGTCCTGTGTCAACTACGTCGACGAGCACTGGACCGACATGCGGCCAAACAGCCTGATCGAGGCTATGGAGAAGAGTACCGGCGCGGCCTCGATCTCGTTCCCGGTATGAACGTCACTATTCACATCCACTAGCACTGATGAGCGGACCCACAACTGCCATGATCATCGAAACTGAGTGATGGCCGCGCGATTTTGCACGGTTACCGCTCACTGTCAGCGATCTTGAGAACGCACAGTCCCGTCCCGCCGGGCGATCACGGGAATGGCTGGTGGTCCGCGGGACAGGTGGCGCCGTCGAATGGGAGTCCGAGGGTGACGAAGTAGTTGGCCATCGCGGCGCTGGCGCAGGCACTATGGACGTTTAAGGTGGTGTGCCCGTAACCCTCGACGATCAGGAGCCGAGCATCGCCGAGCTCCTCCCGGGTGGCCTGCGCGTTCCACAGCGGCGTCTCGGGATCGTAGCGATTGTTCACCACGAGGATCGGGTGCGGCCTGCGGTGGTTCCACGGGCCCAGGTAGCGGTCGCGGTCGGCGGCCGGCCAGCCGATGCATTGAGCCATGCCGAACAATGCGGTCAACCCGAAATAAGGCTGGCGCTGATCCTCGGCGTGGCTGAGCTGTTCGTAAGCCTGCTGGTCACGCGGGTAGTCACTGTCCACGCATTGGGTGGCGAGAAATGCCCCGGAATGCTCGGTTATGTACGGGTTCAGGGTCGGCGGCTGGCCCTGCGCGCCAGCCCCCTCGGGCCGCAGCGAATGGTAGATGCCCTGCAGCGAGGTGGCCATGCCGCTCCAGCGAGTCGAGCTCTGCAGGCCATGTGACACGGTGCTCAACACCGCGGCCAAGCTGGTGCCGTCCCCTTGTTTGAGCTTGGCCACCAGGTCGGCGAACTTCCGGCGCGGGTCACCAGCGGAGAACGCGCAGGTGGGCCCCGCCTGGGCGCAGCGGTCGAAGAACGCGTCGAGCTCCTCGGCTTGCGAGCGGGCGGTGTCAGCACGCACGTCGACTGGCATCGCTTCCCGGCCCGGCCGGCCCGTCGAGTTCGCCACCAGGTCCAAAGCCCCGTCGAAGATCATCGCGCGGGTGCGGTCCGGGAAGAGGTTGGCGTAGACCGCGCCGACGTAGGTGCCGTAGGAGTAACCCAGAAAGCTGAGACTCTCATCGCCGACGGCCTGCCGCAGCAGCTCCAGGTCGCGGGCCGTGTTGGCCGACGAGGTGTGCGCGAGCAGGTCTCCAGAGGCCGCGGCGCAACTGCGGCCCAGCGCAGCACTGCTGATGAAGAACGACGTCCGCTGCTCGGCCCGCACCGGCGAGCCCGCCGGGTCGTCGCCGGTCGTCCCGTCACGGGCGCAGCGAACCGGTGTGCTGCCCCCGACGCCGCGGGGATCGAAGCTGACCAGGTCGAATCGCTGGCGCAGCAGGTCGGGATACCTCGGACCCAGGCTTACCAGCTCACCGACACCACCGGTGCCGGGACCACCAAAGTTGACAAACAGTGAACCGATGCGGCGCGCCGGATCCGCCGCCGGCAGCCTGACCACCGGGAGCGTGATCGTCGCGCCGCGTGGTTGGTTGTAATCCAGCGGCACCGTCGCAGTGGCGCACTGGAACGACCCGTGGCACCTGCTCCACTGCAGCCGGGGCGGCACGGCGCCGTTGACACCCAGCGGTTCCGGTGCCGCCTGCGGCGGTGGGACCGACGGCTCCGGTGCGGCCTGCCGTGGCCGAACCAGCGGCGGAGTAACGCCGGGGTTCTCCTTGAGACTGCAGCCCGGCACCGTCAGCAGGGCTAACGCCACAAGCCCGGCGACGACCCGCGATGACGACAACACGCCCGCCCGCAGCGGTCCGCAATCGCGCCACGCTGCCATTCGCCGTCCCTTCGCGCCCGGTCACTTCCCAGATAAGAGGTCCACGATAGATGCGCCCTGCAACCGTCGGTCACCGCGGGCGACGACCAACCGCTAACGGCCCAGCGAATTCGGATCGCGCTTCGCGATCAACGGTAGGCATCCCGCCAATAGCTGCTGTCCAGAACCTGGAACTCCACGCATGCCGCAGCGAGGGCCTCCGGCAGTCGCTCGGTGAGTTGACGTGCCGCAGTACGGGCTACCTGCACCCGGTAGGTCACTCGGGTTGGATCCGGGCTCGCTGATCGATCAGGGCTCGCACCTGCTGCTCATCAAGCACGTCACCGTGAGCGTAGTCACGTTGCGCGGCCCAAGGCGGTTGACGTACAGGTCTGGGAAATGTCACACGCGCAACATCATTCTAGGCCCTGGGGACGATGCCGGTGTGTGCAGCACGGAGCAGCTCATCTACGGCCGCTCTGTCGACCGGGCGGGGATTGGCCGGGGGAGTCTCGACGACCAGCCGGGCGGCCTCCGGAATCCGGCCGGGATCGAAGCCGACCTGTGCGAGCGACGTCGGCGCGCCGATCAGTTCGGCCAGCTCCCACAGCGCACGGGCCGGATCCTGCGCGCCGAGCGCACGGGCTGCGCGGCGCATCGCCGCCGGCGCCGCAGGAGCGTTGTAGGCGGTGACGAATGGCAGCACCGCGGAATGAGTGCCGGCGTGCGGCAGGTTGTAGGTCCCGCCGAGCACATGACAGATCTTGTGGTGCAGGCCCATTCCGGCGGTTCCCAGTACCCAGCCGGCCAACCACGCGCCGTAGAGAGCGTCGGCGCGGGCGTCTAGATCCCGAGGTGCCACGACCACCCGCGGCAGAGCGTCGGCCAGGGCGCGGATCCCTTCCTCAGCGAGTACGGCGGTGACCGGTGAGGCGTCGGGCGCATACAGGCCCTCGACGAGGTGAGCCAGAGCGTTCATCCCGCTGGCAGCGGAGATGTCGGTCGGTAACGACGCCGTGAGCGCAGGGTCGTAAACCACCGTTGCCGGCAGGACAATGCGGTCGCGGCCGGTGGTCTTGCGACCGCCGTCAGTCAGTCCCCAGATCGGCGTCATCTCGCTGCCGGCGTAGGTGGTGGGGACCGCGAGGATGGGCAACCTGGTTCGCAGTGCTACGGCCTTGGCCAGCCCGATCGCCGAGCCCCCGCCCAGGCAGACCAGCAGATCCGCGCCGGATCGCTCGGTCCGCTCGGATGCGGCTGTGGCCAGGGCCGCCGGGACGTGCATGACGACCTCACCGATGCGGTCAACCATGCGAGGCCCGAGCGCGGCCGCCAGCTCGTCGGCGCACTTCTTCTGCCGGCTACCGGCGATGAGTAGGACCCGCTGCGCCCCGAGCCGCTCGACCTCATCGGGCACCTGCCGTATCCGACCAGCGCCGAAAACAATCCTGGAGGCAGGCACGTCATGCACGAAATCCACAGCTGCGCAATGCTAGGTGCACGAGGAGAGGAGGCGCAATGGCCACGCCTGCGGCCATTACTGTCGCAATCACAGGGTCCATTCCGACGAAGGCGGACAACCCCGCCGTGCCCGTGACACCCGAGGAACAGGTGGCCTCTGCGGTCGACGCCATCGACGCCGGCGCGACCATCGTGCATGTGCACGTACGTGACGACCAACAGCGTCCGAGCTCGGATGTGGACCGGTACCGGACCGTCCATGACGGGATCAAGCACGAGCGCCCGGACGTGATCGTGCAGTTGTCCACCGGAGGCCGCGGTCGCAGCCCGGACGAGCGGTTCTCCTGCCTGGAGCTCCGGCCGGAGATGGCCTCGCTGTCTACCGGCTCGGTTAACTTCGCAACCTCGGTGTATGAGAACCCGCCGCAGCTTGTCGAACAGCAGGCCGAACGGATGCTGGGCCTCGGCATCAAACCGGAGGTCGAGATCTTCGACTTCGCGATGCTCTACAGCTGCGTCGACCTACTCAAGCGGGGACTCCTCGCGCCGCCGCCGCACGTGCAGCTCGTGATGGGCATCAAGAACACCTTGCCGCCCAAGGAGTCGATTCTCGACTTCTTCCTCTCGGAACTGCGGGAGGTGATCCCGGACGCGACGTGGACCTGCGCCGCGACCGGCCGGTTCCAGCTGGAGGCCAACCGGTGGGCACTGCGCCGCGGCGGACACGTCCGTACCGGTTTGGAAGACAACATCTACTACGAGAAGGGACGGCTGGCCCAGTCCAACGCAGAGCTGGTGGCCCGACTAGCCGATCTCTGCGCGGAGTACGACCGCTACCCGGCCAGTCCCGCGGAGACCAGACATCTGCTTCACCTCAACCCATCGGCGATACCCGACCGGCTCACCTGAGGATGCCCTGCTGGCCGGAAGATCCGTAGGACGCGGATCGGCATGGCTAGGCCGGGTCGACGATTTCGTCTGTGGAAAGCGTGGTCTGCGGCACTGAAATGAGCGTCCCGTCGCGAGTCAGTTCCCGCACCGCCGGGACCGGGTTGGGGTCGGAGAACAGCGCCGGGTCGCCGTAATCGGCAATCCGTCCAGTCGGGTCGACGACCCACCACGACGCTTCCAGCGCGATACCGTTGGGGTCGTTGAAGTAGATCGAGCGCACGAAGCCGTGGTCGACAACGTCGGTGACTTCGCAGCCATGCGACTTAAGCCGGGCCCGCAGCTCCTCCAAGGCGTGCTCATCAGGAAGGTTGAAGGACAGGTGGTCGAACTGCGTCTTGCGCCGGTCCGGCACCCCTGCCGGTACCTGGAACCGTTCCAGAGCAACGCCCTGGTATTCGAAGAACGCCACGGTCTGTTCGTCACCGAACTCGAAGAAGTAATGCCGGAAGGATTCGTTGCCCAGGTGTGCGACGAGCCGCGCCCCGAGCACGCCGTGCCAAAACCGTGTGGTGGCGTCCATGTCGTTGGTGATCAAAGCGAGGTGGTTGATGCCCCGCCAGAAGGGCCTAGCGATCTCAGTCATAGCTGAAGTCTAGGAGCGCCCTGGACCATATTCCAGCCGTCTGCGGCACCCAGGTCGTCGACCAACCCGCGGCGCCGTGCCGCTCAGACTAGTAACCGGTGTTCCCTGGATCAGCTGGGCTTGCCCTTGTGCGCCCCCGACTGGTCGGGACTCCCCGGCTTGTCCGACTGGTCGGGCTGCTTCTGCGTCTCGGGCTGCTTCTGCTGGTCAGACTGCTTGGGCTGGTCCGACTGCTTCGGCTGCTTGGGCTGGTCGGGCTGCTTGGGCTGGTCGGGCTGCTTGGGCTGCTTGGGCTGGTCAGGTTGCTTCGGTTGCTTGGGCTGGTCCGACTGCTTCGGCTGCTTGGGTTGGTCGGGCTGCTTGGGTTGGTCGGGCTGCTTCGGCTGATCGGGCCGTCTCGACTCATTCGACAGCTCACCCCGACCGCGCTCTTCCGATAGCCCACGCACATCCTGGCGCCCTGGCTGACCCGGGTCATAACACCGGCCACCATCACCGCGGTACTCACCATTCGGACAGCTTGCGATCTGCCGGCAGCGATCGCGATCGTAATATTCGTCGCGCTCGCACTGCGGGCCACGTTGGATCACGATGACCCGTTGCGGTTGGAAGTCGGGCCACCGCGTACCCCGATAAGTTGGCGACCGCTTGAGTCGGATCATGGGAGCCAGTGGGCTACCGCTCACACATCGCACACGAGAAATCCCCCTGGCGTCAACAAAAACAGCAGAACCCTTCTGTAGAATCGATTGCACGGCGACGGCAACACCGTTCACGAATTTATAATCGGTGACTCTGAGGTCCTCATCGAGGTGACGCGGCATAAGTTCGTGGATGTAAGCTGGGATCTGCTGGACATCGACCCGGTTGCCGCCGCTCCAGCTTAACGTTGGGTCGGAATTAAGTGCTTGCACCCAAGCTGCCGCTGCTTGCGGATGGCTGCCCAGGTACGAGATGAGCCGCTCTGGATCGCTGACTGTTTGATCGTCCGAGCCAGCGGCCGTCTGAACTGATCCCGGTCCGCCACTTTGGTTTCCCGACGCCACTGGAGGCACAAGCCTAAGCGGGATAAAGGGATGATCACCGACATTGCCGCCTGCTTCGAGGTAGACCTGACTCGCCTGGCTCTGCTGTTGGCGAACTACCAGGACGGTCAGCATTCCCACCACGAGCATGGCGGCCACCATCGACGCCACTAATACTCGGTGTGAGTGCAACCAGCGAACGTTCATTGCACGGCTCCCTGCTTAACAGAACCCCCCCGGCGAGCCGGGCCAGAGCGGATAACCAAAGTGGTCCAAGCGATAATCAGCACAGAACCAGCGCATCACGTTCAGGAGCGCACTGGAACGAGAGTAGAACGCGATCTACCTGAGAACCAGGGCGCCACACCACGCCATGGACTCGTGCCAATACGATTGATCTCTCTCATGTACTGGTCGGTGCAGGACGACCCCCTCGAATGGGTACGGTCCCCGACCCCGAGTGACACTAGAGCGCGTCTCAGGTGATGTCAAGGAGTGGCCTGGCGACTACTGTGTGTCATAGGCGGAGGTGTCAGCCCACGAACGGCCGGACGGAGCCCTCTCTGGGGTGAGCTACCTGCCGAACCTGCCACTCGTACCGTGGCCTGGGGCGTGGGTGAGGAAGCCAAGAGGCCGATAGGACGCAAAGGCGCTGGTCAGGGAGCTGGAGTTCTCCTCGCGAAGCTATCGACTCGGCGAAACCGGCCCAAGACGCTAGCGGCGCCCCCAGCCCGGGCACGGCCCGCCAACTCGACGAAGCCCAGGTCAGCGCGCTCATGGACAGCTACCGAGCGTCGAGACCGAGTTCGCCCGTCCAGGGTGGACGCCGCACGGAAGTCCGGTGTGGTCGGCGAGGTGTTGTAGGAGCGTGATGAGGTGGCTGCGGTCGTCCTCGCCGATTCCCGCCAGTAGTTCTGCCTCGTGCTCGTCGGCGACACGTTGGGCACGGCGGAGCAGGCCGTGGGCGGCGGCGGTGAGGTGAATGGCGTGGGCGCGCCGATCGGCGGGGTGGCTGCGGCGTTCGATGAGTCCTCGATCCTCGAGTTCGTCGACGAGGCCGACCATCACGTTGCGGTGGATGCCCATGGCGTCCGCGAGCCGCTGCTGGGACTGTCCATCGCCTCGCGAGAGGTGCATGAGCAGCCCGAAGTGACTCGGCCGAATGCCCAGCGGCGCTAGGCGCTTGCCGAACTCATGCGCGCTGTACGCGCCGAGCTGGGACAGCAGGAAGCTGGCTCGGCCGGCCAGCGGGTGACCCGGTGCCCGTGGTGTGACGTCGGCCATTCCATAATGCTAACGCCGGTGATTGTCACCTAACATGACAATCAGCTGTCGGTCGTATCGACGCATCGGTACAGGAGATGACCATGAGTCACGCGGGGTGTCCCAGATGAAGTTGACGGTATTCGGAGCCACCGGCGGCATCGGCGGGCATGTCGTGCGACAGGCGCTGGATGCCGGCCACACGGTGACCGCGGTGGTGCGCGATCCGGCCCGGTTCACCGTGCGCCACCCCAGGCTCGAGGTGGTGACCGTACCCGGCCTGACCGATCCCGACGTGCTGCGTCCGGTACTGACGGCCAGCGATGCCGCGATCTCGGGAGTCGGCCCGCGCGGTCGCCACGACGGCTCGGTCGCCTCCCGCACCACACGCGGGATTCTGCGCGCCTTGGAGGAGAGCGGCTCACGGCGCTTCGTGGCGGTGAGTGCGGCGCCCGTCGGTCCAGTGCCCGAAGACGACAGTTTCGTCAACCGCCGGATTTTGCTGCCGGTCGTCGGCGCCCTGTTCCGGGACCTCTACGCGGATCTGGCCAAGATGGAGGACGAGATCCGGCGCAGCGCCACGGACTGGACGGTGGTGCGTCCACCCAAGCTGGTGAACAAGCCGCTGACCGGTACGTATCGGACCGTTGTGGGCGGGAACGTGCCGCACGGATACGCCATCTCCCGCGCTGATACGGCCCACGCCATGCTCGCCGCGCTGAACGATCCGGCAACTCTCAGAAAGGCGGTCGGGGTAGCCTACTAACCCCCTCATATTCGCCACAACGGCCATGCGGATCATGATGGAGGAATGCTCGCCATACCTCGATGAGTGGCCTTACGGCGGACTGCACGAGTCGCGACCGTCCGATCGCGACGCCGCTCCACCAGAGGAACTCGATCGGTACCACTTACGGTATCATTATCATTGCCGGTATGGCGATGACGACGCCGGGTTGTTGGAGTCGGCGCTGGCCCGTCCTCAAGCCAGCATGTTTGGACAGGACGCGTACCCATCGGTGTGGGGCAAGGCTGGAGCGCTGGTGCATTCGCTGGTGTCTAACCACGCGGTGTCTAACCACGCGCTGGTGGACGGAAACAAACGGCTAGGTTGACAGGCCACCGTTGTGTTCCTGTGTATCAACGGGTGGGATGTACGGGCACCCGAGGATGACGCGTTCGATCTGGTGATCGCGGTGGCGTCCGGCGAGATGGTCGACGTGGAGAAGATCGCCGCTCGGTTGCGGGTGTGGAGTGTGGCCCTCTAGCGGGCCGTCAGTTTCCGGGCCGACACCCCCGTGCTCACCGGCCGGTAGCCGAGCGAGCCGACGGCGTGAACGGACCCCGCCGTGCGCGCACGGCGGGGTCCGCCGGACCGTTCGCTGGGAAGGACTATCGGTGGAGCCAGTTCTGGACCGCCGTGCCGTTGCACTGGCGGGTGTCGACGGGCACGATCGCTGACCCAGGCACGAGGGGGCTATCCAGACAGCGTCCGGTCACCACGTCAATCACCGGTCCACCGGATTGGGTGACGAACCACCGACCGGGAGCCGATGTCGGGGTCGGGCTGAGGCACGAGACGGCGAAGACATTTCCGGTGACGTCGCTGGTCAGGCAGAGCCCGGTCGCCAAGTCACGGATGGTGCTGGTGGTATTCGAGCGGTCGAACACCCATTGCTGTGATCGCGCGCCATCGCACGCTGCGGTGAGGACGTTCCGGACAGCACTGTCGGGGCTGTCGAGGCAGAACGTCGTCCCCAGATTCTGGAATGCGGAGACCGTGCACGGCTTGATGATCACGTTAGCGTCCGATGTGGCCGGTGCGGCCGGCAGCGGGCAGACGATGGCGCCGGACGACTGCGGTGTGGGTAGGGGTGGGCAGGGCGGTGGGCAGGGCGGTGGACAGGTCGGCACGGGACCGGTGACCGGTGGGGTGGCTGTCAGTGGGCAGGGGATGACATCGGTAGCCGCTGCGCCGGTGGTGAGGGGTGCCGCATTGGCCGCGACAGGCAGCGCGATAGCGAAGATGAGCGATCCCAGTACCGCCAGTACCGCCAGAATTCCACGCGTTGTATCCGTCGTTCTTGTCATGAGCTGAAATTCCGTTCTCCGAAGGCACGAGTCCACGAGTCATCCCGGACTCGTGACGGAAGGCGCCGTCGTCGCTGATCTGGCTCGCACCAGCGAAGTCACGTCGGTTGACGGAAGGGAAGACTGCTGCTTGAAGGTGAACGGCACGAGACCGGCAGACGACCAGGGGATTGCGTTAGATTTCACGAGGGACAGCTATTGCTTGTGCGTCAAGCTCAGCTCGAGCGCATCTCCTGGGACGACGCGCTCGCCGAGATCAAGACCCGCTGGACCCATACGTGCCGTGCAGATGATTCCGAGCCAGGGAAACGATGACCACCGACTTCACGATGCCCGAAGCGCAAGAAGCTGCAGTACGACGTGCCCGCATTAGCCGAGAATGTGCTCGCCCCGGTCGTCCCCGGCGGACCTCGGGACGGCCGACCTGGCCGACCGCGAGAGCAGACCTGGTGCTGTTACCCATCCGGGCATCCGATAGAGTGCCCGACGCAGATACCAGAGGTTGTTGTTGGACATACCTTGATTACCCGGACAATACAGCCGCGCTACGAGCACAGAAGGGAAACCCACATGGGAATTCTTGACAAGGTCAAGGACAAAGCCGAGCAGTTTATCGGTGAAGCGAAGGAAAAGATCGGTCAGATGACCGGTAATGAGAGCCTTGAGAACTCCGGCAAGAGCGATCAACTGTCTGGAGAGGTCAAGGAAGCCGGACACGATCTACGGGACAAGGCTGCTGGTGCTGTTCACGACGTGAAGGAAACGCTCAACAGCGACGAGGAGTAACCAAGCAAGCTCGATCCGTAGCGACCCCACGGTGTCATGATCCGCCAGACCGGGCGACGGCCCGCCCGGTCTGGCGTCCGGAGAAGATGCACCCGCCCAGGAAGGTGCCCTCCAGCGAGCGGTAACCGTGCACACCGCCACCGCCGAACCCGGCGATCTCGCTGGCGCTGGCGCGAGCGGAGCGCCCGGGGGCGGCGGCCCGGCGCGGTGACTATCTTTGCTGAGAACCGTGACGGCCGGGGCGAGAGTGGGTGCGAGATGGTGCAGGCCACGAAGAGCACGAAGGAGTTCGGCGACAAGAGCTTCCTGCGGCGGTTGACGCTGGCCACGGCGTGGGGAGAGGGCCTCGACGGGTTCGACCTCGGGGTGCTCAGCGTGGTGCTGGTGCCGCTGGCGAAGGAGCTCGGGATCTCGCCGGTGTGGGCCGGCCTGATCGGGGCGTCGTCGCTGATCGGCATCTTCTTCGGCGCGCCGATCGGCGGTTTCCTCACCGACCGGTTCGGCCGCAAGCAGCTGTTCCTGCTCGACATCTGCCTGTTCGTCGTCCTCGGCGTGCTGCAGGCGTTCGTCGCCGAGGGGTGGCAGTTGTTCGTCGTACGGCTGCTGCTGGGTGTCGCCATCGGAGCCGAATACTCCATCGGCTCGTCGATGCTGTCGGAGTTCGTGCCCGCGCACGGACGTGGCCGCCGGGTGTCCTACATGCTCGTCTTCTGGTACGGCGGGTATCTGTTCTCAGTGGTGGCCGCCTACGGGCTGCTGGACGGCCTGGGCTGGAGCTGGCGTTGGACGCTGGCCACCAGCGCGATCCCGGCGCTGATCGTGCTGGGGTTGCGCATCGGGCTGCCCGAGTCGCCGCGCTGGCTGATGCTGCACGGGCGCACCGACGATGCCCGCGTGATCATCGACCGCTACCTCGGCGGCGAGAAGCACATGGCCGAGGCCGACTACGCCTCGGACACCAGGAGCGGAGCCGGCTGGCGGCAGCTGTTCGCCCCGGGGATGCGCTCGCGCACCTTCTTCGTCAGCACCTTCTACATCTGCGTGGTGACGCCGTACTTCGCGATCTTCACGTTTGCCCCGAAGGTGTTCGAGTCGCTGAACCTGAACGAGAGGGCCGGCACGATCTTCGCCAACGGCATCGCGTTCATCGGGGCGATCGCCGGCATGCTGACGATCGAGCTGATCGGGCGGCGCAAGCAGCTGATCGGTCCGTTCTGGATCATGGCGGTGGCATTGCTGGTCATCGGGCTGTGGTCGGGTGCGCCGCCGATGGCGCTGATCGGTGCCTTCGCGGTCTTCGCCTTCTTCAACGCCCTGACCGGCAACCTCACCGCCGTGTATCCGATCGAGGTGTTCCCGACCGATGTGCGGGCCACCGGGGTGGGCATCGCCAACGCGTTCAGCCGGATCGGAGCTGCGGCGGGCACGTTCCTGCTCCCGGTCGGGATCGACGCCATCGGCCTGCCGCTGTGCATGGTGATCGGGGCGGGGATGTGCGTGATCGGCGCCGGGGTGTCCCAGCTGCTCGCCCCGGAGACCACCGGCAAGTCACTGAGCCACACTGGCCTGGTCGCCCCGCTCTCGCCGCGGATCGCCCCGGCCTAAGGTTACCGAATGTGATCATGGTGGGAGTCCGTTGATAGCTGCGCTATGCGCTGTCGTACCGTGACATCGACGATGAGAGGAGGTGAGTGCTGCGCTCGTGCTGAGATACCTCCTCAGAAGATCTTGTGGCTGGCTGCTCATGATCGTGGTGGCCACCAACCTGACGTACTTCCTGGCGAACTTTTTCCTGGACCCGCGGGCCAACTACCTCCAGCTGCGACCACCCCGCACGCCTGGGCAGATCAGCCGCTCGCTGGCCGAGTACAACCTCAGCCGGGACACCCCGTTGCTGGACCGCTGGTGGCACTGGATCAGCGGTATCGTCGTGCACTGGAACTGGGGGTACTCGCCGGTAGGGGAGAGCGTGAACTCCCAGATCAGCTTCCGGATCGGGGTGAGCGCCCAGCTCGTGCTCGGATCGCTGATCCTCTCCACGCTCATCGGGATCAGCCTGGCCGTGTACACCGCCGCTCGCCAGTACCGGTTCGCCGACCGCTTCTATCAGGGCGTGTCGATCATTACGCTCAACATTCCGGTGGTCGTCGCCTCGCTGGCGGTGGTCCTGCTGGCGATCGCGTTCAACCAGTCAGTGGGCAACACGTTGCTGTTCGTCGCGGGCGCTCAGTCCCCCACGGTGACCGGATTCTGGCCGCTGCTGCTGGACCGGGTGCGGCACCTGATCCTGCCGACCATCTCGCTCACCGTGATCAGCTACGCCGGCTACCACCTACTGCAACGCTCGCTACTGCTTGACAACATCAACTCCGACTTTGTGCGGCTGGCCAGGGCCAAGGGACTGACCCGGCAAAGCGCCATCCGCCGCCACGGGCTGCGCACGTCGCTGATCCCGGTGGTCACCTCGGTAGCGTTCGCGATCCCGGCGCTGTTCACCGGGGCGGTGATCACCGAGACGATCTTCGCCTGGCAGGGCATGGGCCAGTACTTCGTCCAGACGATCGGCAAGAACGACATTCACGGCGCGGTCGCCGTCGCCGCATTCGGCGCGCTGATGACCGCGATCGGCGCGATCCTCGCCGACATCGCCGTCGTGGCACTGGATCCGAGAGTGCGAGTGAGCTGATGACGACCAACGTTCCCCCGCTGCAGCCCACGGTCGGCGATGTCGACACACTGCTGTCCCTCCCCGAGGAGCGGGTGGTCCGCCGCGGCCAGCGGCTGTCCCGCCGCCGCCTCTACACGCGCCGATTCCTACGCAACTGGGGCGCGGTGGCCGGACTGGTGATCCTGGCTCTGCTGGTCGGGTTCGCCATTGTCGGCCCGATGATGACCCCCTACACCTACACCGACGTCGACTTCACCAACCTGACTGCGGCGCCCTCGTCACAGCACTGGTTCGGCACCAACGGCACCGGCGCCGACACCTTCGCCCAGACCACGCACGGCCTGCAGCGCTCGATGATCATCGGCGTGGTGGTGTCCCTGCTGACCACCCTTATCTCGGCGTTCGTCGGGGCGACGGCCGCCTACCTGGGCGGCACCGCGGAGAAGGCCATCCTCGGGATCGTGCACTTCCTGCTGGTGGTGCCGTCCTTCCTGATCCTGGCGCTGATCTCGCAGAAGGCCGGCGGCGACTGGAAGGTGCTGATCCTGGTGCTGACTGCGGTCGGCTGGATGTACGGCGCACGGGTGGTGTGGTCGCTGTCCACCTCACTGCGTGAGCGGGAGTACATCCTGGCGGCGCGGTTCATGGGCGTCGGTTCGCTGCGAATCGTGCTGCGTCACCTGATCCCGAATATCGGTTCGCTGCTGATCGTCTCGTTCACCCTCGGCGTGGTCGCCACGGTGCAGGCCGAGACCGGGCTGTCGTTCATCGGGTTCGGCGTGAAGCAGCCCGACGTGTCGCTGGGCACCCTGCTTGCCGACGGAGCCAGCACGATCACCAGCGCGCCGTGGTTGTTCTACTTTCCGGCCGCGATGCTCACCCTGCTCACCGTGTCGATGGCGCTGATCGGGGACGGCCTGCGCGACGCTCTCGACCCCACCTCGCACTCCGCTGGAATTGTTCGTCGGGCGGGCCGAGCGTGACGGCGTTCCCGCCGACCGCGTCGGTGCTGTCGGTCCGCGACCTGGCGGTCTCCTTCCCGTCCGAGGCCGGCCGGGTTGACGCGGTACGCGGCGTCGACTTCGACCTGCGCCCCGGCCGGACGCTCGCGATCGTCGGCGAATCCGGCTCAGGCAAGTCGGTCACCTCGATGGCGGTAATGGGGCTGCTGCCGGAGTACGCCTCGGTGACCGGCTCGATCGCGCTGGACGGCCGCGAACTGCTGGGGCTGGACGACCGGCAGATGTCCAAGATCCGTGGCCAGGACCTGGGCATGATCTTCCAAGATCCGCTGTCTTCGTTGACGCCGATCTTCAGTGTGGGTCGCCAGATCGTCGAGGCGCTGGAGATCCACCAGAACCTGGACCGCGACGTCGCTTGGAAACGTGCGGTGGAACTGCTCGACCTGGTCGGGATTCCCAACTCCGCCGAGCGGGCCCGTTCGTTCCCGCATGAGTTCTCCGGCGGGATGCGGCAGCGGGTGGTGATCGCCATGGCGATGGCGAACGATCCGCGGATCATCATCGCCGACGAGCCGACCACGGCGCTGGACGTGACGGTGCAGGCGCAGATCCTCGACGTGCTGCGGCTGTCCCAGGCCGAGACCGGAGCGGCGCTGATCATGATCACCCATGACCTCGGCGTGGTGGCTGGGATCGCCGACGAGGTGCTGGTGATGTACGCGGGGCGGCAGGTCGAGCATGCGCCGGTGGATGAGCTGTTCGCCCGGCCCCGGATGCCGTACACGATCGGCCTGCTCGGCGCCGTCCCCAGGGTTGACGTAGCCGAACGCCGGCCGCTGGTGCCTATTGCGGGCAACCCCCCGTTGCTGGTGGACCTGCCCCCGGGCTGCCCGTTCCAGCCGCGCTGCCCCGTCTCGGTGCCCGCATGCGGGGACCGAGAGCCGGACCTGGCGGTGGTTCCCGGCGAAGCGGTGGACGAGCATCGCGCCGCGTGCATCCGTGCCCACGAGATCCGGTACGACGGCCGAGCCGTCCATTGTGGCGGCCGCATAGACGGTCGCCCGGTCTACCCGGTTCCGCCGGCGCCGGACGCACCGGCGGAGCAGGTTTCCCGGGAGCAGCGTCCCGCCGTGCTCGAACTCAACGGTCTGAGCAAGACGTTCCCGCTGCTCAAGGGTGCCCTGTTGAAGCGGCGGGTGGGCTCGGTGTACGCGGTGTCGGGGATCGACCTGGACATCCGGCAGGGCGAGACGCTCGGCCTGGTCGGCGAGTCGGGCTGCGGGAAGACCAGCACTCTCCTCGAGATCATGAACCTGCGGCCGCCGCAGAGCGGCAGCATCCGGGTCGCCGGGGTCGACGTCGCCACGCTGCACGGACGGGACGCGGAACGCCGGCTACGACGCAAGCTGCAAATGGTGTTCCAGGACCCGATGGGGGCGCTGGACCCGCGGATGACCGTGTTCGACATCCTGGCCGAACCGTTGCAGGCGGTCGGTGAGGCGGACCGGACGACGATCGGCACCCGGGTCGACGAGCTGATGGACCTGGTCGGGCTCAATCCTGAGCACAGCGACCGGTTTCCGACTGCCTTCTCCGGCGGTCAGCGCCAACGCGTCGCCATCGCCCGAGCGCTGGCCACCAACCCGTCGCTGCTGGTGCTCGACGAGCCGGTCTCCGCGCTCGACGTCTCGATCCAGGCCGGCGTGATCAACCTGCTGAACGATCTCAAGGCCAAACTCGGCCTGTCCTACCTGTTCGTGGCGCACGACCTGTCGGTGGTGCGGCAGATTTCCGACCGGGTGGCCGTGATGTACCTTGGCCGGATCGTAGAGATCGGCACGCTAGATGACGTATTCGACAACCCACAACACCCGTACACCCAGGCGTTGCTCTCCGCGATCCCGGTACCCGACCCCGTGGTGGAACGGACCCGGGAGCGGATCGTTCTGCGCGGCGACCTGCCCAGCCCCACCGACTCCGCCCCCGGCTGCGGCTTCGTCAGCCGATGCCCCCTGTACGTGACGCTGGATGTGGCCCAGCGGACCCGCTGCACCGGCAAGACGCCGGAGCTGACCGGAACGGGGGACACCGGTCACCGGAACGCCTGCCACTTCCGCTAAATCTCCCTGATGAGGAAGAACACGTCATGTCTGTGGTGAAGAACTTCGCTGTGCTGGCGGCCACCGCCGCGCTGTCGGTGACGTTGGTTGCCTGCGGCGGCTCGGGATCGGGCGGAAACCCGAACGGCGGTGGCGATACCGCGAAGTCCTTCGCCGAACAGGCCCAGTACAACCCCCAGCCCTATGACAACCTCAAGGACGGCGGCACCCTCACCACCGCTCTCCCGGAGATCTCCACTCAGTGGAACCCTTTCCAGGGGGATACGACCCAATATTCCCTAATTTTGTGGGAATGGTACAACCCCGTTCTGGCCACCTCCTCGGCAGACGGCAAGGTGACGTTCAACCCGGATTACCTGACCGACGTCCAGGCCGACACGGTCAACGGCAATACTCGCATCACCTACACGATCAACCCCAAGGCCACGTACAACGACGGTTCGCCGATCGACTGGACCGCGTTCCAAGCCACCTGGAAAGCCGACAACGCACAGAACAAGGACTACATCGTCAACTCCAGCGATGGCTACAACCGCATCGCCTCGGTGACCAAGGGTATTGACGACCGGCAGGCAATCGTTACCTTCAACGGGTTCAATGTGTGGTGGCAGGCACTCTTCGGCACTCTGCTCAACCCCAAGGCCCTCGACTCCCAGGTGTTCAACAAGGGCTACATCGACACTCCACATCCGGAGTGGGGCGCCGGGCCCTACACGGTGCAGAAGTTCGATAAGCAGAACGGCACCGTCGTCTTTACCCGCAACCCGAAGTGGTGGGGGAAGAAGGGCAAGCTGGATACCCGCACCTTCCTGGCCATGGAGGACACGGCCAGCATCAACGCCTTCAAGAACGGCCAGATCGACGCCACCGACGTGGGCACCAAGGACCGGCTGGCCCAGGTCCGGGGCATGAGCGGGATTGACATCCGCAAGAGCATCTCCGTGCACAACGACCTGTTCACCCTCAATAGTAAGTCGCCCATCCTGGCTGACCGGCAGGTCCGTAAGGCGGTCTTCGAGGGGATCGACCGCAAGCAGATCGCCGACATCACTTTCCAAGGCCTGAACTTCACCGAGACCCCGCCTGGGTCGTTGAACCTGTTCTCCTTCCAGGACGGCTACCAGGACAGCTTCTCCAAGGCGGTCACCCACGACGTCGAGAAGGCAAAACAGGATCTGGAGGCCGCTGGCTGGACCGCCGGGCCGGACGGGATGCGGAGCAAGGGCGGCCAGCCGCTGGAGTTCAGCTACGTCAACACCGGTGACGACCCGGTCGGCAAGGCGATCGCCGGCGCCGTGGTCGCGATGTTGAAGAACATCGGGGTCAAACTGGACATCCGGCAGGTTGCGAACAGCGACTTCTCCAGCATCATCAGCGGGCGCAAGTTCGACATGTTCTACTCGGGCGTCTATCAGAACGACTCGTTCGGCATGGCCTACATCTGCCAGATTTACTGCTCGGACAGCCAGCTCAACCTGTCCGGAACCAACGACCCGGCGTTCGACCCGCAGGTCAAGTCAGTGAACACGCTGCCCACTGCCCAGGAGCAGTTCGCCAAGGGCGCCGACATCGAGGCCCAGGCCTTCAAGACGTACGGCATCATGCCGACGCTGACCCTGCCAGCGATCATCGCGGTGAAGCACGGCCTAGCCAACTACGGCAGTGGGCGCTTCTTCACCACCACCCCCGAGAACATCGGCTGGCAAAAATGAGCCCGGCAGCTTCTTCGATCCGGGTGATACTGGCACCGCGGTAGCCGTGCTCGCTGAGCAGCTCCATCGCCGCGTCGATGATGCGATCCTGGGTCGCCACCGGGGCCATCGCGGGTCCTCAACTCGAGCAACGGTGCTCGACCGAGGACGTAGAGCGAAGGCCTTATCTGACGTTCGGGCTGGACTATACATAACTGTATCGTTGACTACGCCGGCATGTCGGGAGGACACTCTTGGCCAAGGCGCAGCCGCTTGGACGGGGACCGATCATGAGAACCAACCTGACGTGGGCAAGTGAGGTTTGCGGGAACGGCAAGACCTGCCCGAGGGTCAGTAGCGTCACACCATGGGGAACACGAATTGTCGTGGGCAAGAAGGTCACCGACCCGGAGTTGCTGGCCGAGGTCGGGAGCGTGGCCGACGACGAGTACGCGGTCGAGATCTCAGCTTCGCTGGGGTCCAAGTTGTGACCGTGCTGCTCGACGAGGCCGGCCTCGACGACTACACCGACCGCTTCGATTCCGAGGCATTCCGGCAGGAGGTTCGCGACCAGTACGACGTGCCCAGCGACGGCGGTGACGTCGCCCGCTACCTGGCAGGTGAGGCACACCCCGACCCGGCCATCGTGGGGCCGTGGCGCGAATGGCTACGCGACCAGTGCCGACGTGGTCGAGTTGTCCGCCGTGTCCGCGTACTGTACCGGCCACCGAGCAGGTATGTCTCTTACGAGTGCGAGTGGGCTTACACTCGCAGCATCGACGCGGGCGAGGATATTCGGGTGCTGGACCTTGTCGAGCAGGCCCCTCCAGCGGGGCTGATCGGGGAAGAGTTCTGGCTACTGGACCGCTCCCGGGCCGTGGTGTTGTGCTACGACCACGCTGGCCGGTTCCGGCACGGGCAGACCGCGGAAGGCCCCGATGCAAGCCGCTGGGTTGCTTGCCGGGATGCGGTGTGGGCAGCAGCGGAGCCGTTCACGCAGTGGTGGGACCGGCATCCCGAGTACCACCGGGCGGCATGGCTGAAACCGGCAAGTGCCTAGCCTGCCGAGAGGTCAGGATGAGCTGTCGGAGACGCTGCGGAGATTGCGGAAGATCGCCGGGTTCTCCGGTGTAGAAGCTGCCAAGCGCATCGGTCAAACCCAAGCGAGCATCAGTCGGTTTGAGAATGGCCGGTTCGTTCCCACTCCGGAGACCGTGGAGGCGCTGTGCCGGGTATACGGGTCCACGACGGCAGAGCGGCAACGGCTTGTGCAGCTATCACGAGACTTGCGGGAGGACGTCAGACCAGCGGCCAGGGTGATCATTCAGCGGGGTGCGGCGCGGATGCAGGAACGCATCGGCCGGATCGAGCGAACCTCCGTAACCATGCGGCATTTCCACCCCGCTGTGGTGTCGGGGCTGCTGCAGCGTCCCGACTACGCCCGAGTGATCTTCTCAGCCGGCGGTGATCTATCAGCTGATGAGGTGCGGACGGCGGTGGACCGGCGCATGGCCCGGCAGGCGCTACTCACCGAGCCGGGCCGATCGTTCACCTTCCTTCTCACCGAGGGGCCGCTGCGGTGGCAGATCGGCTCGCCGCAACTCATGGCAGCCCAACTTGACCACATCGCCAGCATCGCCGATCAGCCCCATGTTCGTGTCGGGGTCATTCCCTGGACCACCACCGTCGAGGTAGCTCCGGTTGCCGGGTTTGACCTGTACGACGAGCGGGTCGTCATCGTCGGCACTGAGGCAGGGACCACTTTCCTCACTGATCCGGATGACGTGGCGCCCTACCTGCGCCTTTTCGCCGGCCTCGCAGCGCTGGCCAGCTACGACGACGCCGCACTGACCATGTTGCGCAGGATCGCAGCTGACTACCGCAGCCTGCCCTCGTAAGTCCTCGAAGTTTAGTCATAGTCCGCGTCTTGGCTATACATTGATCGATTCTGATATGGTCTGATGCAGGCAGCGCTACGCACCAGTCAGTCGAAGATCTTCGGGAGAAGATTTTCGACTTGATTAATGCGCAGGTCCAGCCTCGTCGAGTTTGTTCCTTGTGCGGTTCTACGAGCCAGCGCGAGGGTCGCGGACGCAGCATCAACAGTGCCGGCCCGTGCGTATGCTTCGGCAAGCCACGATAGGTACAACGATATTTCTCTAGCATGATTGGTGTCGTACGAGCTGATGGCGCGAGCCAGCAACGGCGCCGCTGCATCTGGGCTGCCCAGTTCGATCAGGCATCGACCGGCCATCACGTCGATCTCCCCTCTGTCGAGCCAGTAAACCCATTCCGGCTCGACAGCTTCTGGTGACCGATTCTCGTATGCGTCATCCACCGCGTCTAAAGCGCATCGCGTGCCTGCGTAATCTCGGCTTCTGGCACTCGCCCAGGCCACCCGTTCCCACAGCAAGGCCCGGACTACCGGGGAGACCTCTCCAGCGCCCTTGACAGCAGACCGTGCCAGCAACACCGCATCACCTGGCATTCCCACGTTGGCTATCTGGTAACTCAATGAAGACAGGAGTTGAGCCGTGAGCGGGCGATCATCCGCACCTTGCGCGGCGAACACCCCATCGAGATAAATCCGCTGCGCCACGGCGTACCGTCCCGCATCACTGGCCACCCATCCAGCAAGCTGGGCAAGCTCTCCCGTGACGGTCAACAGACGCCGCGCGATCTTGTCGGTATAACTGGCGGACCGAACAGTGCGTTGAACCTCGGAAAGTTCTTTACTTACTACCGGAAACAGATCACCTCCACCGATCACGTCATCCAGGTGACGCAGCTCAATCACTCGGCTTTCTAGATCGTCCACGAGCATTGCGCCGACCCGCCGGCCAGCCCGCAGCTGCACCAGAGCGGGTGAGTCGCTGACCAGCCACTCATGGGCGACTCGCAGTGGATCATCTGGCGGCCCACGGAGGATTTCGGCAGGAACGTTGAGAGCCCGACTGTATGCATCGACGTGTGCGGGTTTAATCGTTCTCTTTCCCGTTTCCAACAAGCCGAGCAATGGTTTACTGTAGTGCGTCCGCGCGGCCATCGCCGCCAAGCTGACACCTGCGGCTTCGCGGGCCGCCCGCAGTGCCGCCCCGAGATCGGTCATCCCGTCCCAACCTGTAGACGCTTGTAGACCCTGAGTTACTTCCCTTACCCACCCGAGTACCGAAGGCTACTAGCAGTGGGGTCGGACAGACCGCGACTCCGTGACCTACTCCCAGGCCGGACCCGTGCTTCAGACGGCTTGACAGGAACGGGCGATGACAACGCAAGCAGAGACACCTCACTCCAGGACAGAAAGCACGATGCGGCGCGCGGACAACTCCGTGGCGACCCGCGCAAGTTGCGTAAGGCCACCGGTTTGCGCCAGCCGCGGACCCCGGTGATCGCAGCACCCTCATGCTCGATCGTAATGGGATGATCAAGGTGACCGACCGCGTCCCCGGGGAGCGCGTCCGGCTCGTCGCTCAGGGCCGGCGCAGCGACGACCGCAGCAGCACCACATTGGTGATCATTCGCGAGGAAAACGGATCATGGTCGATACATGGCTTGGGCGCGCCCGGAGTCAACTTGAGCCAGACCGACATGGTCGCCCTGGCCGAATCGATCCTGGCGCAAGCCCGATGAGCCCGGATCTCATGGCGACGATGTGACTGCTCGACCTCGCCAAATGCCGGGGCTTCAGCTTCAAGCGGGTCGCGCCGGGCCCGGATGGGCCGTTGTGGGGCGTGCGGGAATCCATGGAGTACCGGGACACGGTCTATCTGGCCGGGTTCGGTGACTCCTGCAGCGCGACCCGGGCCCGCCGCTCCTCCCTCATCGTGCCGGTGGAGGCCGCGGCAAGCGTGGGAGCTCTGGTTATGCACTGACGTTGGGTATGGCCGTGGTCAGCAGGTGCTCTAGCGCGCTTACCCAGGTTTGCACGATGGCGTTGTCGTCGACCCTGCTGGGCGGGGTGCCCAGCAGGTTGGGAAGTAGTCGTGCAGAGATCAGAGCGCCGAGCCCGATCGTCGCGATGGCATCAGCCTGTTGGGCAGAGACCACCGTCCCAGATCGGTCGATGATCCACTCAGCGAACTCGCGGTAGGTCGCCTCGACGACCTGGGCGACGGCGTCGGTGAGGATTCTCGGCCCATGCCGAGCCTCGCTGGCGAGCAGCCGCAGCAGCTGGGCTTCCTGGTCGAGCTCGGCAAGAACGTATCGAGCGGCGAGGGTGAGTTCGGTGTGCAGATCTCCGAGGTCGGCGAACAGCCGGCGAATGTCGCGGAGGGCGGCCAGGCGGCTCAGCTGCCGTTCGACTCCAGCGGTCAGGAGTGCTTCCTTGGACGGAAAATGGTGGTAGATGCCGCCGGCGCCAGGGCTGAGCCCGGCAGCTTCTTCGATCCGGGTGATGCTGGTACCGCGGTAGCCGTGCTCGCTGAACAGCTCCATCGCCGCGTCGATGATGCGATCCCTAGTCGCCCCGTTTGATGCCACGGTTGACAGATCGCCCATGGCCCCAAAGTATTTACTTAGGCACGTCAAGCGTCAACTGAGGAGCCGCGATGAGCGCGCATGGTCGAAGTCGGCTGAGCCGCACGGTCCCCCTGGCCGGGCTGGCGGGCCGGACCGCCGGTGAGGCGGTGGTCGCCGCCCTGCGCAAGCGGTTGACCGGCGAGGACAGCGCCGAGTTCCACGAGCGGACCAGTGAGCGCTACGCCGCGATGCTGGGCCACTCCAAAGGCGTGCTGATGAAGGCGGGCCAGGTGCTGTCCTTCGTCGCGCTCGGCTCGCTGGTCCCCCCGGAGCGGCAGCGCGTCTACCAGGCTGCGATGGCCCGGCTACAGGCCGACGCCCCGCCGATGGCCCCCGAACTGGCCGCGGCGGTGGTGGAGGCGGAGCTGGGCGCGCCCCCGGAGGAGGTCTTCGCGGAGTTCGACCCGCATGCGTTTGCGGCGGCGTCGATTGGGCAGGTTCACGCGGCGCGGCTGACCGACGGGCGGCGAGTGGCGGTCAAGGTGCAGTATCCCGGAGTCGATCAGGCCATCCGAGCGGATCTGGACAACACCGAGTTGCTGGCCACATTCTTGCAGCTGGTTGGGGCGATAATGCCCGGCTCCAATCGGCTCGATGTGCGCGCGGTGGCCCGGGAAGTGGCGGCCCGGATCGGTGAAGAGATCGACTACCGGATCGAGGCCGCCCACCAGACCGACTTCGCTGACGCGTACCGGGATCATCCGTTCATCCGCATCCCCGAGGTGTTGCCGCAGCTGTCGACCCGCCGGGTGCTCACGATGGATCTGGTGGAGGGCATGCGCTGGTCGCAGGCGCTGCAGGCGGATCAACAGTTGCGGGACCGGTGGGGCGAGGTGATCTACCGGTTCGCTCTGGGCAGCCTGCGAAGGGTGCGCAGGTTCCACGCCGACCCCCATCCGGGCAACTACCTGTTCCACGATGACGGAGCGGTGACGTTCTTGGATTTCGGTTGCGTCAACCGGTTCTCCGCAACACAGGTCACGCTGATGCAACGGGTCGTCGCCGCCGCGATCGCCGACGATGCCGCCGCCTTGTGGGATGCCTTCGTCGAGATCGGTTTCCTGACCGCCGCTGACGCACCCACGCCGGCTGAACTGCTCGAGTGGTACCGCGACAAGCTGCAGCCGCTGGTGGCCGAGCAGCCCTTCACCTACACGTCGGCCTACGCCGCGTCCATGGTGCAAGGGATCTTCGCCCGCCAGGGCGCAGCCGGGTCGGTGATGCGCCGCTTCGAGTTGCCCCGCGAGTATGTGTTCCTCAGCCGCATCGACCTCGGACTCACCGCTCTGCTGGCCGAACTGCAAGCCACCGGTCCGTGGGCGGCGATCCGCAGCGAATGGGACGAGAACGGGCCGCCGGCCAGCGAGATCGGCAAGCTCGACGTCGAACATTGGGCGCGACGGGGGCTCAGACCATGATGATCTCCACCGTTGATCCGTACCCGGCCTATCGCGCGCTGCGCGAACAGCATCCGGTGCACTGGGACGGCGACCTGGACGCGTTCCTGGTCACCTCCTACGCCGAGGCGAGCGCCGTCCTGCGCGGTCCGGGGTGGAGCAGCGACCCGAACCGCAACCCCGCGCTGGCCGCCCGGTTCGATCGCGCCGAACCCGGAACCCAAGCGCTGCGCACGCTGTTAACAATGGACCCGCCCGACCACACTCGGCTCCGGCGGCTGCTCGCCCCGGCATTCACCCCCCGATCCATCGACGCGCTGTACCCCCGGATCACCGCGATGGTCAAGGCCGCCCTTGCCGATCTCGACACGGCGGATGAGGTCGACGTCGTCGCCGACATCGGCTATCCGATCCCGCTCGCCGTGATGTGCGAGCTGCTCGACGTCGACATCGAGGGCGCGCAGCTGTTGCGCACCGAGACCCCCAAGCTGGTGGGAATACTCGAGTACGACCCCGACGAGGAGGCTGTTCTCGCGGCCGAGGAGGCCACCGCCAGCCTCGCGCTGCATCTTCTGCCCATCCTCGGCGACCGCCGTCACTGGCCCGGCGAGGATCTGGCCAGCCAGTTGCTGCGCCTCGAAGACGACGACGGCGACGCACTGGGACTCGACGAAGTGCTCGCCACCTGCATCCTGCTGCTCACCGCGGGGCACGAAACCACCGCCAGCCTGATCGGCAACGGCGTTCTCACCCTGATGGAACACCCCGACCAACTCCGTCTGCTCCAGCGTGATCCCGCGCTGATCAAGCCGGCGATCGAGGAGATACTTCGGTTCGAGTGCCCCGCCAAGATCGTCGGCCGGACCAACCTCGTCGACCGGCAACTAGGCGGGCACACCATCCGCGCCGGCCAGCGCGTGCTCGTTCTGCTTGGCGCGGTGAACCGGGATCCGGAGCAGTTCCGCGACCCCGAGTGCTTCGACATCACCCGAACTCCCGCGCATCTCGCTTTCGGTGCGGGACCACACTTCTGCCTCGGAGCTGCCCTGTCTCGCTTGGAGGCCCAGGAGACCTTGCGGCAGCTGCTACCGCTGCTGACCGGGTGGCGACTGGTACCCGGAGCGCCCGCTTGGCGAGTTTCCGACACTTTCCGCGCACTCGAGAAGCTCCACCTCGTCAGCCCCGCGCCTCAATCCTGACCCTTTCCTGCGTCCGGTGAATTCGCTGCCACAGCGTCCACGGACGATGGGACTGACGGCCAGGGCCGTGGGACCGACCCTGATTCATGATCCCTTGGGAATCTCCACGCTGCACAGCAGCGGCGCGGCCATCCCGGTGGAAGTGCTGTTGCCCGATCAGCCGTGGGCTTGCCCGTGGGACTCACTTGTAGATCTTGTGTTCTGTCTGACGCCACCGACTCGGACTCGGCGATCATGCCCAACGGCCCCTTCACTTGCCATGATCGTCGAAACTGAGTGATGACAGTGCGATTCTGCACGGTCACGGCTCACTAACGGCGATCTTGAGAGCCGCGCTGTGTGCAGATGTGCAGAACGTCGAACAGTGCAGTAGATCATGGGCGGCCCGACCGACGAAGACCACACCGTAGAGGTGCCAACGATTGTCCGCCAGGGCAGCAAGTACGTGCCCCGCTCAGCACCGCGCTGGCCGCACTCGGCGCCGCGGGCCGTGTCGGCTCGGCCGACATAGACGTTTACTCGTAGCTGCGCGACATCCGTTGAGCCGGGTCCAGGCGCGCATGCGGCGCTTGACACACTGCACGGGTGGGCGGATTCCGGGTCTGGCGTGTGGTGTGGGCGATGGCGATCGCACTTGGCCTGGCCGGCAGCGCGGGCACTGAGGTGCAGCCCCTTTCTGTCAGGTCGGTAGTCCCTGCAACTAGCGCGACTATGGCAGGCTCGGGCCTTCCGCCGGGTGTCCCGGTTCCGCCGGCTGGGAGCGATCAGTTGGTCACCGTGTTGGTGCCCAGCGCCAGCAGTACCTCCGGTGTCTTGCGGGGGTGGCGGCGGGAATCGGGCGGTCAGTGGGGCAGTGTGCTCGGTCCGGTCACCGTGCGGGTGGGCACCGCGGGTGTCGGCACCACCCAAGAGGGGCTCAACCGTACCCCGCGAGGGACGTTTGATTTGCCGTCCGCGTTCGGTAGGCAGCCCAACCCCGGCACCCGAATGCCGTATCGCCAGGTCGGTACCAGCGACTGGTGGGTCAGCGACCAGCGCAGCCCGAGCTATAACACCTATCGACACTGTGCGCCGGGGGCTTGCGACTTCAATGAGAGCGCGGGGGAGAACCTGGGCCGGGCCGGGCCGAGTTACGACTACGCGGTGATGATCGGGTACAACACCGCGCCGGTACGCCCGGGGGCAGGCTCGGCGTTTTTCGTGCATGTCGACGCCGGGGCGCCCTCGCAGGGCTGCGTGGAGGTGCCCCGAGCCTCTGAGGTAGCCCTGCTGCGCTGGTTGGATCTGGCTCAGCATCCCCGTATCACTATCGGGCTGGGCTGATCCCGCCCAGCGCGCTGGCCTGCGTCCCCGGGCGCGCTAGCCCAGAGTTTCCTCAGTGGCGAGCCGCTAGGCTGATCCTTTGTCGGGTTGGGTCCGTCAGCCCTGGGATCCGGCGGCGGCGGGTCGAACATGGCTGCGAACGGTGCGCAGCGCGTCGAGTCAGCTCGTCGCACCGTCGGCCAGGCGGGCGACACGGATACCCAGCTCGGTGGAGGCACCGGACGGCGCGGGCTCCGGCGTGCTGACGATCCGGCCGAGGTCGTCGCGCAAGCCGTCGAGCCAGACGTGCAGATCGGCGAGGTTGTACAGGTCTTGGCCGAGGTTGGTGGGCCACTCGGCGGGTGGCGAGTCTGCCGGCCGGTCGGTCACGGCGGTTCGGTCCCGGCGCCGGAGTCCGTCGGCGACGCGTTCGTAGCGGGCGGCGACGTCGGCGGCGGATGCGGTCAGGAGCGCGACGCACGGCAGCAGCCCGCCGGTGGGGCAGGAGCGGACGAGCGCCTCCGCCCCGCGCACAGCATGGTGGCCCGCGACGAGCGTCGCTTGCCAGTCGACCCTTGCCGGCGGGTGACGCTCGCTCTGGTAGAGCGCGTACGACGCCTCGGCGAGCTGGCCGGCTGCGCGGGCCTGCGGGAGCGCGTCGGCAGGGCGGGCGCCTTCGGCGACCACGGCCACCGTCTCGCGGACCACTCGCGCGGCGGTCGCGAGGAAGTTCGCGGTGGCCTGGTGCAGCTCGCCTGATCCGCCGCGCGGCCACGCGAACAGCCCGATCAGCACGCCGACTACGGCCCCGACCAGGACGTCCACCACGCGCGCTTCGGCCAGCCGCCAGTCCACTGGCGAGATCTGCGCGAAGACGAGCGCGATGACCAGCGTGAACAGACCCTGGGCCCAGCCCAGGCCCAGCAGTGGGCCGGCCGCGAAGCCGACCAGCATCACGATCGGCAGGATCACCGCGTAGACCGCGGGCTGGATGCCGACGACGAGCAGGCCCGCTGCCGCCACGGAGCCCAGCAGCGTGCCGACGAGGGCCGGGCGCAACGCCGAGCGGGTCTCGTCGGCGGACGTGCGCAGCACGGTGAGGATCGTGAGCAGCACCCAGAAGCCGTGCGACAGGTCCAGCACACCGGCGAGCAGCCGGGCCACCGCGAGCGCGGCGGCCAGCCGCAGCGCGCCCTGGAAGTACACCGAGCGCGGGGTCAGATGCTCCCGCAGGCGGTGCCACCACAGCCACGGGGTTCGCCGGTAGGCGTACCAGAGCGGGCCTGGTTGCGCCGAGGCCGGCGTGGTGTCCGGCGCGACGGGCGCACCCGCCGCGACCCGGATCGCGGCGACCATCGACTTGGTCCACTCGCCGAGACTCAGCGCGAGCGAACCCAGACGCAGCCGGTCGGGCGGGATGCCGTCGGGCGAGGTGGCCGCCCGGCCGGCGCGGAACTCCTCCAGAGCGGCGACGATACGGTCCGTGTCCGGCACCGTGCCCTCGCCGCGCAACCAGGCCGCCGCGGCCTCAGCGCACGACGCGACCTCCCGTAGCAACGCGGCGGCCGCGGGCAGGTTCACCGCGTCGTGGTCGTCGGTGACGGAGAGCTCGACCGTGCGGCCGAGCAGCAACCGGGCGGTGCCGGCCGCGGCGGTCAGCGCCCGGTCACGCCGCCCGGCGGACGCGGGCCGCTGCATCGGCGGCAACCGCGACGGTCGTAGCGCCTCCGCGGCGTCGGCCGCGTCCGGCAGCAGCGCGGCGAGCCGGTCGCGACCGCCCGGACGCCCCGACCAGCTGTCCGCCACCGCGACCAGGCAGCCGGCGAGCGCGGACACCGCGATGGCCAGCTTCGCCGGGTAGGGCACCGGCGTCGGGTCCGGCCAGAGCACCAGTTCCGCCCCGGCGAGCAGCAGCACGGCCAGCGTCAACCCGGCGAGCCGCCAGCCGAGCGACCCGGGGTCATACGGCGGGAAGCACGCCAGGATGTACAGGAGCTGGGTGCCGGCGGCGAGACCGACGAGCCGGGGACCGCCCACGCCGACGAAGCTGACGACGAAGCCGAGCACGAACATGCCGCCAGCCGCCGCCGCCGTATTGACCGATAGCAGCGTGCCGAGCGTGACGAGCACCCAGCCGACCGGCAGTACCGCGAGCAGTGTGCGGGCGCGCTGTGCCGGGCGACCAGGGATCTGCGACAGCGCACCGAGCGCCACGGCGCCGAACAGCGCGTACGCGGCCATGTCAGGGTTGTGCAACACGTACCGGCAGACGTAGAAGCCGACGCACGCGACGATCGTGACCCGCGCCGCACGCCGCACCGCCACCAGCCCAGGATCACGGCGGAGCAGCCACGCAGGCAGTGTGGTCACGTCTGGCACTCTGCCACGCCGAACTGCGTCCGGACGACGACAATCAGACCGCCCGAGAAGAGCGTCATGGGCCACTCTGAGAGGGTCAGACCCAACCGATCTTGATGGTTGGCACCCAACTCTCGACAGGAGTGCGTCATGCCCACAGTCACGACCACCGACGGCATCGAAATCTTTTACAAGGATTGGGGCAGCGGCCAGCCCGTTGTGTTCAGTCATGGCTGGCCGCTGACCGCCGATGTGTGGGATGGCTCGACCAACTTCGTTGCATCGCGCGGCTTCCGGGCGGTCGCGCATGATCGGCGCGGCGGCGGTCGGTCCAGCCAGCCATGGGACGGCAACGACCTGGACCACTACGCAGACGACCTGGCCGCTGTGATCGAAGCTCTCGACCTCACCGACATCGTGCTGGTCGGACATTCGACCGGTGGTGGCGAGGTCACCCGCTACGTCGGCAGGCATGGCACATCAAGGGTTGCCAAAGTGGTGTTGCTGGGTGCGATCCCGCCGCTGATGCTCAAGACCGATGCCAATCCCGAAGGCCTGCCGATCGAGCCATTCGACCAGATCCGGCACGGGGTTCTCACCGATCGGTCGCAGTTCTACCGCGACCTGGCCTTTCCGTTCTACGGCGCCAACCGGGCCGGGTCGAACGTCTCAAAGGGTGCGCGGGAGGCGTTCTGGTTGATGTCGATGACTGTCGGCATCAAGGGGGCCTACGACTGCGTCAAGGCCTTCTCGGAAACTGATCTGACTGAGGATCTGAAGAGGATCGACGTCCCCACCCTTATCCTGCACGGCGACGACGACCAGATCGTACCGATTCAGGCCTCGGCCCTGAAGTCGTCGAAAATCGTGCCGAACGCAACACTCAAGATCTACCCGGGTGCGCCGCACGGGTTGACCGGCGCCCACGAGCAGGAGTTCAACGCAGATCTGCTCGCCTTCATTACGAGCTGAGTCGATGCTGAGGCCGAGCCCGGAGCTACCCATGGCGGGTGTTGTGTGTGTGTGTGGGGGGGTCAGATGGCGGTGCGGCCGCCGTTGGCGGCGGTGACATAACTGGCGCGGGGTGAAGCGAGGAAGTCCACCACCTCGGCGGTCCATCCCCGTCAGCGAGGCCAGCGCCGCCTTGGTCGCGCGAGTAGATCTGGACACGGGCATGGATAAGTCTGCTTACTCTCGGTTAATGCAACCGCGTCCGCGAGGCATCAGGCATGGCTGCCTGGTCGCAGCTCGGTCATGGCGGCTGAGTCGACGATCCGAGGCGAGCCGGCCCGGCTGAGCCCAGCTAGGGCTTCCACGATTGCGACCATGACCCGCTACCGCAGACGCTCGCTCGGCCTATGCAGCCGATCAAACCCGCACCCAAGCCTGATCGTCTGGCCACCGCACCGCAATGCTGCGTGCGCCTTGCTGCCGACTCTCAAGATCGTCGATAGTGAGCGGTAACCGTGCACAATCGCACTGCCATCGCACAGTTTCGGCGATCATGGTACGCGCCAACCCTCGCCACCAGCGGATCCTAATGTCGGCTCAGAGGTCCTCGCGCGCTGGGTGGATGCGCACAGAACGCCGTACTCACCCGCTACCTGCGCGACCTCAGCAAACGTGTGCGCTTCTACTTCAGGAAGCCATAGCAGCTTGGTCACCGAGTCGGCTAGTAAGAACAGCCCGGCGTCGGGATCAACTCCTTCGGCATGGTCTGCGCCTCCGCAGCCAGTCCTCCTCGGCATCCTACCCTCGAGCTCGTGCTCAGACTCGGGCTCGCGGTGATCGGTGTGGTCAACCTGCCCCGGGCCGTTGCCTTTTGGACGGCGGCGCTCAACCTCGTGGCCTCCGAGGAATGGCGGAGCGACGATTGGGTGACGCTGTACCACGCAGACGGGTCCGGCCGCGCGCTGGGCTTACAGCGCAGTCAGTCGCCTGTGGAGGCGCATCCGCGTATTCACCTTGACCTGTTCGTAGATACCACTGCCGAGCAGGAAGCCGAGGTTGAGCGGCTCGTCGGACTCGGGGCACGCAGGCTCGACTGGGGGCTGTATCCGCCGGAGCCGGACTTCATCGTCCTCGGCGACCCGGACGGCAATCCCTTCTGCATAGTCGACCTCAGCCGGGCGCCCTCTGGTGATCACGGTTGAAGTTAGCTCCGCGACGCCGGCGTTGGTGTGGCATTGAACCTGTCCCTGCCGCGGAGAGGCCACGTTTACTGTCAGGTGAGACCGGGTAACTGAGTGCGACCAACGGTCCATGGCTTCCGAAGCGGATGCCGGTCCGCCAGGGCAGATTCGGCGTCCCGCCCGGGGCGCTACCGCAGTCAGAGAAGGGAGCTGGAGATGGCGTTATTACCTGGCACGCTGAGCAGGGCAGGGCCGTTGTCGTCCGACATCCTGGATCTACAGGCGGCCGAGCACGGTGCCGACGCTCGTGTGGTCACCGCAGTGGGTGAGGTCGATGCGCTGACAGCACCTGAACTGGCCGCCTTTCTGATCGCGCAGCTGGTCGTTGCCCCAGTCGTCGTGGTGAACCTTGACGGTGTGCGGTTCCTGTCTTCTGCAGGCTTGCGCGCGCTGTTCGAGGCGAACGAATTCGCTAGCCGAGAAGACCGCGACCTGCGGTTGGTGTGCAACTCCCAGACGGCCAACTGGGCACTGAAGACCTCCGGGCTGTGGAAGCACTTTACGTTCACTGAAACGTGCTGCGTAGCGTCGGTCCACGCCCGTAATGGCACGAACTGTCCCACTCGCGACAATCACACTGGCGCGGTTGTGAGGTTGACGACCCCAGTAAAGCGCGATGACCGAAACATGGTCGATGACGACCTTTAAGGAGTAATCATGGAGCACAGCACGGCACGTAGGCTGATCAGGGCGGTCACCTTGTCCATTCTCGTGCTTACGACGACATCAGGTGTGGCAGTTTTGGAGCTAATGACCACTGGTTCTGCTATGGCCGGGGCGGACGGTCCGAGCGGCGGTTCGGCCCAGAGATTCGGGGCAGATCCGCCGTCCACTCCCACTCCCACTCCCACTCCCACTCCCGCTCCCATTCCCGCTCCTACTCCCACTCCTGTTCCGTCTATGCCTTTCCCGTGAGTTCCCGGGTGTAGGGTCGGCCGCAGCGCCCTACCGGCCTTTCGACCGGTGGGATTCTGCGGCCCGCCCGACCGTGCGCGCGTTCGAGGAGCCCGACGTCCAACCGCATAGCACCTCCGAGGGTCTGTCTGCCCGATTCACCTGAAAGTCGCCAGATCGGCCGTGACGTGGCTTTTGTCCTCTTATGGGCTGATGTTCGGCTCCGGGCGCGCCCTCCCTGCGCTCGTCGGATATTACTATCCAGGTGCACAACGTTGCCTCGTTGTCATTCGTTTGGATTCCGATCCCCGCCAACCTCGTGGAGCCGCCGCTGACAGCGTGAGGACGAATGCGGGGTCACGCAACCGAAGCGAGGTTCACGATGGGGATGACTGTTGCTGACGCGTTGGTGGAGACGGTGGTTGGTGCTGGGGTGCAGCGGGTGTATGGGGTGATCGGGGATAGTCTTAATCCGGTTGGTGATGCGATCCGGCGCAACGGGAGGCTGCGGTG